>CBFHHI010000103.1:0-1429 GCA_965655675.1 Methylophilaceae bacterium | reverse complement strand
TATTCAATAATTTTAGCAACGACACCCGCACCAACGGTACGGCCACCTTCACGAATAGCGAAGCGTAAACCTTCCTCCATCGCAATCGGTGCAATCAATGCTACTGAGATTGATACGTTATCTCCAGGCATTACCATCTCTGTGCCAGCAGGTAATTCAACCGCACCTGTTACATCCGTTGTACGGAAGTAAAACTGTGGACGATAACCTTGGAAGAATGGTGTATGACGACCACCTTCATCTTTGCCCAACACATAAATCTCTGCTGTAAATTTTGTATGTGGCTTGATTGTGCCCGCTTTCGCTAACACTTGACCACGCTCAACATCTTCACGTTTTGTACCACGTAGCAATACACCTACGTTGTCACCCGCTTGACCTTGATCTAGCAATTTACGGAACATCTCAACACCTGTACAGGTTGTTGATACGGTATCTTTGATACCAACGATTTCAATCTCGTCACCCACTTTTACAATACCGCGCTCAATACGGCCTGTTACTACAGTACCACGACCTGAAATTGAGAACACGTCTTCAACTGGCATTAAGAATGCACCGTCAATTGCGCGCTCTGGCATTGGAATGTAGCTGTCTAACGCTTCTGCTAATCTGAAAATAGCTGGCTCGCCAATCTCTGATTGGTCGCCTTCTAGTGCAAGTTTAGCTGAACCACGGATGATTGGTGTGTCATCGCCTGGGAAGTCGTACTTGCTTAGCAATTCACGCACTTCCATTTCAACCAACTCTAACAACTCTTCGTCGTCAACCATGTCAGCTTTGTTTAGGAATACAATGATGTAAGGAACACCAACTTGACGACCTAGCAAGATGTGCTCACGTGTTTGTGGCATAGGGCCGTCAGCTGCTGATACAACCAAAATAGCACCGTCCATTTGTGCAGCACCAGTAATCATGTTTTTAACATAGTCAGCATGGCCTGGGCAGTCCACGTGTGCGTAGTGACGGCCTTCTGTCTCATACTCAACGTGTGAGGTGTTAATCGTAATACCACGGGCTTTTTCTTCTGGCGCTGAGTCAATCTCAGCAAAATCACGTTTGTCGCCGCCGTATTTCTTTGTTAACACTGTCGAAATCGCTGCTGTTAACGTTGTCTTACCGTGATCCACGTGACCAATTGTACCCACGTTTACGTGCGGCTTGGTCCGTTCAAATTTACCTTTTGCCATCTTCCAGTCCTTTACTTTAATTAGTTTTAACTAAAATTTTATTAACTTAATTTATCTTGCTTTATAAAAGTTTTATTTAACTTAATAAAACTTTAACCTTCTAAAAATCATTCTTACAACCTTTGCAGCGACTCGTGGTGCCCATGGCGGGAATCGGACCCGCGACCTCTCCCTTACCAAGGGAGTGCTCTACCACTGAGCCACATGGGCCACTCACATTCCAAATGAATGCCTTACTG
>CBFHHI010000102.1:0-1812 GCA_965655675.1 Methylophilaceae bacterium | reverse complement strand
CTGCGCTTCCACAACCATTACGTTTGTAAGGTTACGTGAAGATAAATATAAATTCTCGTCAAAACCATCCGTTAGCAACAAAACGCCATCAGCATAGCCAAGACCTTTGATTTTCTCTACGAATTGTTTTGTTTTTGGCGAATCAACTTTAAAGTCTTCCACTACGACAATACGCTCTTGACGCACCAACTCTGAAAGAATCGTTTGCATACCAGCACGGTAAGCTTTGCGGTTTACTTTATGTGTGTAGTTATCTTTTGGACTTGCAGGAAACGCACGTCCACCTCCACGCCAAATCGGGCTAGACGTCATACCAGCACGCGCATTACCCGTTCCTTTTTGTCCGTAAGGCTTTTTAGTTGAGTGAGCAACAGTACCACGTGTTTTTTGTGCACGTGTTGATGTGCGGGCGTTTGCCATATAAGCAACAACCACTTGATGCACCAAAGCCTCGTTAAACTCACGACCAAAAGTAACGTCAGAGACAGTAACGCCTTTTTTAGCTACTTTACCTGCGTTATCGATTAATTTAATTTCCATTATTTAGCTCCCTGTGTTTTGGTCGCTTTAGCTTTAATGGCTGGACGTACTACAACGTCGCCGCCTTTAGAACCTGGAATAGCACCTTTAATCAACAACAAGTTACGTTCAGCATCAACACGAACAACTTCTAAATTTTGTGTTGTCACCTTAACATCACCCAAATGGCCAGCCATGCGCTTACCAGGGAATACTCGACCTGGATCTTGCGCCATACCTTGTGAGCCGATTTTCTTATGCGCTTTAGAGTTACCGTGCGATGCACGACCAGATGAAAAGTGGTGACGTTTAATACCGCCAGCAAAACCTTTACCAATCGATGTACCAGTCACGTCAACTAATTGACCCGCTTCAAACAACGTCACTGAAATTTCAGAGCCAATTGCATGATTAGCAGTCACTTCTGCGTCAACATTGAATTCTTGTATGCCCGAACCCGCAACGGCGCCTGCTTTGGCATAATGCCCAGTAAGCGCTTTATTAATGCGGCTAGCACGACGTTCGCCGAAAGCAACCTGAAGGCCAGTATAGCCATCTGTTTCGACCGTCTTGATCTGTGTCACACGGTTAGGTTTAACCTCAAGCACGGTTACTGGGATACTATTACCTTCCTCAGTAAACACGCGGGTCATGCCCACCTTGCGACCAATAAGCCCTAAGCTCATGATCTATTCCTTATTATTTAATTAAAAAGTCGATTACAATTGACCGACTTCTGTGAAAGAGCGCGGATTATACCGAACTCCCAACTTTATTACAACCCTTAAGCCTAATTACAGCTTAATTTCTACATCAACACCTGCAGGCAGGTCCAACTTCATCAACGCATCTACCGTTTTATCAGTTGGCTCAACGATATCCATTAAGCGCTGATGCGTTCTAATTTCAAACTGATCACGCGATGTTTTGTTAACATGCGGCGAACGTAAGATATCGAAACGTTCAATACGAGTTGGCAAAGGTACTGGACCTTTTACCACAGCGCCTGTACGTTTTGCTGTTTCAACAATCTCTTGAGCAGATTGATCAATCAAACGATAATCAAATGCTTTTAGACGAATACGAATTTTTTGAGCTGCCATGTTTTTTCCTTATAAAGAGCGAAACGGCAGGCTTAAGCCTGCCGTCTATTTTAAATGAATTACTATTCAATAATTTTAGCAACGACACCCGCACCAACGGTACGGCCACCTTCACGAATAGCGAAGCGTAAACCTTCCTCCATCGCAATCGGTGCAATCAATGCTACTGAGATTGATACGTTATCTCCAG
>CBFHHI010000101.1:0-3053 GCA_965655675.1 Methylophilaceae bacterium | reverse complement strand
GTGGTGCCCATGGCGGGAATCGGACCCGCGACCTCTCCCTTACCAAGGGAGTGCTCTACCACTGAGCCACATGGGCCACTCACATTCCAAATGAATGCTTTGCTGGAGCGGGAGACGAGGCTCGAACTCGCGACATTCAGTTTGGAAAACTGAAGCTCTACCAACTGAGCTACTCCCGCACTGCGGCTCACTTACCTACTACTCACTACTTTTCAATCTTAACTTACTGCTTTTAATGGTGGAGGGGGAAGGATTCGAACCTTCGTACTCAGAGAGAACGGATTTACAGTCCGTCGCCTTTAACCACTCGGCCACCCCTCCTAACCGAACCCGCGATTATGCTCAACTTTTAAACTACTGTCAAACAAATCAAGCATAAAAAAGCCACATGAAGTGGCATATGTAGCTTGTATCACAATGACTCTTTAACATTTTTGGTGCCGGATATCGGAATCGAACTGATGACCTTCGCATTACAAGTGCGCTGCTCTACCATCTGAGCTAATCCGGCATTTATTTGAGGCGTGACTATAGCATTTTTTATATTTTAAACGCTAGTGTTTTTTTTAATAATTTACCATTATTTAAAAAAATTATTTGACGACAGTCAGATTGGGTGCTTTTTTCGTTCCCTTACTCGCATTTAGTTCAGACCCTTCAACCGCTTTCACGTCATTGCCACTAACAGGGGCAATCTCCGCTTCTGACTCAAAAAACATGCCCTGTCCATTTTCCCGCGCAAAAATTCCACGGACTGCTGCGATTGGTATATACAAATTCTGCGCATGCCCACTAAATCGTGCAGAAAAAACAACAGCCTCATTATCAATATGCAAATCTTTAGTTGCTGAGTAATTGAGATTAAGTACAATTTCACCGTTTTTAATAAAGGCTTTAGGTACTACGGTTTGCGCATTGACAACAACTAACAAGTAAGGGGTTAAACCATTATCAACGCACCATTCATGAATGGCGCGAATCATATATGGCTTAGTTGACCCTACTGTATCAACCATTACTATCTGCGCATCACTTTTTCTGAAGGCGTCATTGCATCCGCATACAGTGGACGCGAGAATAAGCGCTCTGCATATTTCAGCAATGGTGCAGCTTGATTGGGCATATCAATACCATAATGCTCTAAGCGCCATAACAGAGGCGTAACAGCAACATCTAACATGGAGTATTCTTCTCCAAGCAAGTAATCTCGCTTACTGAAAATAGGCACGAGCTGCGTTAAATTATCACGCACTGTCTTGCGCGCTTTTGCAACACGCTCCTCGTCACTCGATTCTAAATCTTTAATGTGACTAAACAAATCTTGCTCAAAGTTATGCAGAAAAAGTCTTGCGCGCGCACGCATAACAGGATCAGCTGGCATTAATTGCGGGTGAGGAAAACGCTCGTCAATATACTCATTAATGATATTCGCTTCTGACAGCACTAAGTCTCGCTCAACTAATACTGGCACATTACCATATGGATTCAACACAGCAAGATCTTCTGTCTTGTTGGCTAAATCTACGTCTATCACTTCAAAATCCATCCCTTTTTCAAACAATACAATACGGCAACGGTGACTAAAAGGATCCACCGAGCCTGAATATAATTTCATCATAATTACTTTACCCTCAAATGCGCTTATCTTTTATTGAGTTGTAAGCGCTCATTATTAATCTTATTTAATATCTTTCCAGTAAGCAGCCTTAATCTTTTTGGCTAACACAAGCAAAATACCTAAAAACACCAACACCCAGATGCCCAAACTTTTCCGTTGCGATTTAGCAGGCTCCGCCATAAAAGCCATGTAGTTTGTTAAATCAGCAACAAAAGCGTTATATTCTTCCGGGTTTAAACGCCCAGGCTTAACTAACTCTAACGCATGTGTTTCATGGTTTAATATTTGCTCGCCTTGCTGTTGGTAAAAAACATGCGGCATGGCCACTTTATCAAATACAATGTTATTCCATCCGCTTGGCGTCGTTTCATCCTTATAGAAGCCGCGCATGTAAGCATAAAGCCAATCAACGCCACGCGCTCTCACTTCAACTGACAAGTCAGGCGGTGTCACACCGAACCATTTTTTTGCATCTTGTGGATCCATGGCAACTCGCATCGTGTCACCCACTTTTTCACCAGCAAATAATAGATTTTCTTTAATTTCCTTCTCGGTTAAGCCAATATCCACCAAGCGGTTATACCGCATATAATTTGCACTATGACAATTTAAGCAATTATTAATAAAAGTGCGTGCACCCCTCTGCAAAGAGGCTTGATCAGAAGGATCGATAGGCGCAGTCTCTGTAATAACTGCCGTATTGGCAAGTGCAACCATCGGCAAAAGCGCAATAATAACTAGTAGCTGTTTCATATTTAATACGTTACCCTTTCTGGCACTGGTTTAGTTTTATCACGTGCGGTATACCAAGGCATCAATAAAAAGAATAAAAAGTAAATCGCCGTAAAAATACGCGCAACAACGGTTGCTCGATCAGCACCGCCAGCCCATGAGCCGAACTGACCCCAAACGTTTGAAGGCTCAGTTCCAAGATAACCCAAAATGATAAAGCTAATAACAAAAGCGGCTAACCAGCGTTTGTATAACACGCCACGATAGCGTATCGACTTAACAGGGCTTTTATCTAACCAAGGCAAGAAAGCAAACACGACTACCGACAAACCCATCGCAAGTACGCCTGGAAATTGCGAGTTCAATACTGGAGGCACAGCACGCAAGATTGAGTAGTATGGGGTGAAATACCATACTGGGGCAATGTGCTCAGGCGTTTTGAGTGGATCAGCAGGGATGAAGTTATTATGCTCTAGGAAATAACCACCCATTTCTGGTGCAAAAAATACAATCGCGGCAAAAACCATCAAAAACACAACAACACCAACAATATCCTTTACTGTGTAATAAGGATGAAAAGGAATACCATCTAGTGGAATACCTGTTTTTTTATCTTTGTTTTCTTTAATTTCGATACCATCTGGATTATTAGAGCCAACCTCATGCAAAGCAACCAAATGAACCATCACCAAGCCCAATAAAA
>CBFHHI010000100.1:0-3591 GCA_965655675.1 Methylophilaceae bacterium | reverse complement strand
AATTCCATAATTATTGACTCATTCGATTCTGATGGTTAATCGGCTTTGTAAATTTGGCCAATAGAAAGTGTATCGATTTTACGACGATATCCATAAATCAAGTTCACAATGCCGCGTGAAATAGTCACAGCGCTAAACATTGAGGTGAGGATACCTAGCACATGCACAACTGCAAAGCCTTTGATTGGACCAGTGCCAAACATAAACAATGCCGCGCCTGCAATCAGTGTGGTGATGTTAGAGTCCATAATGGTGCCGAAGGCTTTCTCATAACCAATGCGAATACTCGCTTGTGGGGTATTGCCATCACGCAACTCTTCACGAATACGTTCATTAATCAATACGTTGGCATCAATCGCCATGCCCAATGCTAATGCAATCGCTGCTAAACCTGGCAGTGTTAACGTCGCTTGTAACATAGAAAGCAAAGCCACTAATAGCAATAGGTTAATTGCCAGCGCTGTTACAGAAACCACACCAAACAACATGTAGTAGAGCATCATCATGATGGCAATAGCAGCAAAACCCCACAGCGTTGAGTTAACACCACTTTTAATGTTTTCTTCCCCCATGCTTGGTCCAACAGTGCGCTCTTCAATGATTTCCATAGGCGCAGCCAAAGCACCTGCACGCATTAGCAAGGCGAGGTCATTTGCTTCTTGTAAGTTGGCCATGCCCGTAATAACAAATTGTGATGAAAGCTCGGCTTGAATGGTTGGTGCGGTTAAGACTTCTTTTTTACCTTTTTCCACCAAGATAACAGCCATTCTGCGATTGACGCCTTCACGCGTTGTTAACTTCATGGAGCCAGCACCTTTGGAATCTAAGCTCACAGCAATTTCAGCGCCTGAACCTTGTTGGCTTGGTTTTGGGCTGGCGGAGACTAAGTTTTCGCCAGAAAACACTAGGCTTTTAGAAACCAGCAACGGCTCCTGAATTCTTGAATACAGTAATTCGCTACCTGCTGGTATGATCCCTTTGAGCGCATCTTCTATTTTTTTAGGGTCAAAATCTCTCGCGTCACTACGAGTGCCGTGTGCCGTCACCATGCGCACTTCTAGCGCAGCGGTACGGCCTAAAATTTCTTTTGCTTTAGCAGTATCTTGTACGCCAGGTAATTGCACCACAATGCGGTCAAAGCCTTGTTGTTGCACAATTGGTTCTGCCACACCGAGCTCGTTAATACGATTGTGTAAAGTCAGTAGGTTTTGCTTTAGTGCAAATTCTTGAATTTGTTTTTTTGCTTGTTCACTAGGCACTGCTTTTAGTTTGAGATCTGTGCCACTGCCACTGGTGCTGTAAGTCATATCTGGATAGCTGGTAGCGAGCAATCTGCGCGCTTTTTCTCTTTCAGCTTCGTTTTCAAAACGCACTTCAACTTCCAGATTCTCACGCGAGACGCCAGTATAATTTATCTTTTCAGTACGTAGCGCTGAACGAAAGTCGCCAACAGTGCTTTCCGCAGATTTGGTTAATGCCGCTTGCATATCAACTTGCAACAAAAAATGCACGCCACCACGTAAATCCAAACCCAAATACATTGGTTTTGCGCCTAGTGCTAGCAGCCAATCAGGCGTTTGTGATAACAAGTTTAATGCAATGGTATAGTCTTTACCTAAGTTTTCAATAAGCCTATCTTTGGCTTTTAGTTGCTCTTCAGGATTTTTAAATCGCACCTTTACACCTGATGCATCAAGGTAGATTCCATCAAAAGGGATGCCTGCTAGTTCAAGCGCCGCCTCAACTTTACCCAACAGTGCTTGATCTGCTTTTAGTGTGGCCCTGGCCGGACTGATTTGTACCGCTGGCGACTCACCAAATAAATTAGGAATGGTATATAACAATCCAATGATGATAGACGCAGCGATTAAAATATATTTCCACGTAGGGTAGCGGTTCATGTTGAGGCTCGCTTCATGCTTTTTAAATGAAAAATGGGGAATGCCAGATTGGTTATACGGATTTTAATGTGCCTGGTGGCAGTAATGTTTGTACAGCATGTCTTTGCACATTAATAATGGTGTTTGTAGTGATTTCAATCGCAATAAAGTGATCGCTAACCTTGGTCACTTTACCAATAACACCGCCGGTTGTTGCTACTTCATCACCTACTTTTAGTGCGCTAATCATCGCCTTATGCTGTTTCGCTTGTTTCATTTGAGGGCGAATCAACATAAAGTAAAATAAAACAAAAATAATTAACATTGGTGCGAGGCTAAATAAATCGCTACTTGGTGCAGCTGCTGCTGCATATGCGTTAGAAATGAACATGTTAGATTCCTATAGATAAAATGGAGTAACTAAAATTAAGGCAGGATTTTAACACAGACTTATCAGGCTGGGCATGCTGTGTGATGGGTTTGCTGATGATGCAACTAAATCAACAAGATATTGTGATTTTTTCCCGATGTTAAGGGGATTATTTATGCAGCTTGCTCTTGTTTGATGATAGGGAATACGTTACTGATTGGCATTGTATGGAAGTTGGTATTTTGTGACTGCTTTTTAGATAGACAATCCTTGGCGCAACTGACACAAGCACCACATTGTGTACCAATGCCCAGCTGACGATTGAGTGCTTTAACTGAGGTTGCGCCAGCATCAATCGCGATGCTAACCTCATGTTCAGTCACTGCATTACAAATACAAACGTACAATTGACAACTCCATAAACAGGAACGATATTGAGAATTATTATCGTTTATAAATTGATTGTCAAGTTAATTCTACAAAATAGTGGTTATTTTTGACTAAGAAAAAAGCCGCTATTGCGGCTTTTTTCATGAATGGGTCTGCAAAACCTAAAGTCAATCATCAGATTCAATTTGTGATTGTAGGTAGTTGGACAGTGTGACATCGTTGATCAGTGTTTGCTGAGTCTCTAGCCAGTCTATTGCTTCTTCAGAAGCGGCTAGCAACTCTTCAAATAACTCCCGAGTGACGAAATCTTGCATTTGTTCGCATATAGCAATCGCCTCAACTAAAGCTGGCCGATGAATATCTCGCTCTAAGGTTAAGTCGCCGGCTAGGCATTCGACAACATTCTCACCAATTAGCAATTTCCCTAATATTTGTAAGTTAGGTAAGCCCTCTAAAAACAAAATGCGCTCAATCACTTTATCTGCTTCTTTCATGGTGCGAATTGATTGCTTGTATTGATAATCGTTGAGCTTTTCTAATCCCCAGCTACGAAACATGCGTGCATGCAAAAAATATTGATTAATTGCAGTAAGCTCATTTTTTAAAACGGCGTTTAAAGTGACAAGTATTTTTTTATCAACTTTCATTTAGGCTCCTTGTGTGGCTTGCATTTGACTTTGCAGGTAGTTTTCTAAACCTACTAGTTTGATCAGTTTAAGTTGCTTTTCTAGCCAATATGCATGATCCATTTCTGTATCATCTAATTGCGACACTAACATCTCGC
Organism: Methylophilaceae bacterium; assembly: GCA_965655675.1. GTDB lineage: Bacteria > Pseudomonadota > Gammaproteobacteria > Burkholderiales > Methylophilaceae. Next base: position 167 of record CBFHHI010000100.1, on the reverse strand, counting down.
GAGTCACAAAATCTTCCGCTTTCTCACACGCTTCAATCGCTTTTTTGAGATGTTTCACTACGCTATATTCCAACGCTAAATCGTTTTCTAGCATTTCTTGGACGTTTTTACCAATGTTGAGTGGGTCACGCTTAGCAACATTCGGTGTGCCTTCTAAGAACAAAATA
>CBFHHI010000099.1:0-4167 GCA_965655675.1 Methylophilaceae bacterium | reverse complement strand
AGTTCTATTAAATCTTTTACACCTTCGCCATGCGCAGATGAAATAGCAAGTGGATCACCCAAACCTAAAGCATAAAAATCAGCGCTTACCACTGCTTTTTGCATACCCTCTGTTTTATTGACGACCAGTAAGACAGGGCGTTGTGATTTTCTGAGTTTATCTGCAATGGTATACTCTTCAGGCGTTAGACCGGCACGTGCATCTACAAGAAAGAGAACCAAATCAGCCTCATCAATCGCCAATAAAGTTTGGCGGGCCATTTCTTTGAGAATACCCGTTTCTGCTGTGGGTTCAAATCCGCCAGTGTCAATGACTAAATAAGGCTGACTTGCCCCTATTCCACGACCATAATGACGATCTCGTGTTAAACCAGGCAGGTCAGCCACGAGCGCGTCACGACTTTTGGTTAGTCGATTAAATAAAGTAGATTTGCCGACATTGGGTCGGCCCACTAGTACAATGGTAGGTAACATGATTATTGTGGCTTAGGTAGAGTAATACCTGGTCCACCATTGCCTTCTTGTAAGTCTGGAAATAAAAGGGGTTTTTGTTCTTGAAATAAAATACTACGGGATGGCTCGTTACTACTTTCACTTTCCACTAATTCTGGCTGTTTGTCATCCGCTAGCGCCTCATTATTTTCTTCAACAATAGGCAATGGTGTTGATGAACGAGTCTGATCAGCTGGCGGCTCTGTTGGCTCTTCTATAGTGACTGCATATAAACCACCGTTGCGGGTAGCAATAATCAGTTGTGAAGGCTCATTGCCTATTATTAATGACATAACCGCTTGATTGCCTAATCGAATACGTGCCACAAATTGACCATTTTCTGGGTTCATAAAGTGAACATACCCTTCTAAGTCGCCAACAGCAACGGCATGTTTCATTACTACTGGCGTTGTTAAGCGCCTATTAAGTAAATCTCCTTGTCGCCAAAACGTTTTACCTGTGGTGTAATCCAGTGAATAAAAAGAACCTAAAGCATGCGAAACATACAACTTATCAACACCAAGTGCCATACCAGTATAACTAGAAATCTCTCTATTCCAAACAACCTGACCCGTACGTCTGTCTACTGCCGCAATGCGCCCTTGATAAGCAACAGCGTATACTACAGGCCCATCAACTATCGGTAAACTTGTGATATCTGCAATACGCTCAATTTCAGTCACTCCTTTAGGGGTTGCAACAGTTGCCTCCCATAATAATTGACCGCTATCTGCGTTCAGCGCAATCATTTTACCGCCTGCAAAACCTGCATAAACAGCGCCACTATCAATCACAATACCTGCACTGCTTCTTAAACTTAGTGCTGGCACTTTTCTTGTATAAACCCATTTACGAATACCGTCTGCAGCATCTAATCCGAAAATTTGATTATCGCCAGAGCGCACAATCACTTTTCCATCAAAATAACGTGGCGCACTCAACACTTCACTTGATACGTGTGATGTCCAAAGTAACTTGCCGCTCACATCGTAAGCCAAGACATTACCTCTACTGGTACCCACCATCACTAAGCCACCACCGGCACCTACGCCGCCACTAATTGGCTCAGTCGCGGCAATACGCCACTCTTGTTTGCCGTTGTCGGCGTTTAACTTACTAATCTCACCTTTTGTATTAACGGCATATACATAACCAGCCTGCAATACAGGGCTGTAATCATAGCGATCGGTTTCACCAATTTGAACTGTCCAATCTACTCGTACAGGATGAGTAGCATTAAATTCAACCAGCTCAGCTGGCATTTCCAATGGCTCGCGACCGAACAGTTTGTCTGCCATCTCCAACCTGAGTTCGGTTAGCGCACTACAACCAGTGAGCATGAATACGCTCAAGATAAGACTATACTTTAAGATATAACGCATCATGCAAAACTCATTCAGTTGCCTAGTGACTCAAGTTTTTGCTTTGTGAGCATGTAAAAACGTCCTTCTGAATCCAAATTGAGTAATGCGTCTGCATATCTTTTTTTCGCATCATCTACTTTTCCTTGCGCCAGCAAAACATCTCCAAGCAAGTCTTCTTTTAATCCGATATACCCTGGGTCAATATTAGCTGATAGCACTTTCTCAGCGCCTGCGTAATCTTCATCAGCTAATAACACTCTTGCCAATTGTAAACTTGCAATCGCTTTGATAGACGTTTCTGTTGCATTGACCATCGCCCACTCAAGTTGCGATTTTGCTTCTTTGCTATCACCGTCAATAAATAGGCTTCTCGCTTGCAGAACAGCCGCCCTACCAGCATATGGCGTACCTGCATAATCTGTGATTAATTGACTAGAAAGCGCCTTCATCTCATCCGCTTTGCTAGGGTCAAGCTCTCCCAAAGCTTGATATATCTCGGAAGCTTCTACTGCTTTTTTATGTTGAATATACTGATACCCTTGCCATGATGCATAGGCAACCAGCGCTAACAAAACTAGACTGATTGTCATTTTTCCATACTTATTCCACCACAACTTAAGTTCGTCTAATTGTTCTTGATCATCTAAATCTAATGCCATTATTTATCCTAAAATACTTACTCTAAAAACGATTAATTAGTAGTAACCAATCTATTCTGCCCAGGAATTGCTTGCAATAACGCTTTTGTATAGTCTTGCTGAGGTGATTCATAGATCGTATTGACCTCACCTTGCTCAACTATTTTTCCTTTGTGCATGACCACTATTTGATCAGCAATATGTCTCACTACGCGTAAATCATGCGTGATAAAAATATAACTCAGTCCCATCTCTTTCTGTAAGCTCTTCAGCAGCAACAAAATCTGCGCTTGCACTGACACATCTAAAGCAGAAACAGGCTCATCACACACGACTATTTCTGGCTCAAGTATCAAAGCACGAGCGATACCAATCCGCTGTCGTTGCCCACCAGAAAATTGGTGCGGGTACTTTCTAACGTCATCTGCATCTAACCCCACTCTTTGCAACATCTGCTGCACTTTTTGTAATCGCTCACTAACGCTGCCTAAACCATGCACAAGCAAACCTTCTGCAACAACATCACCAACACGCATGCGTGGATTAAGTGAAGCAAAAGGATCTTGAAACACCATTTGTAAGTTTTTACGTACTTGACGTAACCCCTTAGCGTCCAATTCAGTGAGTGACTGGCCGTGAAACAACACATCACCACTATCAAAAGGGTGCAATTGTAACAGACATCGTGCTAAAGTAGACTTGCCACTTCCGGATTCACCAACAATAGCCAATGTAGAGCCTTTTTTTAGGCGAATACTCACATCATCCAACGCTTTCACTGTTGTCTGCTCAAAGCCAAAGCTACCTGCACGCTGTTTATAGGCTTTAACCAAATGCTGAGCTTCAAGAATAACTGGCGCTTCTTGCATTATAGGGCTACCTCGCTTGTCTTTAACCAAGCATAATCTATTGGTTTTAATATTTTTTTGCCTTCTAAGTCTGGCACACAATCTAATAATGCTTTTGTGTAAGGGTGTTGTGGATTTTCTAATACTTGTTTTTTAGTACCCGCCTCTACTATTTCACCTTTGAACATCACAATCACATCATCAGCAATATCAGACACCACACCAAAATCATGTGTAATAAATAACATTGCCATTTTCATGCGAGTTTTTAACTCATCTAACAAGGTAAGAATTTGTGCCTGCACCGTGACATCTAGAGCGGTAGTTGGCTCGTCTGCAATGAGCAAAGCTGGCTCACAAGCAATGCTCATTGCCACCATCACGCGTTGTCGCTGCCCACCAGATAGCTCATCTGGATAGCTATAAGCACGCTCTGCGGGAATGCCTACTTGTAAAAGTAATTTTTCAATTCTTAACTTTAGTGCATCCCCTTTTAAATTGAGATGCGCTGTCAGCACCTCTCCAATTTGAAATCCCACCGTTAATACTGGATTAAGTGAAGTCATTGGCTCTTGAAAAATCATGCCAATTTGCGCACCTCTGATTTTTTGCATCGCTTTATTATCTAGCGTGGTGATATCTTGACCATTAAAAAACACATGCCCCGATGCCACTAGTTGATTAGAAAGTAGGCCCATAATGGTGAGTGCAGTTAAGCTTTTACCACTGCCAGACTCACCCACAATGCAAGTTGTTTTCCCAGCAGATAGTTTAAACGAAGTATCTTTCACCAACACACGTGAAGGGTCTTTTTTTAATGTGACAT
>CBFHHI010000098.1:0-4487 GCA_965655675.1 Methylophilaceae bacterium | reverse complement strand
CTAGCATAGATGAACTAACACAGGTTGATGGCATTAGCCCTGCGCTGGCAGAAAAAGTTTATGCACAGTTTCATTAAAATGATGAGAAGAATGATTGATTATGTTTTGGAATATACCCAATATTTTAACGGTGCTTAGAATCGCCCTTATCCCTGTCTTTGTGGGCATTTTTTATTTGCCACACAATCTATTCGCTTTGGACGTGCAACCGACACATGCGCTAAACGTGCTTGCCGCAAGTGTATTTGGATTGGCTGCTTTTACCGACTGGTTAGACGGTTATTGGGCTAGAAAATATAACCAAACGAGTGCATTTGGAGCCTTTTTAGATCCTGTGGCTGATAAACTCATGGTGGCCGCAGCATTAATCGTGCTGGTAGAGTTTGATCGTGTTGGTGCGGTCGTCTCACTCATTATTATTGGCCGAGAAATTGCGATTAGTGCATTGCGAGAATGGATGGCATCGATAGGAAAAAGCAGCAACGTTGCCGTCGCTATGATAGGTAAAATCAAAACAGTAGCACAAATGATAGCTATTTTATTATTGCTATACTTTGATAGTATTGGTCACTTTAATACGGCATTAATTGGGACATTGCTTATCTATGTGGCGGCAATTTTAACATTAGTATCAATGGCTTATTATTTGAAAGCAGCTTGGCCAATTATTAAAGATTCGTATCAGTAAACCGGTACTGAGAAAAAAGTGATAAGAACAATCAAAAAAACCTTAAATTCTGGCTTGACAACTATCTCAAAGTCGCTAAAATACGCACCTTCTTAACGCGGGAATAGCTCAGCTGGTAGAGCGCAACCTTGCCAAGGTTGAGGTCGCGAGTTCGAGCCTCGTTTCCCGCTCCAGTATTAAGAAAACGGGGATTTTTAGCTAACGCTGATATCCCCGTTTTAGTTTTAATTGTTTAACTGTATGTTTCAAAGGCGCGATAGCAAAGCGGTTATGCCGTGGCCTGCAAAGCCATTTAGGCCGGTTCGACTCCGGCTCGCGCCTCCATCAAACTCCCTTACATTATTTTATCTTCAAGTGTGTTAAAACGGCTTTCAAGAAGTCGTGTTTTCACTTGATATTGTCAGACTATTTTATTAAATAATATCTGATGATTGACACCTGATTTGGTTGTTATTCTTACTATTGTCAATGAATGATAATCGCCATAACTCGCTCCCAATCTACAAAACAAAGCTGTATTGTGTGCTCTTATCTTATTAAATTAGTTTTAATATGGCCTATAATATATCGTGTATCAAACAAGTTTAAGTCACTTCACGCGGTGAGAAAAAGTCTAAAAATGCAGTCATAGATAGGGCGCTTAGTAACAATATGAAAGATCTGTCAAAAGAATTGTCGCAAAAAAAACAAAGCAGCGTTGATGATAGTTTGTTAGATAGTTTACAAATGATTTGTCGGTTACATGGCAATGCTATTTCTAAAGATGCTTTAATTGCTGGATTGCCATTGCAGAATGGCGCTTTGACGCCAAGCTTAGTTGAGCGTGCGGCACAACGTGCCAATCTTATTTGTCATGTTTTAAAAAAGACACTTGAGCATATTCGAGTAGAATTTACTCCTGCAATTTTATTGCTGCAACAAGATGAGGCTTGTGTCTTGTTGGGCTGGGATGAAAATAAGAAAAATGCACGGCTTATCTTTCCTGAGTTGGGCGATTCAGAAGTGTTGTTGTCTATTGAGGAATTGCAAAAGCGATACCTTGGGTACATTGTTGTGGCAAAACCCAAGTTTACTTTTGATTCAAGAGCGCCAGTTACTGGCAAAAAATACTTCAAGCATTGGTTCTGGGGTGCGCTAACGGAAAACAAACGGATTTATCGCGACATTATGATTGCGGCATTCCTGATTAATATGTTTGCTTTAGCAATGCCAATTTTCACAATGAATGTTTACGATCGCATCGTACCGAACAAATCGGTAGAGACACTGTGGGTAATGGTGCTCGGCATTGCGTTGGTGATTATTGCCGATGTTGGATTACGTACAATGAGAGCTTACTTCTTGGATTGGGCCAGCCAGCGAGTAGATGTGCGGTTATCGGCGAGTATTATGGAGAAAGTGCTCGGTACACGTTTAGAAATGAGGCCAGCTTCAGCAGGCTCATTTGCCTCTAATTTGCGAGCATTTGAAACGGTTCGTGACTTTATTACTTCTGCAACAATTACTACTTTAATTGATATTCCATTCGCCCTTATCTTTATTCTTGTCATTGGTTGGATTAATCCTTACATGATTATTCCCGTTGTCATTGGCGCCATTATCTTGTTGATTTATTCATTTAGCGTGCAAACTAAAATGCAAGAACATTCAGAATCTACGTTTCGGGCAGGCGCCATTAGAAATGCAACTTTGATTGAGAGTTTGGTCGGCTTGGAAACGATTAAAGCGCTAGGGATAGAAGGTCGAATGCAACGTAAATGGGAGCAAAGTGCGTATTACTTAACGCAAGTGAATGCAAAGTTAAAATTATTAAGCGCATCGATTACCAACGGCGCAAATGGTATTTCACAATTAGTGAATGTGACCTCAGTATTATTAGGCGTGTATTTGGTCATAGAAGGTGAGTTAACGATGGGTGGGCTTATTGCTTGTACCATGCTAGCGGGTCGAGCATTATCCCCAGTTTCTCAATCTGCGGGCTTGATGACTCAATATCATAATTCAACGGTTGCATTAACATCGCTTGATGAAGTCATGCAGCGGCCAGTCGAACGTCCAGAAGAAACCAGTTTTTTGTCAAGAAATGTGTTTATAGGCGATATTGAATTCCGTAATGTTAGCTTTAGCTATCCGACTTCTGAAATTGGTGCGTTAAACAATGTCTCTTTCAAAATTAAAGCGGGTGAGCATGTTGTGATATTGGGCAGGATGGGCTCGGGAAAAACAACATTGCAAAAGTTAGTGCTTGGTTTATATCAGCCAAGTCAAGGCGCTATTTTAATTGACGGCATTGACTCGAGGCAAATTGACCCTGCAGAACTGAGGCGCAGTATTGGTTATGTGCAACAAGATACCAACTTATTTTTTGGCACCATGCGGGAGAACATTGCGATTGCAACGCCGCATGCGGATGATGCTCAGGTGTTGAAAGCTGCCAATATAGGGGGTATTGCTGACTTTATTAATACTCATCCTAATGGTTTTGATATGGCAATAGGAGAGCGTGGCGAGACGCTCTCTGGTGGTCAGCGCCAAGGGGTTGGTATTGCAAGAGCAATGTTGCATGAGCCCTCTATTATATTGTTAGACGAGCCAACTAGTGCGATGGATCACTCTGGCGAGGAGTTTGTTAAACAGCGATTAAAAGAGGCAACAGCTGGTAAGACACTGATGATTATTTCTCATCGCTCTTCTCTATTTGATTTGGTCGATAGAATTATTGTGATTGATCATGGCAAGATTGTTGCTGATGGCCCTAAAGAGCAAGTCATTGAGGCGCTACGTACTGGAAAGGTAGGCAAGGCAGTATGAGCCAAACATTATTTAAGGTTCTAGGAAAGACGCACGATTTTTTTATGGCGCGAACCTGGTTGACTAAGCCAGTACACTTGTTATTGGAAAAGTGGGCTCCCACTCAAAGTGAGGAAGACCGACTTTGGGTAGAGGATGCGGAGTTTGCGATGATGGATCAAGCACCTTTAAGAGCAAAAAAAATACTCTACTTGATGATTATATCTCTATTAGTATTAGTGATCTGGGCAGGTGTTACCAAAATTGATGAAATTACCCGTGGCGAAGGGCGTGTTATTCCATCGCAACAAGTGCAAATCGTCCAATCATATGATGGTGGCATTGTGTCTGAATTACTGGTACACGAAGGTGAGACAGTCACCAAAGGTCAGCCCTTAGTCAAGATTGACCAAACTCGTGCAGTATCATCATTACGTGAAAATCGTGCGCAATACCTTTCCTTGTTGGTAAGAGAGTCTCGCTTAAAAGCATTGGCAAATGGAACTGAGTTCGTTGAAGATGAAGAAATAAAAAATGAAAGTCACGAACTGTATGAGCAAGAATATAAACTTTACAACGCAAGTAAAGCTGACTTGGAATCCCAAGTTGCTGTGCTGGCAGAACAGGTAAAGCAGCGTGAACGCGAATTGGCTGAAACCTATGCAAGGCTACAGCAAGCAGAAGATGGTTTAAGTTTGACCAATCGGGAGTTGGAAGTCACTAGGCCACTGCAAGCTAGCGGCGCCGTTTCTGAAGTGGATTTGTTGCGTCTTGAGCGTGATGCATCTAAGTTGCGTGGGGAACGTAACCAAGCACGCGAACAAGTTGGGAGGGTCAAGTCTGCGATTATTGAAGCCAGAACAAAAATCAATGAAGCTGAAACTGGCTTTCGCAATAAGGTTCGTACCGAGTTGTCTGAAACAACAGCAAAGCTTAATGGCTTGGTTGAAGCCAGTGTTGCTCTGAGTGATAAAGTCAAGCAATCTGTGCTTATCTCACCTGTAAATGG
>CBFHHI010000097.1:0-4953 GCA_965655675.1 Methylophilaceae bacterium | reverse complement strand
CGAGCTGTACGGCGGCGGGCTCAAGGAGGTCATGCGCCGCGCGGGCGTCTCGCTCGCGGACCTCTCGCGCGAGACCGGCATACCGAAATCCACGCTCTCGTTGGTGACGAACGACAAGGGGGGGACGCTCTCGGAGGACAAGGAGCGCGAGACGCGCGAGGCCGTGGAATTCGGCCTGGCGTCGCCGCTGAGTCTGAATGGCGCCGTCCTGCCAGGCCGTCAGATCCTGGCGAATATGTGCGGCTGGCTGATCGCCTGCGCCCAGCGATAATAGACTTGCATGAACTGCTCAACAGCGAGCTTATCACCGTCCTCAAGCCCCCAAATTTTGGCGAGCTCGCGCTGATAATCGAACAAGAGTCGGTCTTCTTCCCGCCCGGTAATTTTGTGCAGCGCAAAGCGAATCTGCGCTAAAAAATTGCGTCCGTCAGCCAGAAGTTGCTGCTCGTCATCATTTAAAAAACCCTCGCCGCGCATGTCTTCAAGCGCAATGCCAAAGTGGCGCAGTGCAACCCAGCCGATTACTTGAATATCACGCAGCCCGCCCGGCGAGTTTTTGACATTGGGTTCAAGGTTGGATTCGGTGTTACCGTATTTGTCATGTCGCGCCGCTTGCTCGCTGAATTTAGCGCTGTAGAAATCGGCGCTCGACCACATGTATTCCCTGCCAATGACATGTTGTAGGTCGCTCAGTAGTGATTCGCGACCGGCAATCACCCGTGACTCCATGAGGTTAGTCACGATGGTGATATCGTCTTTCGCACGACTGTGACATTCGCCAATGTCTCGCACGCTATGACCGACGTTGAGGCCGATATCCCAAAGCTTTGTGACAAAGAGCGATACCGCTTGTTGACAGCGCTCATCGCTCAAGTCTTGAACGAGAAAGAGTAGATCAATATCGGAGCAGGGAAATAGTTCGCCCCGGCCGTAACCCCCAGTCGCCATTAACGCGGCGTTGTCGATGTCCGACATGATTTCCTGCCAAAGGCGTCGCATGACCTGATCAAGTGCATCCGAACGTGCCGCCAATAGAGGCCCTACGGACTCCGCCGGGGTAAACGCGTCGCCGATCGCTGTCGTGACTCTGCTCAGAAACTGTTGGCAATCAGCGCGTGAGTCACCGGTATTATTGATCCGACCAAAGTCAAACGTCACGGTAAGTATCCTGTTGGGTAGGTCGCTCGTTGAGTGGAATCAAGTGAATGGGTTAAAACGGCAGCTGTTCGTCGTTGCGCAGTGTAAAAATTTCGACACCGGTCTCGGTCACGCCAATCGTATGTTCCCATTGGGCAGATAAACTACGGTCTTTTGTTACCACAGTCCAACCATCTGGCATGTGTTTAATCTCGCGTTTACCCGCGTTAATCATCGGCTCTATAGTGAAAATCATCCCTTCTTTTAATTTAACACCCGTATTAGGTCTGCCGTAGTGTAAGACTTGAGGATCTTCATGGAATCTTTTACCAATACCGTGACCGCAAAACTCTCTGACTACACTGTAGCCATTTTTCTCTGCAAAGGTTTGAATTGCATAACCAATGTCACCTAAAGTGGCATCTGGCTTGACTTTGCTAATGCCAAGCCACATTGCTTGATAAGTGATTTCTGATAGGCGTTTTGCTTGTATAGACACTTCGCCAACATGAAACATGCGAGAGGTGTCACCGTGATACCCATCTTTAATGACAGTAATATCAATATTAACCGTGTCCCCATTTTTGAGTACTTTATCACCCGGCACACCATGACAAATTTGATGATTGACTGAGGTGCATATTGATTTAGGGTAGGGCGTGTGTCCATCAGGTGCATAATTCAATGGCGCAGGAATTGCATTTTGTACATTCACAATATAGTCGTGACATAGACGATCTAATTTGTCTGTGGTGACACCTTGCACAACAAAAGGGGTAATATAATCAAGTACTTCTGAAGCAAGTTTGCCAGCAATGCGCATTTTTGCGATATCGTCTGCGTTATTTATCGAAATAGCCATAATTTTAAAAGGATTTTGCTTTATTTAAGTTGTAGTTAACGTTGGTTTTTGTTATTATACGCGCCGCTAAGAAAGAGTATGATTAAAATTGTAATCAAAACTAATCTTAGCTAATTTATGCACTGCCCCGTACAGGGTGTCTACTATAGGTGGATGATGTTGGGCAAGTGTCATTTTAACCCTTACATGGAGTATTACTATGTCTGTAACTATGCGTCAGATGCTTGAGGCCGGCGTTCACTTTGGCCATCAAACCCGTTATTGGAATCCTAAAATGGCTGAGTACATTTTTGGTGATCGTAACAAAATTCATATTGTTAACCTTGAAAAAACATTACCACTATTTGAAGATGCGCAAAAATATGTGCGTACGCTAGCGGCTAATAAAGGCCGTATTCTGTTTGTTGGGACTAAACGCCAAGCGCGCGACATCGTTAAAGAAGAAGCGCAACGTGCTGGCTGCTCTTACGTTAATCACCGCTGGTTAGGTGGTATGCTCACTAACTACAAAACAGTTAAACAATCAATCAAACGTCTTAAAGAGTTTGAAGCAATGGTTGAAGATGGCAGCATGGAAAAATTTGCTAAAAAAGAAGCACTTGGTTACAAACGTGAGTTAGAAAAACTAGAGCGCTCTATTGGCGGCATTAAAGAAATGGGTGGTTTGCCAGATGCTATTTTCATTATTGATGTTGGCCATGAAAGTGGTGCTGTGGTAGAAGCTAAAAAATTGGGTATCCCATTGATTGGTGTGGTTGATACCAATAACTCACCAGAAGGTGTTGCTTACGTGATTCCTGGTAATGATGATTCTAGTCGCGCCATTCGTTTATATGCCCGTGGCATGGCCGATGCTGTATTAGAAGGTCGCGCAAACGCGTTGGCTGACATTGCTAAATCTGCTAGCGAAGTCGAAGAGTTTGTAGACGTGGCTGCAACAGAAGCTGCTGCTGAGTAAGCTTTAATCAATTAAAAGCTGGATTTACTCCAGCTTTTTAAATTTAAAATCAATAGATTGTTTATATAACTTAAAGTTATACATTACATTTTAAGGAGCCCAAAAATGGCTATTATTACCGCAAGTATGGTAAAAGAATTGCGTGAGCGCACAGATGCGCCAATGATGGATTGCAAAAAAGCATTGACTGAAGCTGAAGGCGACATGAGTCGTGGAGAAGAGATTTTACGTGTACGCTTTGGCAACAAGGCAAGTAAAGCAGCTGGACGTCTAGCTGCTGAAGGTATTGTTGGTATCAGCTTAACAGCAGATAGCAAAATAGGTACTTTGTTAGAAGTAAACTCTGAAACAGATTTCTGTGCAAAAAATGAAGCATTCATTGCTTATGTTGATGCGTTGGCAGCTGTTATTAACGAGCACAATCCTGCAGACATGGCGGCAGCATCCGCTTTACCTATGGATGGCGCAACTGTTGAAGAAACGCGCGCACAATTAGCTGGTAAAATTGGTGAGAATATTACCCCACGCCGTTTTGTCCGCATTGCAGCGCAAGGTAAACTCTCAAGCTATGTGCATGGCGCTAAAATTGGTGTGTTAGTTGACCTTATCGGCGGTGATGATGAGTTAGGTAAAGATATTGCAATGCATATTGCTGCGGCAAAACCAAAAGCATTAAATGCTGATGGTGTTGATGCTGCATTAATTGAAACTGAGCGTCGTGTTGCGATTGAAAAAGCGCTAGAAGCTGGCAAACCTGAAGCGATGGTAGAAAAAATTGCTGAAGGCACCGTTAGCAAGTTCCTAAAAGAAGTAACATTACTAAATCAAATGTTTGTTAAAAATGACAAAATGAGTATTGAGCAATTACTTAAATCAAAAGATGCAAGCATTGCTTCTTTTTCAATGTACACCGTTGGTGAAGGTATTGAGAAAGTAGTTGTTGATTATGCGGCTGAAGTGGCTGCTGCTGCAAAAGTTTAATTCTATTTAAACAACTCAATGAAGTGGGTGCGGTTATGCCGCCCCACTTTTTTTTGGTCTAAAATCGCACATAGATTCTTTGGAGCTTGTGACCAAATATGATTAAATGTGAAAAGTTGAAAATGAAGGAAAAAAATGGCAAAAGCCGTCTATAAAAGAATATTAATTAAGCTTTCTGGTGAAGCCCTAATGGGCGAAGATGCTTACGGTATTAATCGCGCAACGATTGATGATATTGTTGCGCAAATTAAAGCGGTGGTCGCCTTAGGAGTGGAAGTTGCCATTGTGATTGGCGGGGGCAATATTTTCCGTGGTGTTGCTCCAGCTGCGGCAGGTATGGATAGGGCAACTGCCGATTATATGGGCATGCTGGCCACAGTCATGAACGCGATGGCACTGCAAGATGCAATGCGTAGTATTGGCATTAAAGCGAGGGTGCAATCGGCACTCAAGCTTGAACAAGTAGCAGAACCTTATATTCGCGGTAAGGCGATTCGCTATTTAGAAGAAGGGCGAGTTGTGATATTTGCCGCAGGTACTGGCAATCCATTTTTTACAACAGACACTGCAGCTGCTTTACGTGGCATGGAAATTGATGCAGAGATTGTATTAAAAGCAACCAAAGTGGATGGCATTTATACTGCTGATCCAAAAACAAATCCTGATGCAAAACGTTACGAAACGGTCACCTTTGATGAAGCTATTCATCAAAATCTGAAGGTGATGGATGCAACAGCATTAACTTTATGCCGTGATCAAAGCTTGCCGATTTGTGTTTTTAGTATTTTCAAGCCAGATGCATTAATGCGTGTGGTGCTAGGTGAAAACGAAGGCACGCGTGTTGTAAAATAACATATTCTGTTTTAAATAGAGTTAATTCATTAGTTGGAGAGTTAAATGTTGGACGATATTAAAAAAACGGCTGAGCAGAAAATGCAAAAGTCCATTGAAGCGTTGCAAAATGATTTGCAAAAAATTCGTACCGGCCGCGCGCATACTGGCTTGTTGGATCATG
>CBFHHI010000096.1:0-5362 GCA_965655675.1 Methylophilaceae bacterium | reverse complement strand
TATGTGACGCCGCTGGCGTAGACAAAATACCACCCTGCCCAACAATCACTTTACTAAAGCCATTCGCCGCAGCCATTTTAATAATTGTTTGAATCGCGATACGATTGTAAAAACGACCATCACCACCCAAAGTCAAAATAGCATTTTTTGGCAGGATTAATGTATCAAATATACTTTGTACAAAGTTTTCGAGATAATTGGTTTGTTGAAAAACGTTTACTTTTTTTCTAAGGCCAGAAGTACCTGGTTTTTGATCCAAAAAAGCTTGAGTTACTACCGTCTTTATCTGCATGTCAGCCATCTCTAACTCGCTCTAAAAGTGAATTGGTCGGAACGGCAGGATTTGAACCTGCGACCCCTTGTCCCCCAGACAAGTACGCTACCAGACTGCGCTACGCCCCGAATGCACTCGCCGAGTGTTTGATTATTATAAAGCAAAACAAATAAGCGCTTGGGCGAACTGTTAAGTTTTATCGATTAGTATTGCGCTATTTTTTATTCTATTGAACGCGCAGTAACTGAATCACTTCTTGAATTTGATGCTTAATGCTCATTAAGCTATCTGATGTTATTGATTGCGAATTTGGTTTATCGTTTGACTCCGGCATCGTTTGTGTGGATGTGTTACCAGTATGATCATCCAAACCACCTAAGCGATTACGTGCACCACTAATGGTAAACCCTTGCTCGTATAGCAGTTCTCTAATCTTGCGAATTAATAATACTTCATGGTGCTGATAATAACGTCGATTACCGCGCCGCTTTACTGGCTTTAATTGCGTAAACTCTTGCTCCCAGTAACGCAATACATGCGGCTTAACGCCACATAAGTCGCTAACTTCACCAATCGTAAAATAGCGTTTGGCTGGGATAGGGGGTAACTGTATGGTCTTAATTGTTTCAGGCATGACTAGTCATTGCAGCTCTATGTTTATGAAGAGTAATGCTCTTCCACTTTACTTTTTAGTTTTTGACTTGCGTGAAAAGTAACTACGCGACGTGCTGAAATTGGAATTTCTTCACCTGTTTTTGGATTGCGTCCTGGTCTTTCTGACTTTTTGCGTAACTCAAAATTGCCAAATCCAGATAACTTCACGCTATCACCACTTTCTAATGCAACTCTTAACTCTTCAAAAAAAGCTTCCACCATGTCTTTGGCTTCACGCTTATTGAGCCCCACTTGCTCAAACAGAAGATCTGCCAAATCAGCTTTTGTTAATGTCATAAATACTCCCTGCCTTACTTTTATAACGTTTTATTTATTCCCAGTTAGCTTCTTAACTGTGCGTCGAATTTATTTTCCAATAGCGAGAGCAATTTAGCCATTGCAGCTTCTGCTTCTGAATCCACCATTGTTTTATGAGTATCTTGCATAAGTATAAGAAATGCAAGGCTTTTTTTGCTTTCAGGAATACCTTTTCCTTGGTAGATATCAAATAATTGTATCTTCTGCAATAGTGGTATATTCGCCGCATATACTGTATCAATCACTGTTTGGGCTTCTAGATGCGCATCAACAACGATAGCTATATCACGTCGGACGGGAATAAATTTTGAAACCTCTTTATAGACTACAGTTTCTATTTCCATTAACTTTTGTGTCTCTAACTCAAACAGGATAGTGCTCTTGGGCAAGTCATAATGTTGTTGCCATTTGGGATGTAATTTTCCCAACCAGCCAACGGGTTGCTCATTGATGTAGATTCTTGCCGTTTGTCCCGGATGTAATGCGGGATGTGTTTCTTTACGATAGACCGCTTGATGATGCGTTAACCTATCTACAGTAGCTTTTACATCATAAAAATCAACGTCACGCGCCGCCTGTCCCCACTGCTCTGGCACAACAGATCCATAACACAAACCTGCTAAATGCGTTTCTTCACTATAGCGATGATCGTGTCGGTGAAAGGTGCCGCCAACTTCAAACAGCATGGCGCGCTCTTGTTTTCGATTTAAGTTATACGTTAACACCTCTAACAAACCACCCCACAAACCTGTTCGCATCACACTCAGATTACTTGCAATCGGATTCTTGAGTTTAATTGGATTCGGATTAGCTAATAAATCACGCTCCCAACTTTCTTCCACAAAACTATAAGTGACTACTTCTTGATAACCTTGCATTTGCATTGTATCTTTTAGCCAGTGCTCACTTAACTGAGTAGCAGGCAATGGCAACATACTTAACTGAGCATCTGGCGTAATAGCTGGTATTTTGTCGTAGCCATGCAAACGTGCAATCTCTTCAATTAAATCTGCCTCACGCTCAATATCAAAGCGATAAGTTGGCGCTTGCACAATAAAACTATCGCCTTCTTCATTAAATGTAAAACCTAACTGAGACAAAATAGCAGCAATTTCAGCTTTACTGATGTCAATACCAAGCACAGAACGCACGCGTTTATATCGCAATGTAACGCTCTCTCGCGTTGGTAAGCGATTCACTACATCAGTGATGGGGCCGGCTTTACCGCCACAAATAGTTAACACTAAATCTGTTGCACGCTCTAATGCTTGTTTAGTGTTGCCGTAGTCTACACCTCGCTCAAAGCGATATGAAGAGTCTGTGCTTAAACCTAGACGACGCGCTTTACCCGCCATCACATTAGGTGTAAAAAATGCAGCCTCTAGAAAGATATTGCTGGTTTGATCTGTTACAGAAGTTGGATCACCACCCATTACACCAGCCAAAGCAATAGGGCCAGTTGCATCTGCCACCACTAAATCATCTACTAATAATTGAGCTTCAGAACCATTTAATAGACTGATCTTCTCATCTTGCTGGGCAAAACGGATAGTGATATCGCCATTTAGTTTATCTAAATCAAAGGCATGCATAGGTTGCCCAAGCTCTAGCAACACAAAATTAGTAATATCTACAATAACGCTAATGCTTCGTAACCCACTACGTTCTAATGCACGTAGCATCCAATCAGGCGTTTGTGCATTTGCATTGACGCCCTCAACCACGCGTCCAAAATAACTTGGGCATGCGGCAGATTCAGCGACATTAACCACTTGCACCTTCGATGAGCTAAGTTCTGCGGCAGAAATGCTTGGCATGATCAATGGTGCACCAGTAATCGCAACAACATCACGCGCAACACCTAAAATACTCAAACAGTCTGCACGATTGGGCGTTAATTTAATGGTATATAACGTATCATCTAAACCCAAATAATCACGTACATTTTGACCTGTGGTAGCCGAGGTAGGGAACTCCAATAAGCCATCTGACTCTTCTGCCAAGCCTAGTTCTTTAGCAGAACACATCATGCCAAATGATTCAATGCCGCGTACTTTTGCTTTTTTAATTTCAAACTCAGCAAGCTTAGCACCAACCATTGCGCATGGTGCTTTTAAACCCACGCGAGCATTAGGCGCGCCACAAACAATTTGCAAGGGTTCAGCTTGACCTACATCGACAGTACATAACTGTAAGCGATCGGCATCAGGGTGCTTTTCTGCCGCAACAATTTCACCAATAACCACGTTATTAAAAGCTTGTGCGACTAGAGTTTGCTCTTCCACCTCTAGACCAGCCATGGTTAATGCATGACCAAGTTCATCTGCATTCATTGCAGGATTAACAAATTGACGTAACCAATATTCAGAAAATTGCATATTTATATCGATCTATTTATTTAGAAAATTGGCTCAAGAAGCGCAAATCATTATTAAAGAAATGGCGTAAATCATTGACGCCATAGCGTAGCATCGCGAGGCGTTCTACACCTAAGCCAAATGCAAAGCCTTGATATTGTTCACTATCAATATTGACGTGTCTAAAGACTTCAGGATGCACCATGCCACAACCACCAATCTCAAGCCAACCACCGTTCCAACTCATGTCCATCTCAGCAGATGGCTCTGTGAACGGGAAAAAAGACGGGCGAAATCGAACCGTTAAATCATCACGTTCGAAAAATCGTTGTAAAAAATCTTGTACAACACCTTTTAGATTAGCAAAACTAACATGCTCATCAACCCACAAGCCCTCCACCTGATGGAACATTGGCGAATGTGTTGCATCGGAATCTACGCGATAAACGCGACCTGGTGCAATAATTTTTAATGGCGGTGTTTTATTTTGCTTAAGCGCATTTTCCATATAGTGCACTTGTACTGGCGAAGTATGGGTACGCAAAACATGATCATCATCCACATAAAACGTATCGTGCATCGCACGCGCAGGATGATTTTCAGGAATATTGAGTGCAGTAAAGTTATAAAAATCCGATTCAATTTCTGGCCCTGTAGCCACATCAAAACCAACTGAGTGAAATAGCTGCTCAATCCGTTGCAATGTTAATGAAACAGGATGCAATCCACCCTTTGATTGCGCTCGAGCTGGCAAAGTCACATCCAACGATTCACTTGCAAGTTGCTCTGCCTGTGCTGCGTTTAAAATCGCATCGCGACGTGCATTTAGTGCAGTTTCAACACGCTTTTTGACGACATTAATTGCCGCGCCAGCTGCTGGTCGCTCCTCTGCCGACAGTTTGCCTAAGCCTTTTAATGCCTCTGTCAACGCACCAGTTTTGCCTAAATACTTTGCTTTAGCTTCGTCTAATGCTGTTGTCGTATCACAAGCGTTAAAATCAGCTTGGGCTTCCATGATTAAATGGTCTAAATTTGCCATGCCAGTCTTCATTTTATTTAATTGATTCAAACCAAAGCATTCTAATTATAAATCAATTGGTTTAAGAAAAAAAAAGAGGCCGTAGCCTCTTTTTTTGATAGAAATAACTACGCTGCTAAACCTGTTTTTGCTAATTCTACGAATTTTGCAAAAGCATCTTTATCAAACACAGCTAAATCAGCTAATACTTTACGATCTACTTCAACAGCAGATTTTTTCAAACCATTCATGAAACGGCTGTAAGTCAAACCAAATTCACGTGCACCAGCATTAATACGCGCAATCCATAATGTACGGAATTGACGTTTTTTCTGACGACGGTCACGGTAAGCATATTGACCAGCCTTCATTACCGCTTGCTTAGCAACGCGATAAACATTTTTACGACGACCGCGATAACCTTTAGCGGCTTTTAATACTTTTTTGTGTCTTGCGCGTGCGACGACACCACGTTTTACTCTAGGCATATCATTCTCCTTATCGTGTTGGCATCATTGCGCGGACGCGTTTGACATCAGTTGATGAAATAATTTCTGTACCACGAAGCTTACGTTTTTGCTTCGTTGTTTTCTTAGTCAAGATATGACGAAGATGAGAGTGGGTACGTTTTACTTTACCGTTTCCCAAGAACTTAAAGCGCTTTTTTGCGCTGCTCTTTGTTTTCATTTTTGGCATTTTTTTCTCCTTAAGAGTAATTAAGAGTGCTTAGGCATGCCTTTT
>CBFHHI010000095.1:0-5790 GCA_965655675.1 Methylophilaceae bacterium | reverse complement strand
ATGTGCTTAGAGCTAAATTACTCGCCTTTTGATGGCAAAACTTTGCGGCCACGATAGTAACCGTTAGGGCTAATGTGATGACGCAAATGCGTTTCGCCTGTTGTAGGCTCAACTGCTAATGGTGGATTTGTCAAAAAGTCATGTGAACGGTGCATGCCACGTTTTGAAGGTGACTTTTTGTTTTGTTGAACTGCCATGATAACGCTCCAAGCTAAAAATTAATTCTGTAAGAATTTAAATGTAAATTACATTCTAAACAGCTAATCCATAATCATAATCTATTTATTGTATTACTGTAAACAAAAAACACACAATATTGTACAAAATGCATTCTAAACGATGAATCTTAAGCTCAGCAATTCCGCAAAGTCTGTAATTAAAAGTGTTATCACTTAATGAGCTTTTGTAGCACCGCAAAAGGATTCAGTTTTTCTACTTGCTCTTGTACGGCAGGTTTACACTCGTAAGGGTGCATAGGACCTAATGGCATGGCCATCAGCAATTCATCTTCCACTAATTCATTTACATTCATTTCACGTGAAGACTGCACCCAATCAATCTCATCATCATTTTCAAACGGTGTAGGCTCAGATTCTGCAATGACATACTGATAAGCTAATGACAAATCAAACTGCATGCTTTGTAAGCAACGTTGACACAGCACTGGCAATGAGGCTTCAATATTGATACTTAAACTCGGCAAATGTAAGCTTGAGGTGCTTCCTGCTAGCGTGTAATAAATCTCCTTTTTAAAACGTGGATCATCTTCAACGAAGTCTAGTAATCGTTCACATGTATCTACATCTATTTGATGAGAGATTTTAGCTTGTCTTTTTGCAAAATCTAGGTTGTTAATTAGTATTGGTTTCATTTTAAATTGCTTCTGTAAAGTGAATTATTACGGCAAATTTAGCTATTTTACTATTTTGTAGCCAGAGTGCGCATGATACAATCAAGCGGTTAGAAGTTCAAAGAAAGCTTAAGTGTGTTCAAAAAAATCCTAGTGGCAAATCGTGGGGAAATCGCCGTTCGTATTGTGCGCGCCTGTTCAGAAATGGGCATTAAATCAGTTGCTATTTATACAGATGCAGATAGGCGTGCATTACATGTAAAAAAGGCTGACGAGGCTTACAGTGTTGGGTCAGACCCAGTTGCTGGTTACTTAAATGCGCATCATATAGTCAATATTGCGACAGCCGCGGGCTGTGATGCTTTGCATCCTGGCTACGGCTTTTTATCTGAAAATCCTGAATTAGCTGAAATTTGTGCCAAACGAGGTATCGCTTTCATTGGGCCTAGTGGTGCGGTTATTCGTAAAATGGGCGATAAGATTCAAGCACGCATTGCAATGACTAGTGCAGGCATTCCGTGTACGCCTGGTAGCGATGGCAACCTAGGCAGCTTAGATGAAGCGGTTGCCCTCGCCAAAAGTATTGGCTACCCTGTCATGCTAAAGGCAACCAACGGTGGTGGCGGTAGAGGGATTCGCCGTTGTGATTCTGAAGCTGATTTGCTTAATAATTATGATCGGGTTATTTCAGAGGCTAGCAAAGCATTTGGCAAACCGGAAGTTTTTTTGGAAAAATGCATTGTTAACCCGCGTCATATTGAGGTGCAAATTTTAGCAGACAGCAAAGGTGATGTGGTTCATCTTTTTGAGCGTGATTGCTCTATTCAACGTCGCAATCAAAAACTAATTGAAATTGCGCCCTCTCCCCAATTATCTAAAACACAGCGCGAGCATATTGGCAATCTGGCAGTGAAAGCTGCAAAGGCAGTTGGTTATCGCAATGCTGGAACTGTGGAGTTTTTGCTTGATTCAGATAATCGTTTCTATTTTATGGAGATGAATACGCGTTTGCAGGTAGAACACACCATTACTGAAGCCATCACGGGTGTTGATATTGTGCAAGAACAAATTCGTATCGCGTCTGGTTTGCCATTACGCTACAAACAGAACGAAATTAGTTATCGTGGCTTTGCTATCGAGTATCGGATTAATGCTGAAGATCCTAAAAACGACTTTCTACCAAGCTTTGGTAAAATTACACGTTATTATTCTCCAGGCGGTCCCGGTGTTCGTATGGATGCGGCAATTTACACTGGATATGTCATTCCGCCTTACTATGATTCAATGTGCGCCAAACTAACCGTATGGGCATTAGATTGGGAGCGCGTAGTTGAGCGTGGTAAGCGAGCTTTAAACGATATCGAAGTCTATGGTGTTAAAACGACTATTCCATATTACCAAGAAATTATGAATCACCCAGAATTTAGAGCAGGTAACTTTAATACTAGCTTTGTAGAGTCCCATCCAGAGCTAACTAACTACGCAGTAGAACTTCCGCCAGAGTTGATTGCAGCAGCAATTTCGGCTGCAATTGCAGCACATAATGGTATTTAATTATTAAAAAAGATTTCTAAATATGAAAAAAGTAAACATTACAGAACTAGTATTACGTGACGGACATCAATGCATGATTGCAACGCGTTTGCGCACAGATGACATGCTTCCTATTTGTTCTAAGCTTGATTCTATTGGCTTTTGGTCCTTAGAGGCATGGGGTGGCGCCACATTTGACGCTTGCGTGCGCTTTTTAAAAGAAGATCCATGGGAGCGTTTATCTAAGTTACGCAAAGCACTACCCAATAGCCGCATTCAAATGCTGTTGCGTGGACAGAATTTATTAGGCTACCGTCATTATTCTGATGATGTAGTCGAAGCTTTTGTACAAAAATCGGCTGATAATGGTGTAGATGTATTCCGTATTTTTGATGCGATGAATGATATGCGCAATCTAAAAACCTCGATAGATGCGGTTAAAAAAGCCAAGAAAATTGCAGAAGGCACGATTAGTTATACAACCAGCCCAAAACATGATGTTGCTCATTTTGTCGCTTTAGCAAAAGAATTAGAAGCCATGGGCTGCGATACGCTTGCGATTAAAGATATGGCAAGTTTACTAACACCACAAATGACAGCTCAGTTGGTAAAAGCCCTGTCCGAGACGATTAGCATTCCTATTCATTTGCATAGTCATGCAACGTCTGGTTTAGCAAGTATGAATTTGATGCGCGGCGTTGAAAATGGTGCAACGATGATTGATACTTGCAACTCTGCTTTTAGTGAAGGCGCCAGCCATCCGACAACAGAAAGTATTATCGCTGCGCTACAAGGCACTGAATATGATACTGGTTTAGATATTGGTGCTGTACAAGAAGTTAGCGAATATTTCCGTGAAGTACGTAAAAAATATTGGCAATTTGAAAGTGATTTTACAGGCGTCGATACCCGTGTTTTGGTTAATCAAGTGCCAGGCGGTATGATTTCCAACTTGAGCAATCAGCTTAAAGAACAGGGTTCTTTAGATAAAATGAACGCAGTATTGGCTGAAATTCCACTTGTGCGTCAAGATTTAGGTTATCCACCACTGGTAACACCAACGTCACAAATTGTGGGCACGCAAGCCGTATTAAACGTATTAACTGGTAAACGCTACTCAACAATTACTAATGAAGTAAAAAACTACTTATTAGGACAATATGGTAAGCCAATTGGTGAGGTTAATGTAGATGTGCAAAGAATGGCGATTGGCGATGCCAAACCAATTGATTGTCGCCCTGCGGATTTGCTCAAGCCTGAAATGAAAAAACTAGCTAATGACGTTGAGCGTATTGCAAAAAGTGAAGAGGATGTCTTAACTTATGCCATGTTTCCAGATATTGGCGAAACCTTTTTGCAAGAGCGTAATGCAAACTCTTTAATACCAGAGCCTTTGTTGTCGAAAGAGGATGTGCATGCAAACGGTCCGCGTTATGCGCCAAATGAATTTAATGTCACTTTGCATGGAGAAACCTTTCACATCAAATTAACAGGCACAGGCCATGACGGTGAAGAGGTGCGTCCTATTTACGTAACCGTTGATGGTGTTGCTGAAGAGGTGATGGTAGAAACACTTAGTGAAATTGAGTTGACTGGCGGATCGCAAAGTAATGGTGCAAATGTTAAAAAGAAAGAATCCGGTAGTGGCCGCCCTCGCCCACATCATAAAGGCTGTGTAACAACAGCAATGCCAGGCACTATTGTTGCGATTAAAGTCGCTATTGGCGATAAAGTAAAGGCAGGTGATCCTATCTTGGTGATTGAAGCGATGAAGATGGAAAATGAAATTCAAGCATCCACCTCTGGTACAGTTGTTTCTATTAATGTGGAAAAAGGCGACAACGTAACGCCTGATGAATCTTTGCTTGAAATCCAACCTGACTAAGTATCACCAAATTAATGTCGATAGTATTAAAAGCCGGCACAGCCCTGTCGGCTTTTTATTGA
Source organism: Methylophilaceae bacterium (assembly GCA_965655675.1). GTDB lineage: Bacteria > Pseudomonadota > Gammaproteobacteria > Burkholderiales > Methylophilaceae. The sequence continues at coordinate 1,460 of CBFHHI010000095.1, read as the reverse complement.
GTCATTGAGGCTTTATATATGAAACAAACGCTTATTTTAGCTTCATCTTCCATTTATCGACGCGAGCTATTGCAACGATTGCAAACACCATTTAGCAGCGTATCTCCACACGTGGATGAAACTGTACTTGATGGCGAGCAACCGCAACAAACTGCCCTACGCTTGGCGCAAGCAAAAGCGAAAAAAGTGGGCGCTGAGTATCCGCATGCTTTGATTATTGGTTGCGATCAAGTGGCAACGCTGAATGGCGAACAACTTGGTAAACCATTAAATCACAACAACGCCACTAAACAGCTGCGCGCTATGCGTGGACAAGAAGTCATTTTTCATAGTGCTTTATGCCTTTTTAATGCAGAAACTGGCAATATGCAATCAGACGTTGTGCCTTATTTTGTTAAATTTAGAAATCTCACAGACGAGCAAATAGAGCACTATTTAATTAAAGAGCAACCCTATCATTGTGCGGGTAGCGCAAAATCTGAAGGTCTAGGTGTTGCGCTGATCGAACGCATGACAGGTGATGATCCGAATGCATTAATTGGTTTGCCACTCATTCAACTGATTTCGATGTTACAAAATGAAGGCGTCAACATCATCTAATCCACCTCGCAGCCTACTTAATTGGAGATTGACATGCTTAAATCACGTTTTATCGTATTGGTAGTGAGCACTATTCCTGTGCTATGTTTAGCATCAGATCATGTAAAAGAGATGCGCAGTACCATTAACGATCAACAAAGTGTTGCGGTCACTATTTATAATCATGACTTGGCATTAGTAAAAGATGTTCGTAATATTGATCTTAGCTCAGGTTTAAGTGCGGTTGCATTACGTGATGTTAGTGCACAAATTCGGCCAGAAACAGCATTATTACGCAGTATCACTGCGCCGGGTAGCCTCATCATGCTAGAGCAAAATTTTGATTACGATTTACTCAGTCCAAGCAAAATGTTAGAGAAGTTTGTCGGCAAAACAGTTTCAGTTATTAGAACCAATCCAGCAACAGGTATAGAAACAATAGAAAAAGCAATTGTATTATCTGCCAACAATGGTGCCGTTCTGAAGATTGGGAACCGTATTGAAACGGGTATTCCTGGCAGAATTGTGTACGACGATGTGCCTGATAATTTACGCGACCGCCCCACGTTAATGACGTTATTGAATAATACTGGTAAACAGAATCACACGGTGGAGCTTAGCTATCTTACTGGCGGCTTAGGCTGGAGCGCAGACTATGTTGCAGAATTAAATACCAAAGAAGACCGTTTAGCCCTTTCCAGTTGGGTGACCTTAAGCAATACAAGCGGTGCCACATACCACGATGCAACATTACAACTGGTTGCAGGTGATGTTAATCAAGTGCAACCCTCTCGTAGCGCAATCATGAAAACAATGCGTAATGAAGTGATGATGGCTGACTCTGTCGCACCCATGACTGAAGAGAGTTTACTTGAATATCA
>CBFHHI010000094.1:0-5856 GCA_965655675.1 Methylophilaceae bacterium | reverse complement strand
AGCACTTTTTACCCCATCCAATCCACCAAAGCGTGTTAATAGTGCTTTGCGCCGCTTTGCACCAACACCTTCTATCTCTTCCAAACTAGAGGTTAATCTTGCCTTAGCGCGCTTTGCGCGGTGTCCTGTGATGGCAAATCGATGCGCCTCATCGCGAATTTGCTGCAACAAATGTAAACCCTGATTATCTTGCTGTAAGTTTAACATTTCACCGGTATCTGAAAAAATCATCGTTTCCAAACCAGGTTTACGTTCTTCGCCTTTTGCAATACCAACTAACAAAATATCTTCCAAGCCCACTTCTTGCATCACCTCAATAGCCACACCAAGCTGACCTTTTCCACCATCAATAAAGACTAAATCAGGACGCACACCCTCCCCAGCGGCCACTTTTTGATAACGTCGCGTCAGCACATCACGCATTGCTGCATAATCATCGCCTGGCGTAATACCCGTTACGTTATAACGTCGATACTCACTATTTTGCATATCGCCCTTATCAAATACGACGCAGCTACCAACGGTCGCCTCACCCATTGTGTGACTAATATCAAAACATTCAATACGTTCAACAGTGTCAGCCAAATGCAATGCATCACGCAAAGCAATCAATTTTGCCGCCTGATTAGCAGAGGTTGCGGCACGTTGTCCAAGCGCCAACTCAGCGTTGGTTTGCGCCATTTTTAACCAGACTTTTTTATCGCCTATTGGATGAGTGATGATCTTAATTTTTCGATTGGCTTGTTCACTCAACACGCCTTCAAAACCTTGTGTATCGATATCAATACCGCATACCAACAATGGCGGGGTATTTTGTGCCATATAATGTTGCGTCAAAAATGCTTCTACTGTTTCACTTAAATCTGCGTCTTGACTGTTTTTTGGAAAGAAGCTTTTATCACCCAAGTGTCGTCCACCTCGTATCATCACCAAGTTGATACAATGCTGTCCTTGCAAATGAGCACAGGCTATCACATCAGCATCAGACACACTAAAATCACTGACAAACTGTTTTGCTTGCACTTGTCTTAATGCCTGCATACGATCACGAAATAAGGCGGCCATTTCATACTCTTGATTGAGGGCGGCAGCATTCATCTTATCACCCAGAGCATCTAAAACCTCGCTTGTTTTACCTTGCAGAAACATCGCAGCATGGTGCACATCATGTCGATAATCTTCTCGGCTAATATAACCTACGCAAGGTGCAGTACAACGTTCAATTTGGTGTTGTAAACAAGGACGAGAGCGATTAGCAAACACCGAGTTCTCGCAGGTACGCAACTTGAATACTTTTTGTAAAAGCTGAATACTTTCTCTCACTGCGATACTATTTGGAAATGGTCCAAAATATTGGGTATTTTTTCGCTGCGTTCCGCGATGAAAAGCCAGTCTAGAGAAATCGTCGCCTGTAAGTGCTATATATGGATAGGATTTATCATCTCGGAATAACACGTTGTAGCGTGGCATCATGCTTTTAATTAGGTTATTCTCTAATAGCAAAGCTTCAGCCTCTGTGCGCGTCACTGTTGTTTCAATACCAGCAATTTGGGATACCATCATCCGCGTTCTTGGGCTTGGCAAATTTTTATTAAAATAGCTGGAAACACGCTTTTTAATGTTTTTTGCTTTACCCACATAAATGACAATATCGTCCGCATTTTTCATACGGTAAACACCAGGCAAATTGGGTAAACTCTTTAGAATAGGCTTTGGATCAAACATCTTTTTATTTTAACAGTTAACGTTGCAGCTATAGTAGTTTGCACTGAATAATAGCTTTAGCTTTCAAACGCAATGACGTCTAACAATCAGGTTGATCATTAATGTTGTCATAAAAATGTCACGATACTTTTACTAACAATCGTTTATATTACGCGGTATAAATTAAAACTTAGGGAAAAATAGATGACTTCAAAAACGGTAGACTATTTAGCACAAGTTAAAACGCTAGATGCTGAACAAAAAGAGCGGTTACTATCAAGAATGTCTGGCAAACTACCAAGACGATTAGCGAAAGACAAGCTTACTGAAGAAGAGGCTCTCGCGATTCAATTAGAGCTTGAAGATGAGCAATTAGAAGAGTGGAAAGCAAAAGTAGCCTCGATACGCGCCAAAGAAGAGAAGATAAAGAAAAAATAAAACCCCTATTTTATTTGTTTACTTGAGTCGCAACGTTCAAATGTAATCCAGTCAATATTGGAATATATAATGAAGAAAATCTTAATTGCAAACCCGAAGGGTGGAAGCGGAAAGACAACCCTTTCCACCAATCTTGCTGGTTATTTCGCCAGTAAAGGTAAGAAAGTATGCTTGCTAGATTTAGACAAACAACAGTCATCTAAAAGTTGGTTAAATCGGCGTCCAGAAATACTGCCCAAAATTGTAGCTGCGAACAGTTACAGCGACGTTAACAAAAAGAAAAATATCGATATTTTGATTATTGACTCATTTGCTGGCATAAGCGGTAAAAAGCTTAGTGATGCCGTAAAAGATGCTGATTGGGTTATCGTACCTATGCAACCATCCTCTTATGATATTGATGCAACACGAGAATTTATTACGATTTTGAAAAATGAAAAAGCCATACGCAAAGAACGAACCTTTGTCGCTATCCTTGGCATGCGCGTTACTGCGCGGACAAAAGCGGCAGAAAGTCTTACTCAATATCTTGAAGACAGTGGGTTCCCAGTCATTGGTCACTTACGTAATGCACAAATTTATGCGCACACAGCTGAACAAGGCATTAGTCTTTTTGATATGCCTTTATATAAAACCAAAAAAGATTTAGCGGAATGGATGCCATTACTTAAGTGGATGATACAAGTTGATCAAGAACCATAATTAAACCAGCATTATCCAAGCAATTGTCCACCAATTGCCCAATCTTCTGTTTCTACTTCTTCAAATACAATATAAGTATAACTAGCAGGCTTGTGTGCATGCTTGACTAGCGTTTCCGTAATTTCTTTTGCAATTTCCTGTTTTTGTTCTTTGGTAATACTTCCAGCAAGCTTTACATTAACAAATGGCATTTTTTCTCCTGTTATAAAAGTGAAACTATAATCAGTTAAATCGTTTTATTGCAATTGTAAAAGTCGTGTCAATGATGATGATCATGATTCTTAGAGGCTGGTTTTCCGGCAAGGGTCAGCCAAATGTTTTTAATCAGATTTAATACACCGAATAACAATAATAATGAAATAAATATAGAAAGAATAGGATCAATTAACAACCAACCTGTTAGATAAATTATCAAGCCAGCTGCCAAGGCGGCAACGGAACCCAATAAATCACCTATAACATGCAAAAATGCAGCTTGATGATTTAAGCCCTTTTCTCCATCATGATGATGTAATTGGAGTGCCACAATGATATTGACTACCAAACCAATAAAAGCAATGCCCATCACATAACCGCCAGTCACTTGGCGTGGATAGCTCATTCGATCGATTGCCTCAAGTACAATCCAAACAATAACAGCTGAGATTAGTATAGTATTGATGATAGAAACGGTCAGCTCAATTTTGCGACCACCACCACTTGCTTTACTAACACTGTGGGCTGCAAACATCGCCAAACCAAGTGCAAAAGCATCTGAAAACATGTGCCACGCATCTCCTAGCAGTGCCAATGACTGTGTCCATATGCCGCCAAAAAACTCAATTAGCGCAAATATAGAAATAATAATAAAAGGAATGATAAAAGGATTTTTCAATGGCGAAGAATATTGATTGTTCATACCGTCATGCTAACGCATGCTATAAAAAAGACCAATAAAAAACAGCGCATTTGCACTGTTTTTTATTATTCATCAGCAGCATCGTGCTTTAGTTGCCACCTTCATCACTCTCCATTCTTTTACACTCTTTTTTCATTTTTTTATGATGTTGTTTCCAGTTTTCTTTTGCCGCTTTTTTTTCGTTCTGATCAATAAACCCATCCCCATTTAAGTCTCTACGTTTAAAGTGCTCCTGCATATGCTTTTCACGCGCCGCTTTAAACTCCTCATAGCTTACCTTACCATCATTATCGACATCCGCTTTCATCTCGTATTGTTCTGTTTCTGTATACTGATGGTTATCAGCATAAGAAACAACCGAACAAAGAGCAAAAGCAATAAACAGCATAAAATATACAGCTTTTTTCATTTCTCAATTCCTTTCGATTTCGATGCTCTATTGCATCTTTGTAAATAACGCATTACTGCAGATTGTGATGACATGTAGTCATTTATAATACGAATATTCTCAATACGTTATAAAGTTAATATTATGCTTAGTTACCGACACGCCTTCCATGCTGGCAACCATGCCGATATACTTAAACACTACACCTTTAGCTTGGTGCTTGAATATTTCAACCAGAAAGATAAACCATATTCTGTAATTGATACTCACGCAGGAGCAGGCATGTACGCGTTGCAAAGTGACTTTTCACAAAAAAATAAAGAGTTTCAGACTGGCATCTCCCGTTTATTAGCCAGTCAGCCATTACCAGAAGTGCTATCAACATTTATGACAATGATACAGTCATTCAATAGAGAAAAATCCATAGATTTATACCCAGGCTCGCCTAAAATTGCTGAATACTACCTGAGGCCAAACGACCAATTACGCTTATTTGAATTGCACCCCAATGAGTACCAAACACTACTGGCAAACTTTAATACGACTAAGATTAAACAAACTAAAATTGAATTATTGGATGGATTTAACGGTATCAAAAGTAGCCTACCCCCTTCTACAAAACGTGGCATTATTATCATAGACCCGCCTTATGAAAAAAAAGATGACTATCAGCGTGTTGTTAATAGTTTACAAGAGAGTCTGAATCGTTTTGCAACTGGCACTTATATTATCTGGTATCCAATATTGCAAAGAACAGAATCAAACCAAATGATTACAGCGTTGCAACAATTAAATGTGAGCAATTGGCTAAACGTATCACTGAAAGTATCAAAGCCAGCTGAAAGTGGTTTAGGTATGTTTGGTAGTGGGTTATATATCATCAACCCACCATGGACCTTACCTAAATCGCTAGAAAAATCATTGCCTTACTTAGCGCAATTATTAGGGCAGGATGAAACAGCATCTACGCATCTTACGTTTTCAATTGCATAGAACCATTAAAATTTCACTTCTCATGACAAAATTTTAATCGCTCATTTTGGCTACCAAAATGTAATGGCTCTAATGTGCGGCCCCGCGATAGAACGCTATTCTCATGCCTAAACGCTAGCGTATCATCTTGTTTTCCGAAGACTAATGACTTATCTCTATCTCCCCGTTTTAACACTAAATCTTGCTGACCACGTCCAAGCTGTTTAGTCTCTTTACCAAACGCAAGCTTACTATCCAACACACCTTGCTTTAGCACTGCGTCTGATTTACCTCTCCTTAGTTCAGAGTCGTCCTTACCACGCACTAAAATAGCACTTGACTTACCCATTACCAGAAACTGTCCGTCTTTACCTTTTTGTAAAATCGGATCAATTTCACTTTGTTGCAAAGGGTGATTACAATGTTCTAAACAAATAGCATAAGCAGGTCCCGCATACGCATTTAATCCAAACATGAACAAAATCAATAAAATAACATTAGTCATACTATATATCTTTTATTAAGTTAAGTTGACTATACCGATATTAATCAATCAATACAACTTCTCAAATTGATTGTTTTACCTAGCAAATATGGGTCACACAAAGTAAAAAAGCCTCACTATTTTAGTGAGGCTTTTATATAAGGAGCTTGGCAGTGACCTACTTTCGCATGCGAAGAGCATACTATCATTGGCGCAGGTTCGTTTCACGGCCCTGTTCGAGATGGGAAGGGGTGGGTCCAAACCGCTATT
>CBFHHI010000093.1:0-5940 GCA_965655675.1 Methylophilaceae bacterium | reverse complement strand
GGTGATGCGCAAGCATCCCTGCCAAGCGACATGGCAAAGTTAAATGAAATTCCCAATGAGTGGTGGACTTTGTATCAAGATCCGCAACTGAATGCATTGGTTGAAAAAGCCTTTAAAAACAACAGTAATATTCAAGCCGCTGTGGCGCGTATTGAAGAAGCAGATGCGCAAATGCGTGAAGCAGGAGCGGCTTTGTTGCCAACTGTCAATGCAGGCGCTGATGGTGTGCGTAATCGGGTGACGGAAACAGGTTTTTTCCCACCATTTGGACCAAACCCACGCGAAAACTATAATCTGTCACTTAGTGCATCATTTGAGTTGGACTTTTGGGGTAAGTTTAAACGCACAAAAGAAGCAGCAAGGGCCAACTTTTTATCTACTCAGTATGCAAAAGAGATGGTTAAGCTTTCTACCGAAAGTTTAGTCGTTAATAGTTATTTAAATCTGCGTAGTTTAGATTCGCAACTTACCAATGTAAGAGAAAACCTCAACACCAGCGAAGAAAGCTTGGCATTGGCTAAACGCAGACAAGAGGGTGGCATTGTTTCTATATTGGATGTGCAGCAAGCTTCTTTAGTGCGCGATAATTTACTGCTACAAGAACAAGAGACGATACGTCTTCGAAAACTGACCGAACACGTGTTAAATATTTTGACACTAGAAGAAGTGAATCTTGATCAAACCAGTTTAGCTAGTTTGCCTACGCCACCAATACCGCCTATTGGTGTGCCTTCGTCGTTGTTAGAAAATCGACCTGATGTCAGGCAGGCCGAGCAAGATATGATTGCAGCCAATGCAAGAATTGGGGCGGCAAAAGCAGCTTTATATCCTAGTATTTCACTCACCAGTAATTTTGGTGGTGAAAGCTTTGCACTAAGCGATGTATTGAAGTCCGCATCACGTATTTGGTCTTATGGGTTAGGTTTGAATTTACCCATTTTTAACGGTGGCCTCCTATCCTCACGCGTTGACCAAGCGAGTGCTAGACAAAAGCAAGCTTTGCAAGCTTATATAGGTGCTGTATCCACTGCATTTAAAGAAGTGAATGATGCTTTAGTCAACTTGCGACAATATAACGCGATTGAGAAAATTGCTGATTCTAAAAAAACCACCACACTTGCCATGTTAGATGTCGCTAGAAACCGCTATACAGCAGGCTACTCGAGTTACTTAGATGTGTTAGAAGCACAACGCAGTCATATCGAAGCCTCACAAAGCTTTGTACAGAGTCGACAAAACACACTCAATGCTACGGTGGATTTATTTAAAGCCTTGGGCGGCGGTTGGCAAGCTAGCGTCAGTCATGGTTCCGAAGACAAACAAGCGACGCATTAAGATGTTTTTAGCAAAGTCTGCATAATATACGTTTGCAAATGCATGATGCGCAATTATGATGAGCATCATGCAAAAAACATCCACCACTAAAATTGCCTTTGCCAGCTTTATTGGCACCGCCATCGAGTTTTATGACTTCTATATTTACGCAATGGCAGCTGCCTTGGTCATCGGCCAAGTCTTCTTTCCCACAAGCGACCCTGCAGTACAAACCTTAAATGCGTTTCTGACATTTGGTATTGCTTTTGTTGCGCGGCCATTTGGTGCCATTCTGTTTGGTCATTTTGGCGACAAAGTCGGGCGAAAAGTAACCCTTGCTGCGGCACTATTAGTCATGGGTATTTCAACGTTGCTAATTGGCTTATTACCAGGTTATGCCGTGCTTGGCATTTGGGCGCCTATATTGTTGTGTTTGTTGCGGCTTAGCCAAGGCATAGGTTTAGGGGGTGAGTGGGGTGGCGCAGCCTTGTTGGCAACCGAGCATGCGCCTGAAGGTAAGCGCGGCTGGTTTGGCATGTTTCCACAATTAGGCCCTTCCGTTGGTTTCTTATTAGCTACCCTCAGTTTTTTGGGTCTTTCCGTTTTTCTAACAGATGCTGAATTTAAGGCCTGGGGCTGGCGTTTACCCTTTATTGCCAGCGCATTACTCGTGGTGGTTGGTTTATATGTTCGATTCAAGTTAGCAGAAACACCTGTTTTTGCACAAGCCTTAGCCCAGCAAGCGACACATCGCATGCCAATTAAACCATTATTAAAAAACCACCTTAACCCAATCCTATTAGGAGCCCTAGCCATGGTGGTGTGCTACCACTTGTTTTATACCGCTACGGTATTTTGTTTGAGTTATGGCACACAAGCACTAGGTATCACAAGACCAGACTTTTTAATCATGCTATGTGTCGCCGTGTTATTCATGACCTTAGCTACGCCTATCTCTGCGCGGCTGTCGGATCAGTTTGGTCGTCGCCCTGTTTTGATGATCAGTAGTGCTGTTGCTCTGTTTGCAGGATTTGCCATGAGCCCGTTGATGCAGAGTGGTTCAGTGATGGCCATTACCATTTTTTTATCGCTCGCCTTATTTTTAATGGGAGCAACCTTTGCCCCAATGGGAGCATTTTTGCCTGAGCAATTTCCTGTTGCCGTTCGCTATACTGGCGCTGGTCTGGCTTATCAATTAGGCGGTATTTTTGGCGCCTCGTTTGCGCCAAGCATTTCACAATGGTTGGTGATGCAAGGTGGCATCGCTTGGGTTGGTTTTTACATGTCAGCCATGGCGGGCATTAGCTTGATTGCCGTGTTTTTGATGCGTGAAACTGCACATTCATAAAGGTTTAGTCAGGATTTCTAGCTGACTTAGCCAAGCCATGGCATGTTCTTTAGGGTTTTTTAAATGGTCTCCACCACACATTTCTATACTCGCTTGTAAGCTAGCGCAAAAAGCAGGACGCTCTGGCTTACCAAAAATCAGACATCGATTTTGCTCATCTAGCTGAATGCAACGTACCCCCGCAGGCTTGCCGTTCGGCATGCCAGGAATGGGACTATTGATGCTGGGAGCAATACAACAAGCACCGCAATTTGATCTACACTGCATAAAATTTTATTTTCTAACGCATAATGAGATGGGTAAACCCCTATTCTATCTTGGCTCACTGCCCTGATAAACAATGGCTGATTCTGCTGAGGGTAAGGATAAAAAGCGGCACAAAATCCAGTTAGCTAAATATCAAGCCATGGATAACCCAAAGCCGTTATACCTGCTTTTAAGTCTATTATCGCTTGGTTGACTAAAGCAGTTTCACCTTTTATGCCAAGTTCAGTTGTTCTGCGTTGACCGCTTTTGGGTAAGCTAAATAGCTTCAATTGAGGGTATTTGGCAAGCATGGCGTTCATAAAATCAATTAAATCACTCTCGCCAACCTCTGTTACCAAAATGGATGCTTCAATATAATCGTGTTTGTGAAACAAGTGGTTATAGTATGTGTCTAGCACCCATTCCACCATCGGATGGCCCATTTCAGGAAAGCCAGGTACAAAGTAATGCTCGTTAATACTAAAACCAGCCACTCGGTTCACTGGGTTGGGGATTAAATCTGCACCTTTTGGAAAGTCTGCCATCAATACACGCTTGGGATAAGCGCTTTCTCCATATTGCGCTTCAATATTCGCAACTGCGTCTTGATGTCGCTCAATCGGTACGCCAGCCGCATCAGCCGCACACTGTCTGGTGTAATCATCTGGTGTAGCGCCAATGCCACCAAAGCTAAACACAATGTCACCACGCGCCATACTGGCTTTTAATAAGCTGGTGATTTGTTCAGGAACATCGCCTAAAAAGTGTGCCCAGCTGAGCTGTAAACCACGCGCAGAAAGCAACGCAATCATCTTGCCAAAATGTGCATCTTTGCGTTTGCCTGAGAGTATTTCATCGCCAATAATATAAAGGCCGATATTTTGCATAAAGCCAACTTAATCATTTAAAAAAGCAAATATTACGTTGTATCGGCTTATCCGTCAGCATCTAATTTGGCTAAACGTTCGCTAAACGCACTCACAAATAATGGCGCCAAACTCTTAATGTTAAGCGCATGCGACAATGCATTGGCATCGCCTTCGTTGAGCTTATAAAGCCCCAACGCTGCTCGAATGCTGATGCTATCTGCCTCACGCTCCAATAAAGTAATCGCATCACCCGCGCCCACTTCACCTTCTTCAATCACTTTATGGTAAAAACCGCTGTAACCACTCCATAAAAAATCTTTGATAATGGCGGTATTATCAAGTTTATTGGCTAGCTTAAAACAAGGGATGCGCGGCATAGTCGCCTGAATAATCGCGCCGCCCACTTTAAAAATATCACCTACATAAACCTCTGTTTCTAATAAACCAGAAACAGTAAAGTTTTCACCAAAAGTGCCATAAGCTAACGCATCTTTACCTAAGAACTGTTGCCAATGGGCATAATGTTCAATTGGATAACTATAAACCGCTTGAAACTCACCGCCATGCACGGTCAAATCAGCCTGACCGTCACCCACTAAATTGATTTTGTTTAACCAAATGCGCTTAGTTTGCGGCACTTTATTAATGCCCGTTAATACCGCATCGCCATTGATTTGAATGGATTCTGGTTGAGAAAGATTAACTGAAATGAGCTTCATTACTTTGTCCAATGGTTGCCAAGCCTCAATCGTGACGGATAAAATGCAAGACAGCAATGCGTAATATTGCGTAATCTGAGCATTGCATTGCTGAACTAATGATTCGACTAATTGCTCAATAACACACACAGTTGTATGATTTAAACCGCAAACAAGAGACATCCATTTGATGATGACGCTCACAAACAGAAAGCTAGCTATTTATGTTGTTCGTTATATCACCTGCAAAAAACTTAGATTTTGAAACGCCAGCCACCACCAAAACAGCCAGTCAACCGCGTTATTTAGCGCAGTCGACCAAACTCATCACGCAATTAAAAAAGCTATCGGTGCAAGAAGTGGCCTCGCTCATGAGTCTCAGCGATAAACTGGCTGGGCTCAATCTCAGCCGCTTTCAATCATGGCAACCGCCATTTAATGCAGACAATGCCAAACAAGCGATGTTGGCGTTTAATGGCGATGTCTATACAGGCCTTGATGCGACTACTTTAGATGAAGCAGGCCTCACCTTTGCACAACAACATTTACGCATCTTGTCAGGCTTATATGGCGTATTAAAACCGCTCGATTATATGCAACCCTATCGTTTAGAAATGGGCACCAAATTAGTGAATACAGCAGGTAAAGATTTATATGATTTTTGGGGAGATGAACTCACCCAATCTTTAATCGCAGAACCAGCATTTGCCGATAAAGTGCTGATTAATTTAGCCTCTAATGAATACTTTAAAGCCATCAAAGCCAAACAACTCAACGCGAGAATCATTACCCCAATCTTCAAAGATGCTAAAAACGGCCAATATAAAATCATCAGCTTCTATGCCAAAAAAGCACGCGGCTTAATGAGCCGTTATATTATTGATCACAAAATCACAGAGCCTGAAGCGATTAAAGGGTTTGATCGTGAAGGGTATTATTTTAGTGAAGCGCAATCAAAAGGGGATGAATGGGTGTTTTTGCGGGATACTTTATAACATTAGGCTAATTTTCCACCAAGTCGCTTATCGCGCGACGGCGACCCTATTTCTTTTGCTTGTCCAAAAGAAATAGGGGAAAGAATACCCGCAAGGGGCATCCCCAATCTCGCTAAGTGCTAAAGCACTAAGTCGATTGAGAAAGGACACTCCGTCGCCTCGACCTAAAGGTTTCCCTGCGCTACTCAGCAAGCAAGGCGTCTGCGGAACTCGCTACGCTCAAACAGTCCTCGACGAAACCCCCTTGCTTACTTCCGTTGCTCGGCGTGGCTAAAGGGGACGGAAAGCCCGTGAAGTTTCACTATTGCATCACTGAACAACAAAATTATAAATTTACCTACGTTGGTTTTGACTTTGCATCCCTTTATCAAGCTGAGTAGCGCAGACAAAATAAGATGAAGGCGAGGACCTGTTTGAGCACCGCGACAAGTCACGGTTTGTGTGGCTTGTTAGGGCGAGTTCCGCAGCCG
>CBFHHI010000092.1:0-6345 GCA_965655675.1 Methylophilaceae bacterium | reverse complement strand
ATTAATCATGATTAGCTCACGGACAGCGGAAAAACATAAAACATTGGCCAATGAAATTGGCGTTGATGCTTTTTTTGGTAAACCTGTGCAAGATGAAGACTTGCTTGCTAACATTAAATCACTACTAAAATCAATCAATAAAAGCAAAAAATAATCGCCAAGTTAAGCGTAATGAGGTGATTGCTTTTACCAATAGCGTTTATATTTTTGCTGGGATTTGATTATTTAACATCATTTTCTTAGTCATCAAGGGTAAAATATCTAGATGCAAGATTTAAGTCAGACATCTACCTTTGTTCACCTGCGTTGCCATAGCGAGTATTCTATTGTTGATGGCATAGTGAGAATTAACGATTATGTGAATGCTGCCAAAAACGATGCAATGCCTGCGTTAGCGCTCACTGATTTAAGCAATTTGTTTGGTGCCATTAAGTTTTATAAGGCGGCTAGAAAACAAGGCATTAAAGCCATTATTGGTGCAGATGTTTGGTTGGAAAATAGCAAAAAGCCTGAACAACCAACACGTGCTTTGTTATTGGTGCAAAACACATCAGGCTACACCTTATTATGTGAATTATTAAGCAAAGCCTATTTAGAAAATCAAACAAGAGGCCGGCCAGAATTAAAACCTGAGTGGTTTCAGGCTGGTAGTGAGGGGCTGTTGCTGTTGTCAGGCAATCAGGACAGCGATATTGGTTTGGCATTAGCGCAAAACAATGCTGCTTTAGCAGCCAAGCTGGCAAAAAGATGGTCTGAACTTTTTCCTAATCGTTTTTATTTAGAGGTGCAGCGCGCAGCTGATGTTACGCAAGCAGCCCGACAAGAAGCGTTATTACAGGAAGTATTGTCTATTGCCAGTACCTTAAGCTTACCGGTTGTTGCTACTCAACCAATTCAGTTTATTACCCAAGATGATTTTACCGCGCACGAGGCGCGTACTTGTATTGCTGAAGGCTATATGTTGGCTGACAGCCGACGACCTAAAAAATTTAGCGATCAGCAGTATTTTAAAACACAGGCGCAAATGGCTCACTTATTTGCCGATTTGCCAGAAGCCTTAGTCAATACGGTTGAAATTGCAAAACGGTGTAATTTAACGCTTACCTTAGGTGAGAATTACCTACCAGATTTTCCAACGCCAGATCAACAAGACTTGCCAACTTACTTGGCACAAGAGTCGTTAAAAGGTCTGCACACTCGGCTGGCGCAGCTCTATCCCGATGAAGTCGTTAGAGCCGATCAATTTGATCGGTACAAAAAACGGTTAGATTTTGAATGCCATATTATTAATCAAATGGGCTTCCCAGGTTATTTCTTAATCGTAGCTGATTTTATTAATTGGGCAAAAAATAATGGCGTTCCTGTAGGCCCCGGTCGCGGTTCAGGTGCCGGCTCATTGGTGGCTTACAGCTTAGGGATTACTGATTTAGATCCGTTAGCATACAATTTGCTATTTGAACGATTTTTAAATCCAGAGCGGGTTTCTATGCCTGACTTTGATATTGATTTTTGCCAAGAAGGCCGTGATCGTGTCATTGATTATGTTAAGCAAAAGTATGGGTTAGATTCTGTTTCACAAATTGCTACATTCGGCACAATGGCTGCAAAAGCTGTGATTCGTGATGTTGGCCGTGTGCTGGACTTGCCATTTAATTTTGTAGATGGCGTAGCCAAATTAATTCCGCTAGAGCTGGGCATCACTTTACAAAGTGCATTAGAAAAAGAACCGCAATTACAAGAGCGGCGAGACAACGAAGAAGAGGTGGCACAGCTACTAGAATTAGCACTTCGTCTAGAAGGACTGGTGCGTAACGTTGGTATGCACGCCGGCGGCGTATTAATTGCACCAGGTAAAATATCCGATTACTCACCCATTTACTGCCAAGCTAATGGTGATAGTTTGGTGAGCCAGTTTGATAAGGATGATGTAGAAGCTGTTGGGTTGGTTAAGTTTGACTTTTTGGGATTGCGCACTTTAACCATACTCGAAATGGCAGTCGAAAATGCGAATGCGCAAAGAGCAATGATGGGTGAGCCTCCACTGGAGTTAGAGCGCTTGCCATTGGATGATAAAGCCACATTCAATCTGCTAAAACGTGCTAATACCACTGCTGTTTTCCAGCTAGAGTCAAGCGGCATGAAAGATATGCTGAAGCAAGCAAAGCCAGATTGCTTTGAAGATATTATTGCATTGGTTGCCTTGTATCGACCTGGTCCAATGGACTTGATTCCAGATTATTGTCGTCGCAAGCATGGGCTACAGCGTGTGGAGTATCCTCACCATTCGACAGAAGTGATTTTAAAAGAAACCTATGGTATTGCCGTGTATCAAGAGCAGGTGATGCAGATTGCGCAAGTGGTTGCAGGGTATAGCTTAGGCGCTGCAGATTTATTGCGGCGTGCGATGGGTAAGAAAAAGCCAGAAGAAATGGTTAAGCAACGAGAGATTTTTAATGAAGGTGCACAAAAAAATGGATTAAGTTTGCAGCAATCGAATGAGTTGTTTGATTTGCTCGAAAAATTTGCTGGTTATGGTTTTAATAAATCACATGCCGCAGCTTATGCTCTTGTTTCCTATCAAACTGCCTATTTAAAAGCCCATTATCCAGCAGCTTTTGCCGCCGCAACCATGTCTGCAGATATGAATAATACGGACAATGTGCGTATTTTATTTGATGACTGTGCACCAAATGAAATAGAGGTGTTGCCCCCCGACATCAATCAAAGTCGCTACCGTTTTCAGTCGTTGAGCGACAAACAAGTGCTATATGGTTTGGGTGCTATTAAAGGCACAGGGGCAGCTGCAATTGAGCTTATTTTAGCGGCACGTGAAGCTGGTCCATTTACTGATCTATTTGATTTTTGTCGCCGATTAGATTTGCGAAAAGTGAATCGACGCGTGATTGAATCGCTGATTAGAGCAGGTGCATTTGATCAATTAGATGCGAACCGAGCTGCATTATTGGCAGGTGTGAGTATGGCGATAGGCGCGGCCGAGCATGCGAATCACTATGCAGGACAAAATAGCTTATTTGGCGAAGAAATGGGGGTTCAGCATCAATTACCTGCTGTTGAAGCATGGCGTCCAGAGCAACAATTGCAAGAAGAAAAGGCGGCATTAGGGTTTTATTTAAGTGGGCATCCTTATTCAGAAAGTAAGGCTGAAATTGCACAGTTTGTGCATGGAACATTAGCTGATATAGCTCCGCAAAAGGCGCCCAAATTAATTGCTGGCGTAGTGATGGGTGTGCGTGTTCGCATGACACAACGGGGCAAGATGGCAATTGTGACCTTAGACGATGCAGTGGCCCGTGTTGATGTGGTTGTTGGTGGTGATTTATTGGCTGAGGCTGCTCATTTAATAAAGGAAGATCAGGTGTTGGTGATAGAGGGGCGGATTAGTCATGATGATTTCTCTGGAGGCAATCGCGTCAATGCAAACAAAATATTTGATTTACCAGCAGCCAGAAGTGCATATGCAAGTATGCTAAAAATTGCCTGTAATGGCCAATCTGACGCGGCTAAGCTCACCGCTATATTGAAGCCTTACTGTAAAGGAGAAGAGGCTGAAAAAAAACGATGTCCAGTAAAAATTGAATATCACAATGCGACTAGTCAAGTTGGTTTAATGCTAGGCAATGCGTGGCGTGTTGAGTTGGAAGATGATTTACTTCATCGTTTAGAAGCTTGGTTATCAAAAGAAAATGTAAAAATCCTTTATAATTAGCATTAATAGTATGGCTAAAATTGATTGAATTACTAACATGAGTGAAAAAAATATGGGTGATAAAAAAGCAACAGAGATGAAATTGACTTATCTAGAATTTGAACAGCCGATTGCTGAACTAGAAAAGCGGATTGAATCTCTACAAGCTGCACATGATGAGCATGATGATCTAGACGTGTCGAAAGAAGTAGCCCAGCTGCAGAAAAAAAATGCGCAATTATTGGCGGATACTTATAAAAATTTAGATGCCTGGCAGGTATCTCAAGTTGCGCGTCACCCGCAGCGTCCTTATACATTAGATTACATTAGGCACATATTCACAGGGTTTGAAGAGTTGCACGGCGATCGTGCATATGCCGATGATCCAGCGATTGTTGGTGGTATGGCACGTTTGGATGATATGCCTGTTATGGTCATTGGACAGCAAAAGGGCCGTGATGTTAAAGCGCGACAATACCGTAATTTTGGCATGCCAAGGCCAGAGGGCTATCGCAAAGCATTACGTTTATTTAGGCTTGCAGAAAAGTTTAAATTACCGATTGTCACCTTAATTGATACACCAGGCGCTTATCCTGGCATTGGAGCAGAAGAGCGCGGTCAATCGGAGGCTATTGCAAGAAACTTATATGTGATGGCGGAGCTAAAAACACCAATAATAGGGGTGGTGATTGGTGAAGGTGGGTCGGGTGGCGCGCTTGCATTAGGTGTGGTTGATCAGCTATTAATGTTACAACATGCCACCTATTCAGTGATTTCGCCAGAAGGTTGTGCTTCCATTTTGTGGAAAAGCGCAAGCAAGGCAGCTGAAGCTGCTGAAACATTAGGGATTACCGCAACAAGATTGAAAGCATTGGGGTTGGTTGATCAGATTATTCCTGAACCAATAGGCGGTGCGCATCGAGATCAAGAGGCAATGATGGTGACTTTGAAAAAAGCCATTAAAAGCAATCTGGCCGCTTTACAAAAAATGCCAACAGAAAAACTCTTAGAAACAAGATATGCACGTTTAATGAGTTATGGTAAGTTCAAAGAAACTGCCAGTAAATAATGTGCAAGATCATCAATCTTGCACAATTTTAAATCGGCTTAAGCATTTCTTAATCAGTTTTTTTAACCAATACCAGCTCGTCCAGCCAACTTTATTAGTGGCTTATAGTGGTGGGCTAGATTCTACAGTGCTCTTGCACGCCATGCATCAACTGCAAAGTGAGCTAACTTTTGAGTTAGCCGCTATGCATGTGCATCATGGGTTAAGTGATCATGCTGATGATTGGGAGCGTTTCTGTGAAAAAAACTGTATCCATTTAGGTATCCCATTAGAGCAGTTCCGCGTGCGTGTCGATCAAGAGAGCGGTTTAGGAATTGAGGCAACTGCCAGAAATGCACGTTATCAAGCGCTACAAACGACCAATGCCGATTTTATTTGTCTCGCGCATCATCAAGACGATCAAGCTGAAACACTATTGTTGCAATTAGCCAGAGGTGCTGGCGTCAAAGGCCTGGCCGGTATGGCGCAAATTGATCAGGAACGCCGATTAATAAGGCCTCTATTGGATAGTACCCGTAACGAAATAGCTTCATATGCAAAAGACCATCAATTGCAGTGGATTGATGATGAAAGCAATGCAGATATTACGTTTAACCGTAATTTTATAAGGCATGCAGTATTACCCATCTTCAGTAAGCGCTACACCAGCATCACAAAAACACTAGCGCGTTCGGCATCACATATGGCAGAAGCCAATCAGCTATTAGGTGAGTTGGCATTGCTTGATGCTGAATTGGTGCTGGATAAACAATACAAAACGGTCAATATTCAGTCATTGATTAAATTAAGTCAGGCGAGAAGAGCTAATTTAATCCGTTTTTGGCTGATTCAAAATAAAGTCGAATTACCTAATACAGCATTATTAGCTCAAATTTTACAACAGTTAACAACTGAAAAAGCAGATGCCGCAATTAAGATAAAAGTATCAGAAAGTTTGCATGTAATGCGTTATCAAGGCTTGGCCTACTTGGTCGCCGAGCAAAATGGTTTGGCGCCGATTAATTTGCTGTGGCAAGGAGAAGAAGTGATCACTTTGCCAAACTTATCGCGCCTTTATTTTACCAAGCAACAGGGTCAAGGTTTTGCCTATCAACGCGGCGGTAGTGACATTAAACTGCGCATTAAAAATAGGGAAGGCGGCGAATACTTCAAACCTGCATTGGGCCGACCCAGACGCCACCTAAAAACTGTGATGCAAACAAGTCAAATCCCCCCTTGGCAGCGCGCTCAACTGCCACTCATTTTTATGGATGAAACCCTAGTCATTATTCCCAATGTAGGAAGCGATGCAGAAATGCAAGCACAAAGCCACGAGCTAGGTTTATGCGTCTATTGGCAACCTTCTTAACCATTCACTTACTATTATCAGTATAATTGGCTGTATATAACCATATTATGTGGTTTTATATAACCAATTTCTGAAGTAAATAAACCAATTAAATATCGCATCAAATTCTTTATCTTTGATTAATAACGCTTATTTATTTGGCTTTGGTGTAGGAATGTATCTTGCTTAGATTTAATCAATAATAACTATAACTATAACTATAACTAGATAATGCTCATATAA
>CBFHHI010000091.1:0-6352 GCA_965655675.1 Methylophilaceae bacterium | reverse complement strand
TAAATTACTGCTATTTTTTCTTAGATTCTTTAATCTGAACCACTTCATCAGAGTAACGAACACCTTTACCTTTGTAAGGCTCAGGTTGACGATAAGCACGTATTTGTGCAGCCACCTGACCAACAACTTGTTTATCAGCGCCTGTCAATTCAATTTCTGTAGGCGTCGCTGTTTTTACAGTTATTCCATCAGGCATTTTGTGACTGATTGGATGTGAATAACCCAATTCCAAATTTAACATTTGGCCTTGTGCTTGCGCTTTATAGCCAACACCAACCAATGTTAATTTACGCGTAAAGCCTTGTGAAACGCCATGCACCATATTGGCCACTAAAGAACGCAATGTTCCTGACATAGCGCGCGCATGCGCATCTTGACTAGCTGCTGTGAATGTAATGGTTTCGCCATCACGATTCAGATTAACAGCTTTCGTCAAAGGGTGAGACAACTTGCCCAAAGGACCGCTAACAGCAATACTGTCTGCGCTCAAAACAACTTCCACTTTAGCTGGAATGACTACTGGATTTTTAGCAACACGTGACATCTGCTTCTCCTTAAGCCACTATGCAAAGTAACTCACCGCCGATACCAGCAGCTTGCGCTTTACGATCTGTCATTACACCCTTGGATGTAGACACAATTGTCACACCAAGACCATTCATTACTTTAGGTATATTTTGTCCACTATTGTAAACACGCAAACCAGGTTTACTAACGCGCTCAATTTTCTCAATTACTGGGCGACCAGCATAATATTTCAGCCCAATATTAAGCACTGGCTTACCATTATTAGGCTCAACTGAATAGCTTTCAATATAACCCTCGTCTTTTAGCACATTCGCTATAGCACCTTTTAATTTAGATGCTGGCATTGATACCGATATTTTATTAACACTTTGCGCATTGCGAATACGCGTTAACATGTCGGCAATTGGATCACTCATACTCATAGATCTGTTCCTTATTTACCAGCTAGCCTTAGTAACGCCCGGCACTTTGCCAGCCATCATTAAGTCACGCAATTTACTACGTCCAATTCCAAATTTACTAAACACGCCACGAGGACGGCCAGTAAGCGCACAACGATTACGTAAACGCACAGGGCTAGAATTACGTGGCAACGCTTGTAACTTCAAGCGCGCTTCGCGCTGCTCTTCTACACTAACGCTTTGATCGTTAATAATGACTGTTAACGCAGCGCGTTTAGCAGCGAATTTTTTTACGGTAGCGCGTCGTTTAATCTCACGCTCTGTCATACATGTTTTTGCCATGTTTTAACCTCTAAAAGGAAAGTTAAACGCAGAAAGCAATGCTTTAGCTTCTTCGTCAGTTTTTGCAGTGGTGGTAATCGTTATGTTCATACCACGAATCGCATCGATTTTGTCATAATCAATTTCAGGGAAAATGATCTGCTCTTTAACACCCATGTTGTAATTGCCACGACCATCAAAAGATTTAGCAGACAGGCCGCGAAAGTCTCTTGTACGAGGAATAGCGACAGTCACTAGACGATCAAAAAACTCATACATACGCTCACGACGTAATGTCACTTTACAACCCACTGGATAGTCATCACGAATCTTAAACGCTGCCACTGACTTTTTAGCTTTAGTAACAACCGCTTTTTGACCAGCAATTTTTTCCATATCACCAACAGCATGTTCCATTACTTTTTTATCTGCCACAGCCTCACCAACACCCATATTAAGTGTAATCTTTTCGATTCTTGGTACCTGCATTACTGAGGTGTAACCAAACTTTTCAGTCATTTCTTTAACGACCGAATCATTATAAAATTGTTTTAAGCGTGCCATAATTTATCCTATTTACTCACTTAAGCTTCAACAGCTTCGCCGTTAGATTTGTATACGCGAATCTTGCGGCCGTCTTTTAATACCTTATAACCTACTCGGTCAGCTTTTTGTGTTGCCGCATTAAATAACGCAATATTAGAAGCTTGAATTGGCATTTCCTTGGCAACAATACCACCAGAAATACCTTTCATTGGGTTTGGCTTTTCATGTTTTTTTGCCAAGTTAATTCCCTCAACAATAACAAGACCACCCTCAAGCACGCGTGAAACAACTCCGCGCTTGCCCTTGTCTTTGCCAGTGTTGACTATAACTTGATCACCTTTAAGAATTTTACTCATCTTTATATCCTCAACTTCGCTCTTAAAGCACTTCAGGAGCTAAAGAAACGATTTTCATAAAGCGCTCACTACGCAATTCGCGCGTTACAGGCCCAAAAATACGTGTGCCAATTGGCTCAAGCTTAGCCGTCAACAATACCGCAGCATTGCTATCAAACTTAACTAGAGAACCATCAGGACGACGCACGCCTTTAGCAGTACGCACAACAACAGCGTTATAAACCTCGCCTTTTTTAACACGTCCACGCGGAGCTGCATCTTTGATGGTGACTTTAATAACATCACCAACACTAGCGTAACGACGCTTAGAACCACCCAACACCTTAATGCACATTACTGAACGCGCACCAGTGTTATCAGCTACTTCTAGCCTTGACTGCATTTGAATCATGAAATAATCTCCAACTTAATCCGTATTTACCAAAACAGCCGCCAAAAATTGGTTCGGCCTATTGACCACGGTCAGTATTGGGGCGCTTGCTATAGTGCATGTCATTCAACAATACACGAGCGCCGAAAAGTCCAACATTATATACTTGATTTACATTATCTAGCAAGTAGATAATGTAAATTATTACGACACTACTAAAAAAACTTATGCAGCTTTTCTAGCAATCTTTGTCACCACCCAAGTTTTATGCTTGGATAGCGGGCGACCTTCCGTAATGGTTACGATATCACCTTCTTTACACTCATTTTGCTCATCGTGTGCATGAAATTTCTTTGACTTAGAGATCACTTTACCGATTAGTGGGTGCTTGATTTTGCGCTCCACCAAAACAGTAACTGTTTTATCCATTTTGTCACTTACAACACGACCACTTAATGAGCGAACAACTTTTGCTTGCGTTTCTGTCATCATCAATCCTCTTAGGCTTTCGCTTTTTCAGCTAATACAGTCTTAATACGTGCAATATTGCGTCGTGTTTTTAAAACTTGATCTGGCTTGTTAAGCTGCTGAGTTGCTGATTGCATGCGCAATGAAAATTGTGCACGGCGCAACTCGATTAGCTCATTATTTAGCTCGTCAACATTTTTGTTTCGTAAATCAGTAGCTTTCATCATCTTTTCCTTAACCACCAAGTTGACGTGTCATGAAAACAGTTTCAATCGGCAATTTTGCGGCTGCTAATTTAAATGCTTCACGTGCAAGCTCTTCGCTCACGCCGTCCATTTCATATAACATTTTGCCTGGTTTAATTTGCGCAACGTAAAACTCAACACTACCTTTACCTTTACCCATACGCACTTCTGCAGGCTTTTTAGAGATTGGCTGATCAGGAAAAATGCGAATCCAAACACGGCCACCACGTTTGATATGACGTGTCATTACACGTCTAGCAGCCTCAATTTGGCGAGCAGTAATACGGCCGCGACCAATTGCTTTTAATCCAAAATCACCAAAACTTACCTTATTACCAGTTGTAGCAATGCCTTTATTACGGCCTTTTTGCATTTTACGGAATTTTTGTCTAGACGGTTGTAGCATCTTTAACCCTCGGCTTTCTTACTTTTTTTTCTGGCTCAGCATCAGCTGTATCAACTGTATTTTGCGCATTGTCCGCAAACACTTCGCCTTTAAATACCCATACTTTAATACCAATAATGCCATATGTTGTCAGTGCTTCTGCAACACCATAATCAATATCAGCGCGTAAAGTATGAAGCGGAACGCGTCCTTCGCGATACCATTCAGTACGTGCAATTTCAATACCGTTTAAACGACCTGAGCTCATAATCTTAATGCCTTTAGCACCAAGACGCATTGCATTTTGCATTGCACGCTTCATCGCACGACGAAACATCACACGTTTTTCTAATTGTTGCGCGATACTCTGTGCGATTAATGTAGCATCTAACTCAGGCTTGCGCACTTCTTCAATATTTAAGTGCACAGGCACATTCATCATGCCTTGCAGTGTAGAACGTAAAGATTCGATATCCTCGCCTTTTTTACCAATCACAACACCTGGACGGGCGCTATGTATCGTAATTTTTGCATTTTTAGCAGGACGCTCAATCACGACTTTACTGACCGCAGCGCTTACTAATTTCTTAGTTAAAAAATCACGCACTTTGATGTCGTTTTGCAACATTTCTGGAAACTGTTTAGAGTTTGCATACCAGCGTGATTGCCAGTTTTTTGTTACTGCTAAACGGAAACCGGTTGGATGTATTTTTTGTCCCATATTACGCCTTTGTATCGCCTACTGTCACATGAATGTGGCAGGTTGGTTTAATGATACGCCCAGCACGGCCTTTGGCCCGAGCGCGGATTCTTTTTAATACAATGCCTTTATCAACGTAAATTGAAGTGACTTTCAATTCATCGATATCTGCACCGTTATTATGTTCTGCATTGGCAATAGCTGATTCAACCACCTTTTTAATTAACTCAGCACCTTTTTTAGGTGTAAAAGTTAAAATATTTAGCGCATGATCTACTTTTTTACCACGTACAAGGTCGGCAACAAGTCTCGCTTTTTGCGGAGAAATGTGCACACCTCTTAAGATTGCTGTTACTTGCATCATCAGCTCCTATTTCTTCGCTTTTTTGTCAGCAGCGTGACCTTTGAATGTACGTGTTAACGCAAACTCACCAAGCTTATGACCTACCATGTTTTCAGAAATGAGTACTGGCACATGAATTTTTCCGTTATGCACAGCAATCGTTAAACCAATAAAATTTGGCAAAATAGTAGAGCGTCGTGACCAAGTCTTAATTGGCTTACGATCACGATTTGCCGCAGCAACTTCTACCTTTTTTGCTAGATGCCCATCAATAAATGGGCCTTTTTTAATTGAACGTGCCATATTTTCTACCTTACGCCTCTCGGACGACGACTAACGCGCATATTGTCCGTACGTTTATTGTTACGAGTGCGGAAACCTTTAGTTTGAACACCCCATGGACTGACTGGGTTCATACCAGCTGCAGTACGACCTTCACCACCACCGTGCGGGTGGTCAACCGGGTTCATCACAACACCACGAACCGTCGGACGAACACCACGCCAGCGCATAGCACCCGCTTTACCGATAGAACGTAGTGAATGTTCACCATTACCAACCTCACCCATTGTTGCTTTACAGTCAACATGCACGCGGCGAACCTCGCCTGAACGCAAACGTAACTGAGCATAGATACCTTCTCTAGCTAGCAATTGCACTGATGTACCAGCTGAGCGCGCAATTTGCGCACCTTTACCAGGTTGCAATTCAATACAATGAATCGTGCTACCAACAGGAATATTGCGTAAAGGCAATGCATTACCCGCTTTAATTGGCGCTTCTGAACCGCTAATCAATTGATCACCAGCTGAAATACCTTTTGGTGCAATGATGTAACGACGCTCACCATCTGCATAACATAACAATGCAATGTGCGCAGAACGATTTGGATCGTACTCTAAACGCTCAACCTTCGCAGGAATACCATCTTTATTACGACGGAAGTCAACAAGACGGTAATGCTGTTTATGGCCACCACCTTGGTGACGTGTCGTAATACGACCATTATTATTACGGCCTGCATTTTTGCTTTGACTCTCTAAAAGCGGCGCATGTGGCTTGCCTTTATATAAGTCTGGCGTAACAACCTTAACAACTCCACGACGACCCGGGGAAGTTGGTTTGACTTTAATTAATGCCATCTCATCTCTCCTTATTCGCCAGCTGCGAAGTTAATTTCTTGACCAGGCTTCAAGCTTACATAAGCTTTCTTCCAGTCGTTACGCTTGCCCATAGTGCGACCAGCACGTTTTGTTTTTCCTAATACGTTCATTGTTGTAACTGACTCAACTTCAACTTTAAACACAAGCTCAACTGCAGCTTTAATTTCAAGTTTAGTTGCATCTTTTAGCACTTTGAAAGCAATTTGCTCATGCTTATCAGCAATGTAAGTCGCTTTTTCAGTTACTTGTGGCGCAACAATCACTTGCAATAAACGATCTTGAGTATGAATTAGTGCGCTCATGCTAGCATCTCCTCAAGTTTCTTCACTGCGCCAGCGGTAGCCAACACTCTTGGGAAACGAACCAAGCTAACTGGGTCAGCATGCTGCGCTTCCACAACCATTACGTTTGTAAGGTTACGTGAAGATAAATATAAATTCTCGTCAAAACCATCCGTTAGCAACAAAACGCCATCAGCATAGCCAAGACCTTTGATTTTCTCTACGAATTGCTTCGTTTTTGGCGA
>CBFHHI010000090.1:0-6429 GCA_965655675.1 Methylophilaceae bacterium | reverse complement strand
GCGGCTTTACCACCAGGTGCATTCCTTGGCCTAGCGTTTTTAATTGCTGCACATAATTGGATGGAGCTGCGTAAAGTAGCTAAAAAACCAACGGCAACTGCAACCCCAAGTGAGTCACTAAAACCTGCGCATTAATAAGCGTGTAAAGAATGACCATTAGCAATGAACGCTGATAAAAGATTTAAGATTTTTCAACGTCTAAGCAAAGCCATTCCAGAACCAACAACTGAGCTTGAGCACCATTCAGTTTTCGAGTTACTCATTGCAGTCATTTTGTCAGCCCAAGCCACAGATAAAGGCGTCAACATTGCTACTCGTCAATTATATGCGGTCGCTAATACCCCTCAAGCTATCTATAATTTAGGCATTGAAGGTTTAGAACGCTATATTAAAACCATCGGCTTATATCATGCTAAAGCCAAAAATGTCATCGCTTGCTGCCATCAACTCATTACACAACATGACGGGGAAGTGCCTAATACGCGCGAAGCGTTAGAAGCTTTACCAGGCGTTGGGCGCAAGACGGCAAATGTGATTTTAAACACTGCATTTGGTCAGCCTACGATTGCAGTCGATACGCATTTATTCAGACTTGGCAATCGCACTCAATTAGCCACTGGCAAGAATGTGTTGGCGGTTGAAAAAAAATATTTAAAAACCATTCCTAAGCAATTTTTGCACGACGCACACCACTTATTGATTTTACATGGCCGTTACACTTGCACTGCGCGCAACCCTAAGTGTGGTGAATGTTGTATCGTTGATTTATGTGAATATAAGCATAAAGTGATTCCTAAGCCGCATTTAATGGCTGGTGAGCTGGCTGACGGAAATCAATAGTGAGCACAATTGCAACTGGCCTAGCGACTGGCAAAGTTGCGACACCCTTGCTTGCTGCTCAAGCAGTGAGTAAAGCGATGCAAAAAGTAGGCATGAAAACCCCAACTGCGGTATTGCTTTTTTTAACTTCAGAATTTGCCAGCAACTCAGCCTCTGCTGTTAAAGCGGCTGCAAAACTAGCTGGCTGCACACAGGTGATTGGCTGTTCTGGGGATTAAGAGATGTTGATCAGGCACAACTCGACATGGTAAAAACAGTCAATCAGTTAAGATTATCGCTAAAGTCTGAGCCCGCTTTTGCGCTATTATTCTCTTGTGTAGCGCGTGGCCCATCGTTTTATAATGGTATCGATCAAGATTTAGAGCTGATTAAATCTTTATTTCCAAAGTTACCTATGATTGGCTTTTATGGTAACGGCGAGATAGCGCCTATTGCAGAAAAGAACGAAATATTACAACATAGTGCTGTGCTAGGGCTGTTTTCAGAGGAAACCTAACGTTCAAGAGATGACACATGAGTTTATTTAATCCATCGCGCGATGAAGTGCGAGACTTATTTTTTAATAGCTGGGCTAAATTTAAAGCACAACAAGCGCTAACCGACCTAGAAAAAATAACCATCAGCATCATCCAAATGCATCCCGAATACCACGCTATTTTAGATAAACCAGAGCAATATAAACAACAAGCTTACTTTCCAGAACAGGGTGAAACAAATCCATTTTTGCATATGAGCTTGCACTTATCCGTTTTAGAGCAGATTAGCATTAACCAACCGACAGGCATTGCGCATATTTATGCAAGCTTAAAAAATAAATATCAAGAAGAACATTCTGCACAACATGATATCCTTGACTGCTTGGGCGAAACTATTTGGCTGGCGCAGCAGAACAAAACTGCACTAGATGCGGTCCATTATCTAGAATTGCTGCACAATAAGATTGGTAAAAGCACACAATGACAACTCATCACAAGCAAAAGAACCATGCGCATGACTGGCTAAATGAGCATGGCGATTATCTTTACCGTTTTGCGCTAGCGCGCTTACGCGATCC
Organism: Methylophilaceae bacterium; assembly: GCA_965655675.1. Classification (GTDB taxonomy): domain Bacteria; phylum Pseudomonadota; class Gammaproteobacteria; order Burkholderiales; family Methylophilaceae. The sequence goes on along the minus strand of CBFHHI010000090.1, from coordinate 4,535 downwards.
TCACCAAGCAGAAGATGCTGTACAAGAAACATTCATGGCAGCCATTAAAGCCGATAATTTTGCCGAGCAATCCTCGGCGCGCACCTGGTTAACAGGCATACTCAAACACAAAATAATTGATCTAATGCGTAAAAGCAGTCGTGAAGTTGTTGCGTCGGATATGATGTCTGATGAAGACGCTAATATGGATGATTTTTTCGACAAGAGAGGCCACTGGGCAGAAAAGCCACCAAGCTGGCACATGCCAGAAACTGCTTTACAGCAGCAACAGTTCCTGAAAGTGTTGCAATCTTGTTTAGATAAAATCCCCAATAAACTGGCTACTTTATTGATGCTACGCGACGTGCATGAAACAGATAACGAAGAAATTTGTAAGGAACTCAATATTACCTCGACCAATGCTTGGGTCATGTTATATCGGGCTCGGATGGGTATGAGAAAATGTTTAGAAATTAACTGGATAGGTCATTAGATAAATGTTGAAATGCAAACAAGTGAGTCAACTAGTATCACGCGGTTTAGATGAACAGTTGCCTATGCGTGAACGTTTTGCATTACGGTTTCATCTATTGATGTGCAAGTATTGTTTACGTTTTAGTCAACAATTAAACACCCTAAACGTTGCAACTAAAAAAATAGGGAAAGCGATTGAAGACGATACCAAGATTACATTACCACTTGAAACAAAAAATAAAATTGCTCAATCACTAGAGTCTGAACATTAACCAACAGTTTTACTGTAATACACTTTTTTTAACTACATTATTTATATTATATAAAAGGAAATTATCATGAACGTTACTAAAAAATCAATCGCACTAGCAGTTGGTGGCGCATTTGCATTATCTCTTGGCGCAGCAACTGTGTCAGCAGCAGAAAATCCTTTTACAATCAAAACGCTTTCAAGTGGTTATCAGGTAGCAGACCATCATGCTGACAAAGCAAAAGATGGCAAATGTGGCGAAGGCAAATGTGGCGCTGAGAAAAAAGCTGCAGATGGTAAGTGCGGTGCTGATAAAAAAGCACATGATGGCAAATGTGGCGCCGAGAAAAAAGGTGCTGAAGGCAAATGTGGCGAAGGCAAGTGCGGTCACTAATAATAGATTCACTTAATACGCATTAATGTCTAGATTAAGTGATATTCATGGCGTTGGTTTGGGATTAAAGCGTGAGCTGATTCCTCAAATTCAACGCCATTTTCGGCAGCATGATTCTAATCAATCAACTGGTGAAAGTCTGATTAGTAATATCAATTTTATCGAGATTGCGCCAGAAAATTGGATAGGTGCAGGTGGTAAATATGCAGCGCAGCTAGCTTGGTTTGCAGAGCGCTATCCTATTGCATGTCATGGCCTCTGTTTATCGCTGGGAGGTCCTGACCCACTCAATACAAAATTTTTAAACCAAGTAAAACAATTTTTATCGGATCACAAAATACCGCTTTATACCGAGCACTTAAGCTATTGCAGCGATTTCTATCAAGGTGCACCTGGTTATTTATACGATTTATTACCAATCCCTTTTACAGATGAAGCCGTGCATTACGTAGCCAATCGCATCAAACAAACACAGGATATTTTAGGTCAGCGTATCGCGGTCGAAAACGCATCGTTTTATTTAAAAGCACCCATAGCAACAATGGACGAATTGACATTTTTAAACGCAGTACTCGTGGAAGCTGATTGCTGGTTGCACTTAGATATTAATAATATTTACGTCAATAGCGTTAATTTTGGTTTTGACGCCAGTGATTTTTTAAGAGGGATTCCAGCAGAACGTATTGTTTATAGCCATGTGGCTGGGCACTATCAACAAAAACCAGACTTACTCATTGATACCCATGGAGCAGATATCATTGATCCTGTATGGGCACTATTAGCGCAGGCATATGCTTTATTCGGTACCTTTCCTACATTGTTGGAGCGTGATAGTAATATTCCACCAATCGAAATCTTGATACACGAAATCGATAAAATCACAGCATTGCAAAAAGCAGCTGCTGATGTAAAACGATTAACCAAGTCTGCCGCATAAATTGATGTTAGATTTTCAGCAATATCAACACGCTTTCACCGCCCATATTCGCGACCCGGTAAACAATCCAAAACCAAACAATGTTGATGAAGAGCGCATGAAAGTGTATTGCGAAGGCGTCTTTAACAATATTTTTGAGTCTGCGTCTGTTTGTTTTCCTGTGAGCCAAACAATCATTGGTGATCACGATTGGCGTACAACGATAAGAAGATTTGTAGCGACGCATCATGCCAGCTCACCCATATTCAGAGAAATCCCTTACGAATTAGTCCAATTTTTAAGCAATGATAGTGATACGCCTGATTTTATTAAACAGTTGGCGCATTATGAATGGGTAGAACTTGCTGTCGCTAGCATGCAAACTGAGATACCGCCATTAAGCAAACAACCCAATTTATTGGACAACATTCCTGTCTTAACACCTGCCCACATGCTATTGCAATACGATTATCCTGTGCAGAAAATCTCAGCGCAATTTAAACCTAAAGCAATCGAAACCACTCATTTATTAGTGTTCAGGAATAGCGCTTATGAAGTTAAGTTTATTGAATTAAATCCCATGGTGTATATGATGTTAGAAATGATCAAGCAAGAGATGACAGGGAAACAAGCACTTAACTCCTTAGCTGAACAGATACAACACCCTCAACCAGAAGTCATCATTGCGTTTGGTGTTGAGATACTGGGTGATTTAATGATGCAACAAGCTATCGTCGGAAGCGCTATTTAACTCTAAGCTATTGCTAGCAATGTGGTTTGCCAAAGTGCGCAGTGTTTTGTAAGGATGATAGGAGCGCCAACTGCCGCATATTATTGTCGACGTCGATTTTTTCTAGACTACTTAAACTCAAGCCAACCAATCGCACCGCTTGCTTACCTACTGCTGTTCGTTTCAATAATTCTGGAATGCATTGGCGTATTGCGGACATATCGAATACATGTTCGGCCGTATAGGCTCTAGTCACTTGTTCAAAATGCGCATATTTCACTTTCAGGGTAATGGTCTTGGCTTGCAGTTCTTCCTTAACTAATTGGCGTAGTACTTGCTCGGCCAAATCATCAAGTGTTTTTATAATCAAGTCCATTGATATCATATCTTTTGAAAAGGTAACTTCTTTGCCTAAGGACTTTCTAACACGCTTACTACGCACTGGACGTTCATCAATAGCGCGTGCAATGTTGTAATAATATTGACCTGATTTACCAAAGCTTTCAATCAACTCAACTAAAGATTTTTGCCTTAAATCACCACCTGTTTCAATACCTAATTGTTGCATTTTAGCCTCTGTGGCAGGGCCAATACCATGAAATTTTCCTATCGGCAAATCAGCAACAAACGCCAAGCCTTGCTCTGGCTTAATCACATACAAGCCATTCGGTTTATTCATATCTGAGGCAATTTTGGCAAGAAATTTATTGTATGAAACACCCGCAGAAGCACTAAGCTTTGTCTTAGCTAATATTGCTGATTGAATGGCCTGTGCAATCCAGGTCGCTGATCCACTACAATCTGCCGTATATGTCACATCCAGATAAGCTTCATCTAATGAGAGCGGTTCGACTTGCGAGGCATAATGCCAAAAAATCTCACGTATTTGCTGTGAAACTTCACGATAAACTTCAAACCTTGGTGCCACAAAAATAGCTTGAGGGCAGAGCCGATAGGCATGTGAACAAGGCATAGCAGAGTGAATACCAAACTTTCGTGCCTCATAACTGCAAGCAGCAACTACGCCACGACTATTCGGCTGACCTCCAACAATGAGTGGTTTACCTTGGTATTCAGGATAATCGCGCTGTTCTACCGATGCAAAAAAAGCATCCATATCGACATGTATAATTTTGCGTTGTTTAACCATTAAGCCATGTGCTATTTTGTTGATGAGTGCAGACCTTTATCTTACTTTATACTATTGTCTTTATCTATGATATGGATTCTTTATGCGCACACTTGGTAATATTTTATGGTTTATTTTAGGCGGTGCACTCATGGGATTAGCTTGGTGGCTAACTGCATTCATCGCGCTCATTACCATTGTTGGTATCCCATGGGCAAAAGCTTGTTTTGTAATTGGTCAGTTTTCATTCTTCCCATTTGGCAAACAAGCAATTGCGCGCAATGCACATTCAAAAAAAGAAGATATTGGTACAGGTCCGCTTGGCGTGTTAGGGAATGTCATTTGGTTTATTGTTGCGGGCTGGTGGTTAGTTATTGGTCACCTACTCTCAGCATTGGCATGTTTTATTACGATTATTGGTATTCCATTTGGCATTCAGCATTTAAAATTAGCCGAATTAGCCATATTCCCTATTGGTAAAACTATCATACAAAAATAATCACGCCTGCCACTTTATTCAGCAGTCAATCTTATCTCTTTAATCCAATCAATATACAAACGATAGCCAATCAAAAACCAGCCTTAGCTGGTTTTTGATTGCGTTTCAACTGTTACCGCTCAATTAATCAAACATCGCACTTGCACGTTGAGTTGCCTCATCAA
>CBFHHI010000089.1:0-6861 GCA_965655675.1 Methylophilaceae bacterium | reverse complement strand
GACTTCAGCAATCTCATCTCTTCCAAGATCAGCATCGGCAACACCACCCCCAACTCCCACTTCATTAATCGGAATGAGGTCTGGGATGTTGTCATCGATGAGGTTCGAAGGCTCAAAGAAATCCTTTTTCTCAAGTTGTTTCATTTTGGCAAGAGCAGTGTCAGTGAGTGGTTTTGGAAAGAACCGGTCGCGAATGGCAAAGCGTTTCGTGTCCAACAGCCAGACGTGAATACCGTTCGATGATTTATGCGGTGCGAGCGCAAGGGCTTCCTCAGTCCTACTTCTGAAGACGCTATTTGAGACATTCGATAGTGGAGCAGGGACCTCTCCATATTCCATCCAAGGGAATAAATTGTCAGTTGACATCGGAGATAGGCCGAATAGCATAGCCGGGCAGGAGAATCCGTTGCCGGATCGTTCATCGACTTGGTAGTTAATAACTCGGACCGTACTTTCCACGAGGAATCGTAAGAAGCGCATCGGAGTTGCTATCACGGCGTTTTGAATCGTTGTCCGCAATCTTTCTTTCAGCGTTCTTATGAAACGTTCAATTCGGGAGATGTGAGTTTTCGCATTCGACAATTCTAGAAGTATGCCTCGCCGTAAGAAGAACGCCTCCAACGGTCTAATGCCACTTTCCAAGTCAAAGTAGATGACCTTGAGTTCGTGATTGTACGCTGATATGAATCCCATGATTAGGAGAAACGCCATTCTGAGTTGTTCGGTCGAGGTGGACATAATAGGGACTTGAATCAGAAGATTGAAAGGCCAAATAACCCCAACTAGGAACATAGATGTCATTGTTAACTTCATGATGTCACAATAGATTTCACATCTCTGTTTTGGGTTCATGTACTCAAGTGGAGATATCATAATTTCAGGTGACGCCTCCGTAAGCTTACCCTTTAGGTCGGGATTACCGAACAATGTCTTCGCATTATCGACATCTTTCGGAGTGAGTTTACATCCTTTGATAAGGTTATTCAAGATCATTTTCCGGAGTTGAAAGTCGGAGATCCCTCTGAGCGACAACTTAAGATTCTTAACTTCCTCAGCTCTGGCAATGTCTCTTTTCGAAAAGATAGATTCAGGTTCGCCGATTCTCGCCTTTTCAAGAAAAGACTTACTAACCAGAGGAGAGTGATCATACCCGATCGACTTGGACACTTGAAGCTTATCCGTATAATCAATGACCTCACCGGATACGGCAGTGTAGCAACCGGACATCGTTGTGAAGCACTGCATCGCCAAGTAGGATTCCACTTCGCCCATGGATCTAGTACGCATTCTCTCAGTGTAGTTCGGGGGCTGGTAGTTTGGGGCATTTCTGAACACTGCGTTTCTATCCGGGTGAGTTCTCAAATCATACCACTCTTTGTCTGTGAGAAATCTAATCGCAATCAACACAAACAACCGATCGATCTTCAGGAAGTCAATCCAGATGTGGAACTCTCTATCATAACAATGCGCTTGGCGGCTTCCACATGGAATGGATGCCTTCGAGCAGAAAGCAAACCGGTCTCCTGTTTCGGAGGCGTACACCGCATAATCCAAGAGGAGGGCTGTCAAGGACAGTAAGGAGACAGGTGCCTCGGGCATGAACAGGGCAGTTTGACCGACAGCAATATAGGAAGTGACCTTCGTCATTTCAACTGCAGGTCCTACAACTCCTTTTACCGCAACCACTTCTCCTGTATGTTCGTAGAAATCTCCACGATTCGCAATTGTCTCTGGGCAGAGTTTGTTGACCACGTGAAATTCAGCTCCAGTATCTAGCAATATGCGAGATCCAAGCCACTGAGCATACGTCAAGCCACCCCTATCTTCATCTTCTCTATACCATTCAAACCACAATGGACTATACGGTGGTTGATTGGTGGGAGTAGAGTACCCTCCGCGGAGAGGTCCATCATTCTCTAGGATGCTCGCATAAGATTGGCCCAGAGAGCCATTTCCAAAGCAGGCATAGTATTCACTGCGACTAGGAGTTCCAGTATTGAACAATGACTTCTTATTGTGGTCCTTACTGTTGGAGGATGTTGGGCGACCAGTCGGGCGACCAGTCGATCGATAGTTCGATGAGTTTGGATGTGGGGTTGAAGTGCCACCATCCGAGAACGACCTCGGCGCGCTATGGGACCTTGGGTGAGTATTTCCGGATGCATAATTTCGGTTTTCAGGCCTCGAAGGGGGAATGCCGTAGGATGGTGCATAAGTCTTACCATTCCAGCTCACACCAGTACGTCCACGGTGAGCAGACGATTCTCCTAGCTGTCTCCCAAAATGGGATTGGCGTTTGAGGTCATCTGCGAGACGATCGTCGTAGGGACCCTGGTGAATCGGACCGGTCTTCTTTGTTGGGCGGTTGGTACGACCTCGGCTCCGTTTTGATTGGTCATGGCTTTTAATGGCCGAAGGCTTACCCACGAGTTGAGCAGTGAGACCAAGACCCGCCATATGAGGCATCGCTCCCTCAGCAGAGTGCTTACCCGTTTGGATTTTCATCCTCATGGTGAATTCGCGAAGCCTGGTTTGAAGTTCCACAACTGTGGAAGCAACGTCAGCCCCAGTTTTCAAGGTTTCCAATTGATAAAATTGGCTCAAGGTCGACTGCGATGAAATCGCTTCTAAGAACACTCCGAGTTTAGTTAGCTCAGGAGTCGGGGTCATCTGGAGATGTTTCACCCCGAAGTCGTTCGTTTCATTGAAGCGAGTGATGTATGAATCAATCGATTCTCCCCGCCTCATAGGGAGTTTCCTACACAGGACTTCACATTCAGTGCGTTTCCTGGGTAAGTGGAACTCGTCACATATTACCTTGTCCTTTACTAGCCGGAAGATTCCCAAGGCATTCATCGGAAGCGCATCCGTCAGTTCATTGTACTTAGGATCCGACTCTACTTTTTCTCTGATCGGTTGGTCAATTGAAGAGAGAATAAGGCTTACGAATCTAGCAGAACTATGCGGACGACTTAGCAGGGCCTTATGGGCCTCTTTTAATTCGAGCTCATAAATCGCCTTCTCAGAGGCCGAGGCATTTCCAGCTGGGCGTTCTGGCAATTCGAAGTCGGGGGCCACATCGTCCCTCAAGATGGCTATAAATCTTTGAAGAGCGTGGTCGTTTGAGACCGCGATCAAGATATTTTTTAACCATCTCGGGTACGATTGCGCGATTTGAACCAAATCACTTGTCTGTGACAACTTTAGTATTTGATCCTGAGGGAAAGTGGCTTGAGACGGAGTAGTATGGGACGGAGACTGCATGTTGGAGCAGTTTATTAGGGATTGTTTATTCGGTTTATTCGGATTTGTTATTATTATTTGGGACCCCTATAGCAGCGTCTGGTGGCTACTACGTGTCTCTGTTGAGGAAGGGAAGGGAGAGAAAAGCGGAGAAGAAAGTGAGGCAGTTACACACACACAGGGTTTTCGAAAAACAACGAAAGGAAGCTTGTTCCGAGTTGACCTGAATTAAAAACGGGTGTATTATGGTGTGTTGAATTAAGTTATTGCGTTCTCGTTATAGCGTTTCTTCGAGTGATATAATTCCGCTTCGATCTATGTTTTTTAGATAGGATCGTACGCCCCTGTCTTTGTAGCCGGATAAATTCCGTTCACAAATTTCTGTTACTTTTCAGAATTTCACCCTTTTTAAAAACTCGATCGCGACTCGATTCTTTTTGTCAAATCAGATATCACTATAGGTCGTAGTGATCGCGAGAGTAAGGTGATTCCGAATACGTCAGGTTCGTGATCGTTCGAGTTGAATATTCGTATCGAATGGGTGTTTGAATGAGGTGTCAAGAATTCGGATGTGTGCTGTTACACAGGTTCTGAATTCCTTGTGGAAGTGGTTTAGTCGAGGTTTCGGTCGATTAGTTCGTTCGTAAGTGTGTGATTATTTTTGTAATTGTGTTAAAAGACCGTATATATACCCAAATGTGTAGTCGTTTAATCTCCAGCACAATGTTATATTCTATTTTATCTTACGATGTAAATAATTATCAAAATCCGGCAATTACAAAAATAATGATTTCTATAAGAAGAAATCACCGAAAGAAAACAAATTCTTTCCCCCATTTTAATCGCAAAATCCCCACAGCAGAAAAAGTCCCACTACACACTTTTGTGTTTGTGACAAAAATCTAACATTACACTAGAACTAACACCATGACGTTCAACACACCCCTTAATGAAGATGTTGTCACAATATTATTTAACCAATGTTCCCGAGTAATAAGATCGTCTAGGACGACTGTTTCCCAGTACTTTATTGGAGTATTCTATTCACCCCTCAAACCTCTTTTTCTAATTTTCCAAACTTTTATTTTCACCCCCAATTCCATCAAAATATCGCATGAACCAGTGACCAGCTGGGAAAGCACGTGATACCTTTCTCTCTCTCTCTCTCTTCCGTAGTTATCCGACGATTTCGCGCCTCCACAAATTTACCTAACTTAGTCCTCCGACGATTGCGCGTCTCCTAAAATTCCCCTAACCTAGTTTTCCGACGATCTCGCGTCTCTAAAATTCACCACCCCCTCTTAACAATCCTAAACCAACGAGAATGACTCCTCGGTGTCATCCCCAGGTCTCGTACCTACCCAACTCATCATACCGTATCTGTGACGCCTGAAGAGGTGTCCGGTGAGATTCTTCCCAAGAATATCAGGCGTCATTCTCGACGTTTCCAGATACTTAAATCCCAAAATTGCTCGCTTGGCATAATCCATAACCCAAAGGTTGCGGAGAGCAATATGTTTCGAGCTCATCGCCAACTTGTGCTCACCAGTCATGATGCCTATAGCCGACATATTGTCCTGCATTATGGCAACTGGAGTGTTCACATGGATTCCAAGAGTCTCCAGAAGTTCCAAGAAGAACAGTACATAGACTCCTCCAGAGTTTACTCCCATCATCTCAGATTCAAACGACGAGCGAGTAACCAGTTTGATCTTTCGGCTGACGCACAACACGCACATCCCGTAGAAATAGATACACATTCCCCAGTGTCCATGACCCGACAAGTGAATCCCATGTGACGAGTCAATCTGCGCTATGAGCCCGCTTGAGAAATCTCGTGGAACTAGTCTCAAACCCATTTTTCTGGTTCCATTCAAATACTTCATCAAGTGATGTAACTTGAGGAGGTCCTGAACAGTGGCAACGTGCATTCTAGATGTCAGCCATACCACATGAAACTGAATGTCGGGACGGCATCGACGAGCGACATAGAGAAGAGACATCACTACCGATCGGAACATCTCGAAGGCTTGCTTGGAGAGTGGCGGTGACGACTCGTCAACATCAAGGAAGGTTTGAGGACCCGGAGTTGGTCTAGTGCCAACTACTGCATAGTCGTCAAGCAATTTCTCGATAGAACCGACTTGCGTGACTTCGAAGCCACCGGGGACTGTCAAGACTTCCATTCCCAGGTAATTCAATTTGGCTCCAGTCTGATTAACCAACTTCTCGTATTTCTCTGTTAGAATTTTCTCAAGTCTCCTATTTTCTTCCAATCCCTTTGAGATGACCAGGATGTCGTCGACAAACACAACGAGAATCGAAGTTTGATCGCCGCTGCCTCTCTGATATACGCATGATTCTTTGGGGTTCTGAACATATCCAGCCTCATTGATAAGAGTCTTCTTTAGGTGTTCGGCCCAAAGTTGCGGGCTCTCTCTCAATCCATAGAGGCCTTTCTGAACCCTTGTCCAAATTTCGCCTCTACTGTTGATATACTGCGCCCACTCAGGCCTGACTCGAAGAACCAATGGGACATGCTTCTTGTCAACCTTGGCGTATACATAACTCCTTGCCAGCAGGTACGAGTGAAGGAATGCACCTCCAATATCAATAACCGATAATGACCAAGCCTGATAGGCGGCAATCGCAATCATCAGAAAGATGATACAGTCGCTTGGCGTAGGCGCAGACAGATGCTTCGCTTCATAGCCCTCTGCCGATTGGACACTACCGTTAAGTACGTATCTAGCTTTGAACTTAATATGTTCTCCCCTCGAGTCGGTCTTTTCTTTCGTGATCATGAATAAGTCCAGCAACCTGTCCGAGATATGCCTGAACTCAGGTGATCCGGGAGGAGGAGTCATGATAGGGTCCAAAGTATCTCTATCAATCAATTGCTTCACTTCTGCAAGTTTAGCGTCTTCCATCTGATCCGTCTGTTGAATTCCTTGCGGGCCGAATTGTTGTGAAGAAAAGGGACCTTTGGTATTTTCCAATTCTACGGCCATAGCGAGGCGTTGCTCCGGGCGGGATACTCTGGTAGATCGGCGAACTCCATCTGTTGAAGTAAAGGAGTCGACAACTTCCGGAATTAGAACATTTCTTTCGGCGTTGTCATATCTGAAACGACCTCTGCCGCTGCCTTTCTCCCAATCACCATGAATATCATTTTCGGCTGTCTTTGGATCTACCCAAGGCTTATCATAAGATTTCGAGTTGGCGGCGGGACGAAGAGCCCCACCGGCATCGTTAGGATCAGCGACATCAATATCGAGGTCGCCTCCAACTGCCACACCAGCATCATTAGGATCAGCGACATCAATATCGAGGTCGCCTCCAACTGCCACACCAGCATCATTAGGATCAGCGACATCAAGGTCTGGAAATTCCAGGTCGCCTCCAATAGGCAGCTCAGCATTAGCAGCATCATCGACATTGACAAGTTCTGCGGCGACTTCAGCAATCTCATCTCTTCCTAGATCAGCATCAGCAACACCACCCCCAACTCCCACTTCATTAATCGGAATGAGGTCTGGGATGTTGTCATCGATGAGGTTCGAAGGCTCAAAGAAATCCTTTTTCTCAAGTTGTTTCATTTTGGCAAGAGCAGTGTCA
>CBFHHI010000088.1:0-7250 GCA_965655675.1 Methylophilaceae bacterium | reverse complement strand
TTAGTTGCTTGTCATCTATCTCCGCATAATGATTGAGTATGCCTTCAAAAGGGATATCATAAAAATGCGCTAATACAATTTCTGCATTAGGGGCGATATTCTTAACCACTGAAATCGTAGTATTCACATCCTGAGAAAAATCCACGCCAATAAAAACGCGTTGATAATGACTGGGCGTATTATTTTTGATAACAAGAGTAGGGCACACACAACGACGTAATATTTTTAGTGCAGTTGATCCTAAAAAAATTTTCTCTAATTTGTGATGGTTATAGGCGCCAATTAAGAGTAAATCGGCATTGATTTCATTAGCGAAATGATCAATTGACTCACTCACTTTACCTTTTTTTATAATGGTATTGACCTTTATGCCTGCGTCGAGCAGGGTATTCTGTATATCCAGCAGTTCTGCATTAAGCTTAGTAACTGCATTTTTTTCTGCATGGTCTGCTTCAGTGTTTAGTATAAAGTCTAATAAACCAAGTTGATTCTGTGCCACCACATGCATAATAGTGAGCGCTGTGTTTGCATTTTGCGCGATGTATTTTGCTTTTTGTAACAACTTGTCTAACGGTTGAGATAAATCTATGGCACATAAAACCTGCTTAAAAGAGCTCATTTTTTAACCTTTTTCTACGCTAATTTCTGTTGTTAGTGATGTAACGGCATATTCAACAGCATCATTAATAGGATAAAGCACAATAGTTGCCCCAAGTTTATTCAGCATGGGTTTGTCGATTTCTTCTCTCGCTACAATAGCGGTTTTACCATGGTAGTGATTTTCTTTGAGTGCATGCATCAGTGATTGATTGGTGGTAATGTCTGGCAAGGTGCTGACAATCCACTGGGTATTTTTGATGGGTAAGCTATCAATAAAATCTGATTCCGTGCCATCACCATATCTGATATTCAAGCCTTTGCGTTGTTGCTTTTTATAATTTTCTGGATCGAAATCGATGGCCAGCACATTAAGCCCAGTTTCCTGCAAGCCTCTAGCCAGTGCACTTCCGTAGCGACCAGCGCCAAATACGATGACATCAGGGTCGCTATTTGTTGAATTGTTATTTTCATGATTGAGTTCCTTATATGGGTTCTTCCGTTCAAATAGAGAGAGCCAGTTTGATAGGCGATCATATAGAGGGTGGGAGTACAGTATCATATAGGTAGACAGCGCAATGGTAACGAGACCCACAATCGTGGTTAGTCCAAGCACATCAACCCCTACGTGACCTAAAGAGATACCCATGGCAACAAAGACAATTGAAAACTCACTAATTTGCGCAACAGTTAAGCCTGCTAAAAATCCTGTACGTTTACGGTAGCCCATATAGCCCATAATCCCCATCACAATTAATGGGTTGCCGATGAGAACAAACAAGGAAAGTACGATAGCTGGTGCAACCTCTGCTCCCAGTGTAGAAAAATCAAGTTTTGATCCTAAGTCAATAAAGAAAAACAATAGCAAAAAGTCTCTGATTCCTGTGAGGCGAGCACTAATCGCATCTCGGTAAATACTTGATGCTAAAGAAAAGCCAGCTAAAAATGCACCAGCCTCTTTCGAAAATCCAGACCACTCACCTAATGCGGCAAAGCTGGTCCCCCATGCAATGGCGAAAATAAGTAAAAGCTCTTGTGAACGTGCCATTCTCGCTACAATCTTGGGCAGCAAGTAACGCATCAGGATAAACATGGCAACCACAACAACAGCCAATCGAAGAACAACAGAAATTAAAACCTGCGCTAATTCAGCTTCAGCACCTGTTTTTAATGTGCTCATCAACATCATGGCAACGACCACGGCTAAATCTTGCACAATCAGGAAACCAATGGCTATTCGGCCATGTAGTGCATCAATTTCTCGCTTATCTGTTAATAATTTAACAATAATAATCGTACTGGAGAAAGTGAGCGCTACCGCCACATAAATGGCATCCATGGGGCTTTTTCCCATTGCGTAGGTGAGAATGAATCCAAAAATGATGGTAAAAGTCAGTTGGCCTAAACCCGTTGCAAGGGCGACAGGCCCGATATGGCGAATGTGTTGTAAATCGAGCTTAAGACCCACCACAAACAGAAGCACTGAGACACCGACTTGTGCTAGCAAATCGATTTGGTCGTGCGCGCCAACTAGCCCTAACACTGCAGGACCAACCACAATGCCGACCACAATATAAGCGATGAGTACGGGTTGTTTTAGCCACAATGCTATCATGCCAGCAAATGCAGAAATGATTAATAGGAGTGAAAATTCTGTGAAAATTTGATGCAATGTAAACTCTCTTTTAGCGAACGACCCAGTCATTCAATCATACCAAGACTGTGCTTGTTAAACAAACCGTCTAAGCAATAAAAATAACAATCATGAAAGATACTCGTAAACTGCTTATAGTAGAGAAAGGCATTAAAGTCTTAAAGAAATTTGTATAAGCCTAGTTGTCTGAAACGCCGTGTGTCCAAATTGTTAAATGTGTAAATCCTCGCGCCGCCAACATATTGCGCATTGTTTCTGTAGTCACAAACGTGGTTTTTGCAGGTGCATGAAAACGGCGCAAATACGCATAAGTCCAGCTGAGTGGAATGCGCAGATAAACGTTTAAATACTCTGGAAATTGCGTGTGATAAGACGCGGTGAACAGTTTTTTGTTACGCAAACACCATGCTCTAGCAACAGCTCTTAAAATGCCTTCCGTTGCAATATGAAGCTGTGGTGGATTCATTCGATGAAGTAAGCGCCACAAGCGATAAGGCTGAATTGCTAATTGGATTTCAGGACAAAACGCCATTGGTTTGTTCAAACGTATCCGTGACAATAATCATCTTTTATTCAATCGCATCCATGTAGTTTGATATTTTTGTGACTATTTTGTAGAGAGTTCTTTAAGAAATAGGACAAATGGATAACGCTTTAATGACAACGCAGTATGCAGATTAAACTTAGGTTAAGTAGCAAGCTTTTGTTAAAATAGCGTTTTTAGAAAAATCGGTTCATTTACCATGGCACGCAAAATCATCGTTACTTCAGCACTTCCTTATGCAAACGGCAGTATTCATCTTGGCCATTTAGTCGAATATATTCAAACTGATATTTGGGTGAGATTTCAAAAAATGCAGGGGCATACAGTGCATTATGTGTGTGCGGATGATACGCACGGCACGCCGATTATGTTGCGTGCAGAAAAAGAAGGCATCACGCCTGAAGCCTTAATTGACGGCGTACACAAAGAACATAGCGCAGATTTTGATGCATTTTTAGTTGGCTTTGATAACTATTACTCGACGAACTCAGATGAAAATAAAACACTTTCTCAAAATATTTATAAAGCGCTAAAAGCCGATGGCAAAATCGCAACCAAAACTATTGAACAGTTTTATGATCCTGTTAAACATATGTTCTTACCAGACCGTTTTATTAAAGGCGAATGCCCTAAATGTCATGCAAAAGATCAATATGGCGATTCGTGCGAAGTCTGTGGCGCGACTTATAACCCGACTGAATTGATTAATGCGTATTCGGCTGTGTCTGGTGCAGCGCCAGTGCGTAAAGAAACCGAGCATCACTTCTTTAAATTATCAGATTGTGAAGCGTTTTTAAAAGAGTGGACACGTTCTGGTACATTGCAAGGCGAAGCTGCTAACAAAATGGGAGAATGGTTTGAAAATGGCTTAAATGATTGGGATATTTCACGCGATGCACCATATTTTGGCTTTGAAATTCCTGATGCACCAGGCAAATATTTTTATGTATGGTTAGATGCACCAATTGGTTATATGGCGAGCTTTAAAAAACTATGCGCTCAAAATGGTTTAGATTTTGACGAATATTGGAAAGCGGATAGTAACACTGAGCTTTACCATTTTATTGGTAAAGATATTTTGTATTTTCACGCCTTATTCTGGCCTGCTACGCTGGAATACAGCGGTTATCGCACACCAACACAGATTTTTGCGCATGGCTTTTTAACCGTCAACGGTGAAAAAATGTCTAAATCTCGCGGTACATTTATTACGGCACGCAGCTATTTAGACCATGTGAAAAATCCAGAGTATCTGCGTTATTACTACGCAGCCAAGCTCAATTCAACGATGGAAGATATTGATTTGAATTTGGAAGATTTTGTTGCGCGAGTCAATAGCGATTTAGTCGGTAAGTATATTAATATTGCCAGCCGTACCGCAGGTTTTATTAATAAGCGATTTGATGGAAAATTACATCCATCTACCAATAATACGGTTGTCGCTGAATTAAAATCAGCGGCTGAAGAGATTGCCAAAGCCTATGTGGCGCGTGATTACAGCAAAGCCTTGCGCGAGATTATGCGCTTAAGTGATTTGGCCAATGGGTTTGTGGCAGAGAAGGCGCCTTGGGTCATGGCAAAGCAAGAAGGCCAAGAAGCCGAGCTACAACAAGTCTGCTCTGACGCGCTAGAAATGTTCCGTTTATTAACACTGTATCTCAAACCAGTTTTGCCGAAATTAGCAACTGAAATTGAAGCGTTTTTAAACATTGAAGCGATGCAATGGCAGAGCGTAGCCACGAGCTTAACTGCTGAACATACGATTAACCAATACAATCATTTAATTACACGAATAGAACCGAACGCGATAGCGGCAATGGTAGAGAGTAATAAAGAAAACTTACAAAGCACACAAACACCTGCAAAAGCAGACGCTTCAAAAACAGCGATTGCAAAAGCAGAAACGGTGAAAGAAGAAACAGCTGGCGATTATATTCAAATTGACGACTTCACCAAAGTGGATTTACGTATTGCCAAAATCGTCAATGCTGAACATGTGGAAGGTGCAGATAAGTTGTTAAAACTGACCTTGGACATAGGCGAAGAAAACACACGACAAGTGTTTGCGGGTATTAAATCAGCTTACGATCCTGAAACTTTAAAAGGTCGCTTAACCGTAATGGTAGCTAATCTTGCGCCACGTAAAATGAAATTTGGCATGAGTGAGGGTATGGTGTTAGCGGCCAGTGATGAAAGTGGTGGGCCATTTATTTTGAGTCCAGATAGTGGGGCGCAAGCAGGAATGAAAGTTAAATAAGTTGCTTATCTTAATAACAAAACCCCGCCTTAGCGGGGTTTTGTTATTTGCTTAATTACTCAGACTTCGCTTTTTTAGTATTCAATTCTTGTTTTGCTAGACCTGATGTTTTTCCAGTAACGGTGGCGTCTTTGCCAATCTTTTTCACCATTTTAGGACCAATACCTTTGATATTGGTTAAATCATTCACTGATTTAAAATTGCCATTTTCTTTTCGGTATTTGATGATAGCAGCAGCTTTATTCGCACCGATACCATTTAATGTTTCTAATTCTGCCTTAGAGGCTGTGTTGATATTGACGGCAGCAAAAGCATTCAAACTGAAGCTGAGTGCGATTAATAAACTAATTAACGGTTTTTTCATATTATTATTTCCTTTTATTATTGTGATGGCTTTACAAAATGCAAAGCCAATAAAAGTCTAACGCTTTGTGGATTGTTAGGTCAATTAGAAAATAAGATTAGATGGATTGCAAAATCTCTTGTAATGCTTTGGCGGGCTGTTCTGCTTGTGTGATAGGGCGGCCAATAACCAAATAACTAGCACCTTGTTGCAGCGCATCTTGTGGTGTCACAATACGAGACTGGTCGTCTTTACTCGCGTTTGCAGGACGAATGCCTGGCGTTACCAGTAAGAAATCTGGATGAACATGTTTTCTTAATAATGTCGCCTCTTGTGCCGAGCAAACAACGCCATGTAAGCCAGCAGTTTGCGTTAACTGCGCTAGGGAAAGCACTTGCTGTTCGATTGGCTGTTGAATATTGATTTCCGATAACGTTGCCTGATTCATGCTGGTTAACACGGTAACTGCTATTAAAAATGGATGCTCATTCGACTGATTAACACCTTCTAATGCGGCTTTCATCATGGCGCTGCCACCGCTGGCATGCACGTTGAGCATCCACACACCTAAGTCACTAGCGGCTTTGCATGCTTTTGCTACTGTGTTAGGAATATCGTGGAATTTAAGATCTAAGAACACTTTAAAACCTTTAGCAACCAGCGTCTCAACCAGAGAAGGCCCTGCTGCGGTAAATAACTCTTTACCTACTTTTAATTTACATAAGTTAGCATCTAATTGATCAACTAACGCGAGGGCGTCTTTTGCATTGGCATAATCAAGCGCAACTATTATTTTAGAATCGTTCATATTTACTTTTAATTAATTACTTTTTAATCGTCATATTACGAGTAATTGCTTCACTTGGCTCCGATGGAAGCGATTCCCAAGCGTTGCAAGCAGGGCACTGCCAATGATATTGTTTAGCACGAAATCCACATTGATTACAATGGTATGCGGCTCGGTTGCCAATCGCATTGCGCACGGTTTGCTGCATCAGTTGAATGTCTTGATCATTTTTACTTTTGCTTGAATGCTGAGCCATGGCACGTGCTTGTAATAGCTGGTCAAGTGTTTGTAGGCTAGGTTGGCGAATCAGCTCATTTCTGGCTAACGTTGCTGCACTTTCTGCGCCTTCTTCTGCCACAGTTGCTTCATATAATGCATACATCACCGAAGGTAGTTTATAGTTTTCTAAATAGGTTTTGAGTAAAACCATACCTTCTTTTAGCTTATCAATAGCGGCATAGCTTTGTAAAAGCTTGTTGGCTACTAGACCCAAGTATTCAGGATCTTGAAATTCAATGTGTTTCCAGTGTGAGATGGCAGCAGCATGATTGCCGGATTGCACTTCTAATTCACCTAACAGCACATTAGCACGGATACACTTTTTATTGGCATCCAATGCGTTGGCAAGGTGAAGACGCACTTGATCGGGTTGTTGATTAATCATCGCATTCATTGCCAATTCACAATGATACTGGGCAATCTCTATTCTAAATGGTACACCAGATGAGCGTTCCAATTCCGTTGCTGTTTCAATCGCTTGTAGCCACTCACGTTCGCGTACATAAATTTCTAACAGAGAGTGGAGAGCAGGCTGCCGATAGCGTTTATTGGTTAAATTTTTAAATAACTCTTCTGCGCGGTCATATAAACCTGCTTTTAAATAATCGAGTGCTAATTCAGCTTTAACCGCATCTCTTTGGTTTTTAGTCAGTTCTTTTTTTTCTAATAAATTCAAATGCATATTGATGGCGCGATCAGTTTCACCTGTGCGTCTAAATAAGCTACCGAGGGCAAAGTGTAATTCTAATGAATCACTATTGGCATGAATCGCTTCAGAAAAAGCATCAA
>CBFHHI010000087.1:0-7378 GCA_965655675.1 Methylophilaceae bacterium | reverse complement strand
CGGTCTACTTTGGTTTCATGAACAACAATCGAATAATCAGGTGTCACTTCACAATATAAACTTAAGGCAGGCTTAATGTCACCTTCATCCAAACTAAAAGGACGCACAATCGCTTCTGGCAACATGGTAATTTTGTGACCAGGCATATAGACAGTCGATAATCTATCTAACACCAGCGCATCTAAATCACTGTCTTGCGTAATAGCCAAAGCTGGTACAGCGATATGAATACCAATGCGTTTGTTGCCATTTGGCAAATCAACAATGCTAAATGCATCATCAATCTCATTGGTGCTTGCATCATCAATACTAAAGGCCTCCGCTTCAGTGATTGGCAAATGGGCAAGCATATTGTCTAATTGATTAGCCACATCAGCATGAGCAGGGAAATCCGTGCCATCGGCAAACATTTCACGTAAAAAAGCCCCCAAGTGATAATCGTGTGCGTTAGCAATCAACCCTGTTTCCGCCATGACTGTTAACGCCAGTCGGCCTGAACTAGCTGCCGCTTGTTCAATGGCTTTCCATTCCAAGCTGTTTTTATCTGGGTGATAAATTAAATGGTCTGCTTTATCAGCAAAGCCTTCTGGCAACTGATTGTTGTTAAGCTGCGCTACCCATTCTGCCATTTGAATCGCTTGTAAGCGTTTTTTTTCTACGGCGGCTAACGCCAACTTTAAGGTTTCTTCTGGCGCTGCTTTATAACGTCCTTTACCTTTACGATAAAAATACACAGGCGCAGCATGCACTTTAATAG
Source organism: Methylophilaceae bacterium (assembly GCA_965655675.1). Lineage (GTDB taxonomy): Bacteria > Pseudomonadota > Gammaproteobacteria > Burkholderiales > Methylophilaceae. The sequence continues at coordinate 6,621 of CBFHHI010000087.1, read as the reverse complement.
CCGTTGCGGCTAGCTGTATATTGCTGGGTTTATCACCATAATACGCCTTGGCTAAGTCTTCAAAATCAAACTCATTTTCATCGCTACATTGCCATAAAAAATCAGTATCGAGGGTGTCAGCTTCAGCCTGCGCCAACGCCATAAAATCTTCTAAAGCATCATCAAAATTGAGTAATACATTGGACGTTTTAATTTTAGTGCGCTTACCAGATACCGTTTCCACTTGCAGGCTGCCAGGGTTTTCCATCTTAATGGTTGCGGCTTTAAAACTACCGCCTTCTTCGTAAAATACGTTCATACTTCTTTCATTCTTGTGCGTAGACTGCAATAGTCGCAATGATACATGACTGACACCCTAAATACTTTATGCCAGCGTACATTCAATAGAGAAATTGCAACTTATCAGTAAAAATCCGTCTACAATAACACTATGCGAACATTACATTTTGATAACCGATTTACTGCCGAATTGCCGCAAGACCCGATTAAAGAAACCTACCAAAGGCCAGTGAGCAATGCCCTATGGTCAGCCGCTCAGCCAACGCCTGTCAAGCATCCACAAATACTGGCTTATAGCCCAGAAGTGGCATCTATGCTTGGCTTAACCGCAGCGGATATGCAAGATCCTGAACTGATTCAAACCTTAGGCGGCAATAGCGCACTGGCTGGCATGGTCACTTATGCAACACGTTATGGCGGTCATCAATTTGGTCATTGGGCGGGTCAGCTAGGCGATGGTCGCGCCATTTTATTAGGCGAATTAATGCATGAAGGCAAGCGCTTTGAATTGCAACTCAAAGGGGCTGGCGAAACACCTTATTCACGCAGTGCGGATGGTCGTGCTGTATTGCGTTCTAGCTTACGCGAATTTTTATGCTCCGAAGCCATGCATTATTTAGGCGTACCCACCACGCGCGCATTGAGTTTAGTCTCTACTGGCGATTTAGTGAGACGCGATATGTTTTATGATGGCAACCCACAAATGGAACCTGGCGCCATTGTTTGCCGTGTTGCACCATCATTTACCCGTCCTGGCCATTTTGAGCTGCTAGCAAGCAATGGCGAGCTAGATTTATTAAGACGCTTTATTGGTTTTACTATTGATAGAGATTTTGCTGATTGGTTACCATCCACTGGCCTCAGTTTAGATAAAGAAAGTCCATCAGCAGAACTCATCGAAGCATGGTTTGAAGAAATCTGCGAACGCACAGCTATCTTGATGGCGCACTGGATGCGCGTCGGTTTTGTACATGGCGTCATGAACACAGATAATCTTTCCATTATCGGTCTCACCATTGATTACGGCCCTTATGGCTGGGTAGATAACTTTGATCCCGGTTGGACGCCCAATACAACCGATGCACAAGGTAAGCGCTATTGTTATGGCCGCCAGCCTGATATTGCACGCTGGAATATGGAGCGTTTAGCTGATGCGCTGAGCACCATTCTGCCCAATACCGAAGGCTTGGCAGATGCCATCACGCATTACGATAATACTTATTTAAAAGCATTAACATCATCTCTCGCGGGAAAATTTGGTTTGGATACTTGGCAAGATAGCGATGGCGAGTTGGTTAATCGTATCTTTGAACTCATGACACGTGCTGAGGTAGATATGACGCTATTCTTTACCAAACTAGCCGATCTAGACATCACAACACCAATGCTTGATAGCATCAAAGATGCCTTTTATACCGAGCATGGTATTAAACAATTCGGTGACGATATACTGCAATGGCTCAACACTTATGCAAAACGTGTCCAGCAAAGCAAGCTATCTCCTGCAGAACGCTTAACAACAATGCAATCTCACAACCCTCGCTATGTGCTCCGTAATTATATGGCACAAGAAGCCATTGATTTACTGACCGAAAAAGGTGATAACAAACGTCTTTTAACCTTGCTAGAACTGCTTAAAAATCCCTACACGCTACAGGCCGGCATGGCCGCCTTTGAGCAGAAGCGGCCAGATTGGGCTAGACAGAAAGCGGGTTGTTCTATGCTATCTTGTAGTTCATAATGCATCATGAATGACGTTGAAAAATTAATCTTAGATGCAGGGCTACGCCCGACCAAAGCCAGAGTTGCTGTATTGGCAACCATTTCTCATGCTACCGCAGCACTCAGTCATGCCGACATACTTAATCTGTTAGAAGGCAACAAAGAGTTTGATCGCGTCACTATTTATCGAGTGCTCGATTGGTTGCACCAACACAAGCTTGTGCATAAAATTTTAACCGATAACAGATCATGGAAATTTCAATCTAATACCGATTTGCGCCAACCACAATACAAAGCGTCCTCAATCAAAAAACTCTTTGACAACGGACACGCCCATGCACATTTACAATGTGAACGTTGCGGTTCAGTGGTTTGTATCCACGAATTTGAAGCCAATCTACCTGAAAAGCTTATCAAGCAATATCATGTCTCAACCATTGAAGTAAGCCTAAAAGGCATTTGTTCAACGTGTCTTAATGCCTAATCAATCTCATCGCTAACCCTCAATAGCGTCATCTAGGATTAGCGTCATCTAGACCTACATCGTCCATATTTGCAACATTGTTGCATTCATAATCCGACTTCTCTATAATGCGATAAAACCACACTGCAACTCAGTTGCATTAATGAAACGGAAAATTGTGAATACAAAACTGCCTGTAACAGTACTATCAGGGTTTTTAGGGGCTGGTAAAACCACACTGCTTAACCATATTTTAAATAACCGCGAAGGCAAACGGGTTGCCGTGATTGTCAACGACATGTCCGAAGTGAACATCGATGCACAATTGGTGCGAGAAGGCGGCGCTGAACTCTCGCGACAAGAAGAAAAATTGGTTGAAATGAGCAATGGTTGTATCTGCTGTACCCTGCGTGAAGATTTATTGGTCGAAATTACACGCCTTGCCAAGGAAAACCGCTTTGATTACTTACTGATTGAGACTACTGGTATCTCAGAACCATTACCAATTGCGGAAACTTTTACCTTTGCCGATGAAGACGGCACCTCGTTGGGCGATGTTGCTCAACTAGACACCATGGTAACGGTGGTTGATGGCTACAATTTTTTAAAAGATTACAGCTCGCAAGATATGCTTGCCGCGCGGGGTGAATCACTAGGCGAAGAGGATGAGCGCACCGTAGTGGATTTATTGGTGGATCAAATCGAATTTTGTGATGTGTTGATATTGAATAAAACAGATTTAATGCAAGCAAATGAAGTAGCGCAACTAGAGGCCATTCTTAAAACCTTCAATCCACGCGCACAAATCATCCATAGTCAATTTGGTAAAGTGCCTCTAGATCGAATAATGAACACAGGTTTGTTTGATTTTGAACAAGCAGAAGAAGCACCAGGCTGGTTACAAGAATTACGCGGTGAGCATATTCCTGAGACAGAAGAATATGGCATTGCTAGCTTTGTTTATCGCGCACGCAAACCCTTTCATCCGCAGCGTCTATGGCAATGGTTTAACACCGAATGGCCAGGGGTGATTCGTTCTAAAGGCAGATATTGGATTGCAAGCCGCCCAGAGTTTTGTGGCACATGGTCGCAAGCTGGTGCTGTTACACGCACAGAATTAGCTGGTATGTGGTGGGTTGCGACAGCGAACGAACATTGGCCAGAAGATGAAGAAGCGTTTGCTCATATCAAATCACGCTGGGAAGAACCCTATGGTGATAGACAGCAAGAAATTGTCATTATTGGTATGCAAATGGATAAAGCAAGTATAGAAAATGGCTTTAATGCTTGCTTGCTAACAGATGAAGAAATAGCACTGGGCATGGATGTCTGGAGAACATTCAACGACCCCTTTCCCAATTGGAGCGTCCAACAAGAGGTTTACCTAGAGGACGAAGAAGCCGCTTAAGCTCATCTAACACTTAATCAAAAAGACCTTATCTATGAAACAGAAAACAATCACAACAATTATCGCACTATTATTTTCACCCACTTACCATGCCTATGCAGAAGAGAGTCAAACAGTAAAGCTTGATAGCGTGGTCGTGCTTGGCGAAAAAGACTTTATCAAAGATACCAGCTTAGCTGGTTCAGTAGATGTGATTACCCGTGATGAGTTGGAGTATGAGCACGTAACGGATACGCTAGAGCTTTATACAAAAACACCCGGCGTCGTACTATCACGCTATAACCAAGGCATTATTAATACCGATATATCTATTCGCGGTTTTGCAGGCGATGGTTCAACTCCACATGCTAAGTTATTAGTAGATGGCATTCCATCTAACTTGCACAACGGCTATAACGAGATGGATTACCTTTTTCCAACCAATATACAAAGCATTCAGGTTTATAAAGGTACCAGTGATGCAAGCACAGGCTTATATGCTACAGCGGGTAATTATCAAGTTGAAACACGTAAAGACCAAGGCAAACAATTGCAATTTACGGGCGCGAGTTTTAACACACGTGAGCTACAAGGTTATTATGGCGAAAAAGCGGATGCTTTTACCCAAAACTATGCATTGGGTTATCGTGCTGGCAATGGTTATCGTGATAACACTGATCTTGAAAAAATAGCATTATCGGGCCGTTGGCAATATGATTTTGAGAAATCTAGCCTTGCTCTCAGTACCAAATATGGCAAATACAACGCATTTGAGGCGCCTGGTTATTTAACCAAAGAAGAAGCAAGACGTAGACCCAAGAGTTCAGCAGATTATGCGCAAGATGATGGTGGCGAAAAAGAATTCAAACATGTTAGCTTACATTACGATTACTTTTTTAATGATGATTTAGACCTTAGTACCAAAGTCTATTGGCAAAATTTCGAACGTCAACGTAGTGTACGCTTTTCTGTCGCACAAGTTGCTGTTGAAAATCGGTTTGATGATCAAGATATGATGGGGTTTATCACTAAACTAAATTGGCAAATTCACCCCAACTGGAAATTGGAAACAGGTTATGACATCGAATCACAAGAGATTTTAGAGCAACGTTTTAGAGGCGCGCAAACACGCCGTGATTTTGATTTTGATTTCACCACACAAGGTGTTTTCGCCAAAATTGAAAACAAACCGATTAATTGGCTGCGCTGGAATGCCGCTTTAAGGGCCGATAAACTCAGCGGCAGTACAAACCAACCGTTTATGGTAAATGACGTGGCAACCAATCGAAAAATGTTAGATATCGATACTATTGTCCAACCCAAATTTAACGCTTTTGCAGATATATCAGACAATCAATTACTCTTTGCAAACTGGGGGCGCTCTTTTAGGCATCCATTTGGAGGAGAACTATTTACCGCAGGCAATACTAATGCTCGTGATGTATCCATTAATGACGGCTGGGAATTGGGCTTAAAAAGTCAGTGGGGCAAGCTGAATACACGCCTTTCTTACTGGCAGCAAAAGGCGGATGATGAGTTTGTGGTGGTGGATGGCACAGGTCAAAACGTCGGAGAGACGAAACGTGAAGGCTTTGATGCCAGCTTTGATATTGCATTCAATGAACAATGGTCTATTTGGGGTAATTTCTCTAAAGTGTTTTCGGAAATCATTAAAACCTCAACAGCAGGTCAAGCCTTTGCAGGCAATGATTTAAGAGGTATTCCAGATCACACGGCATCGCTTGGCTTACAATATGCACACAATCAAGATTTAATAGCTCGCGTGCACGTAGATAGGCAAGGTGCTTATTATATCAATGAGGCTAATATTGGCGGCAAATATGGTGATTACACCTTAGTGAATGCCAATCTAGACTACAACACCTCTTGGGGCAAAGTCAGTTTACAAGCCAATAATATTTTTGATAAATTCTATGAATACGTGTTCGACCAAAGTGTTAACAGTGCCGTTGTAGACTCTATTCACTCACCAGGCGCTGGCAGAAACTTTAGCTTAACCGCAACGCTAGACTTTTAAAAGGTTCGTATGCGCTTATTAGATATTAAGCAGTTTTCGTGTGCATTCCCTGAAAAGGAAGTGTTACATAGTCTCAACCTGACCGTTCAAAACGGTCAAGTTGTTTCTATTTTAGGGAGTAACGGTGCTGGGAAATCTACATTGCTAAAATGTATTCTTGGTCTGGCTGATAAAAATGCACAACTTGATGGCGATATCGAAATATTAGGCCATAACGTACAACATGAGGCGTTAATAGCACGTCAGCACTTGGCTTACGTGCCGGAGCAACCTGCCGTGTATGGTCACTTGTCTGCCATTGACAATATTCGTTACTTTTTAAGCTTATCAAATACTCAGCAAGCAACAAATCCTATTGAAACGTATTTGAGTCAAGTAGGGCTTGAGCGACAAGCATGGCACCAGCCTTGTAGTGCATACTCAAAAGGGATGAAGCAAAAAGTGATGCTGGCCCTTGCTTTAGCAAAACAATCCAAATTATTGTTATTAGATGAGCCTAATTCTGGTTTAGACCCTCAGACAACTGAAGAGCTCAATCTGTTGATTTTACAATGCAAAAATAACGGCATGGGGGTATTAGTGGTCACGCACGATGTGTTATCTGCCATGAGCTTTTCTGACCAATTGTTTATGCTGGCAAATGGGGGGTTGCAGCCTATATCCATTGATCAAACAACACTCACGTTAGACAGCCTTAAACGTTTATATCAAGGGCAAGCATGAAATCATCTC
>CBFHHI010000086.1:0-7473 GCA_965655675.1 Methylophilaceae bacterium | reverse complement strand
TTTTAACGTTAAACAACCCATTAAACTGCATGCAATAACTGCAACTGTACTGATTGAACACCATTATAGCTGTTCACTTGTAGCTGATAAACAGCTTCCAGTTGTGCGGGTAACGATGCTGTTTGTCCAAAGAAAATCGCGTCAAAACGCTTACCTTGTTTTTCCAGTAAGACTTTTAAGTGTTTGGCACCAACAATACGCTGATTAATGACAGTAAAGGTATCGCTAAATAATGGCGGTGCAAAGCCTTGCCCCCACACCTGATTAGCTAACAGTTGCGCGTTGTGCAAGCTCATTTCTTCAGCGGCAAAACCACCATCGGTTTCAATCACTGCTTGCAAATCCGCAGGCGTCAACAATTCTCGCACAACATCCTCAAACGCCTGCTGAAACTCAAAAAACCTGCCCTGATTAATCGTCAAACCAGCTGCCATCGCATGTCCGCCAAATGTAACAATCAAACTAGGATGGCGCTTAGTCACCATATCTAAAGCATCGCGCAGATGCAAACCAGGGATTGAGCGACCAGAGCCTTTTAGCAAGCCATCATCTGCTTCGGCAAAAGCAATCACAGGTCGGTGATATTGCTCTTTAATCCGCGAAGCTAAAATGCCAATCACACCTTGATGCCAACTTGATTCAAACAAGCTAATACTATATTGATCGCCGACGCTGATATTATCTAAGCTAGCCAACGCTTCATCTTGCATACTGGATTCAATACTCCGACGCTCTGCATTTAAATCGTGTAAGGATTGGGCAATGTCCATTGCTTCAGCTTCACTAGCCAATAAACATTGAATACCCAAACGCATGTCATCCAAGCGCCCCGCCGCATTCAAACGCGGCCCGACATAAAACCCCAAATCTTGCGCACCCACTTGCGATTGATCACGCCCTGCTACCTTTAATAAAGCGCTAATCCCTGCACAACATGCCCCTGCACGAATACGGCGCAAGCCTTGCTCGACCAAGATGCGATTATTGGCATCTAATTTCACCAAATCGGCTACCGTGCCTAATGCCACTAAATCCAGCAACTCCGTCAAATTAGGCTCTTGCTCTTTAGTAAACACACCGCGCTCGCGCAACTCTGCGCGCAAAGCCAACAACACATAAAACATTACCCCAACACCAGCTAGATTTTTACTAGGAAAATCACAACCATGTTGATTCGGATTGACAATACAAGCGGCTTGCGGTGTTTCATCACTCGGCAAGTGATGATCCGTGATCAATACTTGAATACCCAATTTATTTGCTTCTGATACACCATCAACACTGGCAATGCCATTATCAACGGTCACAATTACATCAGGCTGCATCGTCGCAGCCAGCTGCACGATTTTAGGGGTTAATCCATAACCATATTCAAACCGATTAGGCACTAAAAAATCTACTTGCGCACCCATACTGAGCAAGCCTTTTACCGCAACAGCCGTTGCAGTTGCCCCATCAGCATCATAGTCACCAACGATTAATATTTTTTTCTTATTTGCAATTGCATCAGCTAATAACTTCGCCATTTCAGCACTATTGGTTAACTGATTGGGCGGAATAATGTGATTGAGCGAAGCACTTAATGCATCAGCTTCTTTGACGCCACGCGCTGCATACAGTCGCGCCAACAAAGGTGAAACCCCTGCCTTAATCAGCATAGTAACAACCGCATCATCAACTTGTCTTTTTATAATTGTTTTGCGCATATTATTAATTAGAGGCTCCCAAGCCATAACACCACAGGCTATTAATCACAGGCAAACCTTGTGCCTCCCGCGCTTGATTGACAGGGTGACTAAACAACAACATTTGAATCTCATTTTGCAATTGATGCCAAGCCAATGCACCCTCTCCTTGCGGAAAATGCTCTGCAATATCTTGATTTTTAACTAAATTAATATTGGTTGTGGTGATTTCAGGATCTTTATCCAATCCTAAAAACCAAATGTCGTTGACTAAATAAAAGCAAACACCAAAACCATCGAAATGTGCATTTAAACTTTCAACCAATGCCACGCTTTCTTCGCTACTGATTAGCGTCGTGTCTGGATCAGTTAAAAAATAACTATCGCGCCCCAACAGCATATTCACTGGCGTTGCAAATAGCCAAAAAGGATGCTTTGCTTCTGCGCCATGCAAATGCCAAGCTTGTGCAGCATTCATTTCAGGCTTCGCAAACAATGCTCGGAGTTTTTGATAAATAGTACTTAGCAATTTTTTTCACTTAGTTAAATGTGATGAGATTATAAAGCAGTTGAATGCAATATTACGGACAATAAAAACACTATCTAAAATGTCCAGATATTCTCTATACCCTACTCTGAATATTGACAGACACTTTCACACATACGTTTGTAAACACGTCTTTTGCACGATATTAAGCGCGCGTTTGAGGTGCAAGCCAAATTAAAACACACTCACTTGATAAGAGCAGCAGACTGCTTGACAAGCATTTATCTGCTTTGTGACTAGAGTTACAGTATTGCACTCTGTTATGCATATACTGATGCTAAGCGCTACTTAAGATAGCACACTTAACTGATACATCAGACTGACTGGAGACTAGCATGCATTTTTTAAAAGCAATCGCAATTGTTGTGGTATTACTGTTTAGCACTATTTCTCATGCAGCAGAATCTGGCGCGTTTGATAATCATTGTACGTACGCGTTATCTAAAGGTGTTTACAAAAAAACAGATTGCTCGATTAACGCAATATATCAAGGGCAGAAATATTGCTTTGCGCTAGAGTCATCCAAAGATTCATTTTTGCTGGATGCAGATAATATGATTAGCGCGGCAAAAACTTTTTATGAAAATAAAGCAGAAGTAGCCAGAGTCAAGATTAGCCAAGCTGATGCCATTGCACAAATTAACAGCAAATCGTGTGATTTAAGTAATCGTGATGCAGGTTATTTAATTTTTAACGGCATGGATTTAAGTCATTGCAATATGCAAAATGTCAGTTTTTTTGGTGCGGAGTTAATGGGCGCTAAACTTAAAAATGCGAATTTGCGTAACGCTTATTTAAACTTAGCTCGTATTGAAGAAGCGGATTTTAGCGGCTCTGACTTAAGCAATGCGACTATTTTTCAACCTATTTTTGGCAACACTAGCTTTAAAAACGCCAACCTATCGAATGCCCGTGTGATTGGCACTTTAGGTAAAGTTGACATGAGCGGGATTGATGGCAGAAAAGGTCGATTCGGGTTAGATATTGGTAACCAACCGATGGGGCAAATGAAGTTTGATTCTATTGGCGGTAACTTTGAAGGTGCGAATTTTGAGGGTGCGGATTTAAATATTGCGGCTTTTACTTTTGGCAACTTGAGAGGTGCAAACTTACGTCATACCAACTTACATCGCGCTGATTTAGTATCGGCAGATTTAACGGGCGCGGATTTAACGGGTGCGGATTTAACTGACGCTGATGTTGATAATGCTAACTTTAAAGATGTAATCGGCTTAGATACTGTGAAAGGTTTTGATAAGGTGAAAGGTCAGTGCAACAACTGTCGGTGAACGCGCGCTCATCAGCGCTCATCAATACTTCTCAACAAGCTCTAAACAGAGCTCATGTATTACTCTAGATCATCAGCTTTGGGCTAACCGAGTGAGCGCAGCGCGGTCGAGAATTTCCACTTGACCGCGACCAAGCGCTACCCATTGTTTTTGTTCAAATCGCTTAACTTGTCTGCTGATAACTTCACGTGCAGTACCTAACTCATCTGCAATTTGTTGATGCGTTCTTTTCACATGATCTGTTCCAGCTTCTAGTAAGAGTTTTGCCAAACGCGCATCTAAATTGTGAAAGGCAACCTCATCCAGCAACACAATTAAATCACTAATTAAAGCGCCATAATTAGTCATGACAAATGTACGAAATACTTTTGAATCAATCATCAACTGATTAAAGGCTGCAGAAGGCACAATCACATCTTTAATCGCCTCCTCCACCACAGTTGAAGCTGGATAATCACTATTCCCCAATAAGCAAGTGGTCGTAATCACGCACGTTTCACCAGCTTGCACACGATACAGTAATATTTCACGGCCACTAGAAGACACTTTAAATACGCGAGAGCGTCCTGCTAACCGCATCACATAAGCACCGCAAGGACCGCCTTCACGATAACCAACCGTACCGATTGGCGCTTCTACAATGCGTGCATACTTCAGAAGAATGTCTTTAGCGGATTGTTCTAGCTTTGCTAAGTCTGGAAAAGCTGCCAGCCAATCTAAGTTCTGTATTGCCGTTTGCATGTAGTACTCCAATGGATATTGTCATGATTGTAGCGCTAAATGTAAAAAGATAACATTACCCTTGCAAAGTGCAACTTTCAGGTAGGCCACAATATTGGTTTGCAGGTACTGCGACATCAATCAATCGAGGTTTTGGTAAATTTAAATTTGTCATAATGCTAATAAACTCAGCTTTTGTTTTGTTTGCCAGTCGCGGGTTGATTAATTTCTCTTGCGCGATATTGCTGACGCGACGGCCTTGATAATCGTGTGCTGGGTAAACCAAAGTCTCATCTGAAAGAACAAACAATTTATTGACGATACTATCAAAAAGCGTTCCAGCATCACCGTTCTGGAAATCAGTACGGCCACAGCCATTGATCAATAAAGCATCTCCCGTAAATAATTGATTTCTCCATAAGAAAGAAACGCTACCTGCAGTGTGCCCCGGTGTAGCGATGACAGTAATCTTCTCTTCACCAAAAGACAAAACATCACGATCGTTTAATTGAATATCAGCGCACACCGCGCCACATTGCTCGCCAACACCCACTTTGATGCCTAACCGACGCCTAAGCTCACCGCCAGCCGTAATATGGTCGGCATGCACATGCGTTTCTAATGCATATTGAAGCTTTAGTTCATGTTGCTCAATGAGCAATAAATAGTCATCAATATGCTCATTCACCGGATCGATTATGACCGCCTCTTTTGTTGCATCATCAGCAATTAAATAGGTTAATGTAGAAGTCGCTTCATCAAATAGTTGTTTAAACATCACTTTCTCCATTTAAAAATTATATTGAATAATAATATATTTATATATATAATGTAAATAAGTAAATTGAATGGTGCTAAAAAATGACTCAAATAATGACAGCTGACTCTTTAGCGGTATTAAGAGAATCTGCAGGTATTGCAACCCGTTTAATGAAAGTATTAGCGAATCCAGATAGGCTAATGCTGTTGTGTCAGCTATCTCAAGGCGAAAAGTCAGTGGGCGAGCTGGAAATATTAACCGGCATTCAGCAACCCACTCTTTCACAGCAATTGACAGTATTACGTGAGAATCAAGTGGTACAAACACGCCGAGAAGGAAAAAGTATCTTTTACAGCGTTGCCAGCAAGCCAGCACTCGCAATTATTGGTGTGCTAGCTGAGCAAATTTGTAAATTACATCAATCATGAAAGGAATATCATGGCTTTAAACATTACAAAACATACCGATCAATTCAGCAGCTCTCCCCAACTCAACCCAGAAGAAATGGCAGAGATTGCAAAACTTGGCTTTAAATCTATCATTAATGCACGCCCAGATAATGAAGGTGGCAATGCGCAACCGACCAGTGCGCAGATACAAAAAGCGGCAGAACAAGCTGGTTTAAGCTATGTACACATTCCAGTTGTGCCGAACAATATCCAACCTGATGCTATAGAAGCGTGTGCGCGTTTTATGGCTGAAGCACCAGCGCCAATGCTAGGGTTTTGTAAATCAGGCATGCGAGCAGCCAGCCTCTACGGACTAGCTGAGAAAAAAAATAATCCAAACGCGGAGAGCCACAATTGGTTATCGCAAAAAGTCACTCATTTTTTTGCAAACAAATGCCTGCTAACCAAACTATACAGAAAAATCGCCAATACTAATAAGTAGATCATCAATGGATTTTTCAATAGAAATCACCAGTACAGCAGTCGGCATATTGATTGGATTTATACTGGCGCTAACTGGTGCTGGCGGCACATTACTAGCAATTCCTTTATTAGTATTCTTTTTGCCGATTTCTATTTTTCAAGCAGCTCCTATTGCATTGATAGCGGTTTTTATGGCATCAAGTTTTGGCGCCATTCAGGGCTTAAGAAAAGGAACGGTTCGTTATAAAACTGCCATTTTGATTGCATCAGTCGGTATTGCGCTAGCACCTGTTGGCGTTCAAGTCGCAAAGCACGCCTCCGAACAGCTACTCAGTATAGCAATGGTCAGTGCGCTCTTTTTAATTGGCATGCAATCATGGCGACAAGCAAGACAACATGAAATAGATAACACCCATTTACCTACGCCCGCCTGTATGCTTAACCCCGTAACATCTCAATTATTTTGGACCGCATCTTGCACAAAACGCCTAATCGGAACAGGCGCCATAACAGGCTTTATGTCAGGTCTATTGGGTGTTGGTGGCGGCTTTATTATTGTGCCAAGCTTACATAGGGTTAGCAATTTCAACCACCAAACTGTGATTGCTACCACACTGAGTGTTGTTTCGATCATTGCGATGAGTGGCATTGCAAGTCATCTTCATAGCAATAACGTTATCTGGCCTGCTGCGATACCATTTGCGCTTAGCAGCACACTCACCATGTTAATCATTAGTGAAACAGTGAGCCATCAAATACCCAAGCATTTTGCACAGCAAAGCTTTGCAATATTGTGTGTGATAGCGGCAATAAGCCTAGCAATTGGGCGCTTAATTTGATCAGAAATGGCGCATGTTTGTCGCATTGTCAGCAAGATTCAATTACATCAATTTATCTTATCAATGCACGTTAGTGACATTTAAATGCTTTTAGCTACATTTTAACGATAATTATTAAAACATAATTACCCCAAAACCACCCATTAAACAGTGCGACTGGCGCCAGCAAACGGCTGTTTTAACTTGACCAAAATGCGTATTAAAGCGAAACTATCGCTTTAATAATAGAACAACTCAATTCACGTTATAGTTGCGTCAATCATTCAAAAAATAATTGCACCAACGACAACACGGAGAAATCTCAAAGCATGGCAACGAATCCACAAACTCGCTTAACAGAAACAGACCCGCAAGAAACGCAAGAGTGGTTGGATGCTTTATCATCCGTCATTCAAAACGAAGGTACAGAGCGCGCTCACTTTCTACTGGAAGCGATGATTGATCAAGCGCGCCGCTCAGGCAGCAACTTACCTTACAACGCAACTACTGCTTATGTGAATACCATCCCAACGCATTTACAGGCAAAACTGCCAGGCGATCCGGAAATGGAACGCCGCATTCGCGCACTGGTTCGCTGGAACGCGATTATGACGGTACTTCGTGCCAACGAAAAATCACCTGGCGTTGGAGGACATATTGCTAGCTTTCAATCTGCAGCGACTTTATATGATGTAGGTTTTAATCACTTTTTCCGTGCCGCAAATGAAAATTTTGGCGGTGACTGTATTTATTTCCAAGGTCACTCCTCTCCCGGCGTATAT
>CBFHHI010000085.1:0-7605 GCA_965655675.1 Methylophilaceae bacterium | reverse complement strand
TTCATGCCACTAGCTCGCACAAACCGCTTCATCGATTTTCCGCGCAGTGGCCGTTAGCAAAAGCGATTCAATTAGTAAAAGAGTGCAGTAATGAGGCCGATATACAAACAGTGCAGGTTCGAGATGCAGCCAATTGGCTAAACGCTTTAGATGTTTAATATTACAGAGCTAAGCGCAGGTTCCCAACCAAATGCCAATTACGGAATATCGTCCAGTTTACTGGCATTAAAAACTACGGCGGAATTTAAAGAAACGCTTTAAAGACTTTTTGCTGTGATTGCGCATTTCAGCCCAACGGTCATTACGAAGAATGTAAAGCGAAGCAATCCAGCCTTTCAGTAATTAAGCGTTATAAAAGCCAAAATAAACTATCCATTCGGTAAGTTAAAAAAACATCGAATTAAAAACTGATTGTGTTACATGTAACTTCCGAGTATAGTTGTTACATGTAACACAATTAGGAGTATAACAATGCAATCAAATACTGCTTCACGCGTGCAAAAACATCGTGCCACTTTACGAGCATCTGGATTACGTCCTGTACAAATCTGGGTGCCAGATACGCGCCAAAAAGGCTTTGCAGAGGAATGCCAACGACAATCCCTTGCGCTGCATAGGGACGCTCACGAAGCTGAAGTATTGGGTTGGATGCAAGACGTTGCTGATACTGAAGGTTGGAAATGAGGCGTGGTGATTTAGTCACAATTGTACTAGCAGGTGCATACGGTAAACCACGCCCAGCAATCATTATTCAATCCGACTTATTTAAGGAGCATCCCTCCGTCACCATACTGCCTGTGACAAGCGAACTTCGTGATTTGCCTTTATTTCGCATAGCGGTTCAGCCCGATCCAAATAATGGACTGAGTAAACTATCTGAGATTATGATAGATAAAATACAAACTGTGCCTCGCGATAAGGTGGGACAAGTGTTCGGACACCTATCTGATGAAGCAATGCTTGCAGTCAATAGAGCGCTCGCAGTATTTGTTGGCATCGCGTAGTAAATAAAACGTTCACCCCGATGATATTGTAGTTAATAAGCAATCCAGGTGCCTTCCAAGCCCCAAGACTAGCACGGCTTCCAGCCTCACAGCGACGCATTCGTCTTTGCGAGCGAAGCGAAGCAATCCAACTAATGTTCAGCATCCTGGACTGCCGCGGCCTATGGCCTCGCAGTGACGATTGTTTTTTTAGCACTCAGCAAACTTGACAGCTCGCCTTTTAAATATATACTTATAATATATATTATATTGGGGTATATGATGAAAACAGCTAAGTTATTTCAGAATGGACAGAGCCAAGCAGTGCGTTTACCAAAAGAGTTTCGATTTGAAGGGGATGCAGTCTTCATCAAACGTTCAGGTAATGCCGTCGTATTAATCCCTGCTAATCAATCTTGGGATGTGCTGATGGGCAGCTTGGATAAGTTTAGTGAAGATTTTATGACAGATCGCAATCAACCAGAGCAACAAATAAGAGAGGATTTGTTTGCATGAAGTTGATGTTGGATACCAATATTTGTATTGCTATGATCAAACAAAAGCCTAACGATATTGGGCAGAAGTTTAGTCACTATCAAATTGGCGATATTTGTATTTCATCCGTATCGCTAGCGGAGCTGAGCTATGGCGTTGCTAAAAGCCAGTTTTCTAAAAAAAATAAAGCTGCCCTAGAAGAATTTGTTATGCCTTTAAAAGTAGCAGAGTTTGATGAATCAGCCGCACAATATTATGGCGTGCTTCGTGCAACATTAGAGAAAAAAGGCATTCCAATTGGCCCGCTAGACACCATGATTGCAGCACACGCCTTAAGTTTGCATGTCTCGCTAGTGACAAACAATACCAGAGAGTTTAGTCGTGTAGAGGGCCTTAATCTACTAGATTGGATTAGCAACTGATGATTAGAACGAGTCACTAACCTGTCATTGCGAGCATAGCGAAGCAATATAGTTATCTTTCAATTCCATGGACTGCCACGCTTCGCTCGCAGTGACATAAGTGTCTTTGCGAGGAATGTAATGACGAAGCAATCCAGACAGCTGCAAACACCATCGACTGCCACGGCTTGCACCCTCGCAGTGACGAAGCCTGCTGTCTTTGCGAGCAACGCGAAGCAATCCAGTAAACTACTATTTTTTACTCAAAAAGCTTGCAATAAACAATCGCTTCTTGATAAACTGCGTTCATTCATTGAACGGTAAAACTTTATCAGCATGCTAACTGACGAATACCGCTACAAAATTTTAAAAGCATTAGAAAAAAATCCTGAGATTAGTCAGCGTGACTTAGCGCGTGAACTAGGTATTAGTTTAGGTCGTGCAAACTATTGTTTAAAAGCATTAATTGATGTTGGTTTGCTTAAAGTGTCCAATTTTAAAAATAGCAAAAATAAATTAGCCTATATGTATCTTCTCACCACAAGCGGCGTAAAAGAAAAATCAGCCATTACAGAGCGCTTTCTAAAAGCCAAATTGCAAGAATATGCTATGCTAGAACTAGGGCGTAAGTAATCGAAACACTTTTTGCCCGTGTAAAAGATCATAAGGAAATTGTTTGAACATTTTAGTCCGCATTAATTTAGTTTGATTTAATTATGGTTAATAAGTCGAACGTTAGTTGGCATCATGCTACTGTAACTCGCAAAAGACGAGAAGCCCAAAACAAACATCGTGGAGCTATAGTCTGGTTCACGGGTCTATCTGGAGCAGGAAAATCAACCCTAGCACATCAAGTTGAAGAAAAGCTGCATCAGATGGGCTGTAAAACTTTTGTTTTGGATGGTGACAATATTCGACATGGCTTGTGTTCTGACCTCAGCTTTTCTGATCAAGATAGAGTAGAAAATATTAGAAGAGTAGGTGAGGTAGCAAAACTCTTCATGGAAGCTGGTGTAATCGTATTAACTGCATTTATATCGCCCTTCAGGGCTGACAGAAGGCGTATCAGAAACATGCTAGAACATTCTGATTTTATTGAAGTTTATTGTAGCGCGCCGATTGAAGTCTGTGAAAAAAGAGATGTAAAAGGACTATATAAAAAAGCACGTGAAGGAAAATTGAAAGAGTTTACAGGCATTAGTTCACCATATGAGACGCCAAATTCACCAGAGATAATTGCGCAAACAGGTGAAGAGACATTGGCAAAATGTGTGGATACTGTGATCGATTATTTATATCAATCTAAAATTATAGTAACCAAGAAAAATGCGGATACCTAATAAAAGATCAAAACTTATTTAAAGTAGTCACATCAATTTTGTCACCCTAGATTGATACTTTTCAATCAAAAAGCTTGCAATAAACAATCGCTTATTGATAAACTGCGTTCATTCATTGAACGGTAAAGCTTTATCAGCATGCTAACTGACGAATACCGCTACAAAATTTTAAAAGCATTAGAAAAAAATCCTGAGATAAGTCAGCGTGATTTGGCGCGTGAACTAGGTGTTAGTTTAGGTCGTGCAAACTATTGTTTAAAAGCGTTAATTGATGTTGGTTTGCTTAAAGTATCTAATTTTAAAAATAGCAAAAATAAATTAGCCTATATGTATCTTCTGACCCCAAGCGGCGTCAAAGAAAAATCAGCTATTACCGAGCGCTTTCTAAAAGCTAAGTTGCAAGAATATGCATCGTTAGAAGCCGAGATAGCATCGCTCCGAGCAGAAGCAAAAAATATGATAGATGCCGAGGTTAATCGCTCGTGAACAATCATTACGCCCTTATCCTTTGTGGTGGTTCTGGCACACGGTTGTGGCCTTTATCGCGCACCTCACGCCCCAAACAATTGTTAGCATTAAACGGCAAAGAAACGCTATTGCAACAAACAGCAAAGCGTTTATTAGCGCATGTGCCTGCGCAGCATTTATATACCGTTACGCATGAAGATCATAAATTTGAAGTAAAAGGGCAGCTAGCTGAAGTAGCGCCCGAGGCTATCGCTAACGTGCTAGCCGAGCCTTGCGCTAGAAATACCTTGCCAGCCATTGCTTGGGCAGTCAATCAAATCCAACAACGTGATAAAGATGCCATTATTGGCGTATTCGCTTCCGATCATGCTATCGATAATCAAATTGCTTTTATCGAAGCATGGCAAACAGCAGAAACAATCGCTCAACAAGATTATTTAGTGCTATTAGGCATTAAACCTGATGCGCCGGCAACCGGTTATGGCTATATCAAACCAAGTAAACAGATTGTAAATGGCAATATGCCTGTTTTTGAAGTGGCACAATTTGTAGAAAAGCCAGAAGCAGAAACCGCTAAACAATATGTAGAAAAAGGCTACCTCTGGAACAGCGGCATGTTTGTGTTTAAAGCCAGTGTGTTTATGCAAATGCTCAACCAACACCAACCCGAAATGGCCAGCCAATTAAACAACATCACGGCGGAAAATATTGCAGAAATCTATGACAACTTTGCCAATATATCCATGGATTATGGCTTGGCAGAAAAAGCAGAAAAAATCGCAGTAGTGCCAGTTGATATGGCTTGGAGTGATTTAGGCAGCTGGGAATCCATTTATCAAAAGCAAGCCAAAGATGCAGATAATAATGCGATTCACGGCGATGTATTTACCCAAGACACAACAAACAGCCTACTTTGGAGCCAATCTTGCCTATTGGCTACTCTAGGCTTAGATAATGTAGTTGTGATACAAACCGCTGATGCAACATTGGTTTGCGATAAAAGCAGAACAGAAGAAATTAAATCATTGGTTGCGCGGGTAAAAGAACACAAAGCAGAATTGGCGGAAACACACCTAACCGTTCATCGTCCTTGGGGCACTTACACTGTACTTGAAGAATCGACAACTTTTAAAATCAAACGCATTGTTGTGAACCCAGGCGCAAAGCTCTCTATGCAAATGCATCATCACCGCTCAGAACATTGGGTTGTGGTAGAGGGAGTAGCAACGATTACCAATAATGGCGTTGAGATAACGTTGCAAGAGAATCAATCCACTTACATCCCAAAAACACATCACCATCGTTTAGAAAATAAAGGAAAATTACCTCTTGCTATCATTGAAGTACAGTGTGGCGAATATGTGGGTGAGGATGATATTATTCGATTTGATGATCAATATGGCAGGGCAGAAAAATGAAAAAAGTCGCATTAATAACAGGAGTAACAGGGCAAGATGGTGCATATTTAGCAGAACTTTTATTAAATAAGGGCTATATTGTTCACGGCATTAAACGCCGAGCATCCTCATTTAATACGGATCGTATCGACCATCTATATCAAGATCCACACTTAGATAATAAAAACTTTATTTTGCACTATGGTGATTTAACAGATTCAACCAATCTCATTCGAATTGTCAAACAAGTACAACCTGATGAAATCTATAATCTAGCAGCAATGAGCCATGTAGCTGTGAGCTTTGAGTCGCCAGAATATACTGCAGACGTAGATGGTTTAGGCACTTTACGGATTTTAGAAGCAATCAGAATTTTAGGACTTGAGAAAAAAACAAAGTTTTATCAAGCATCTACTTCTGAGCTATATGGTTTAGTGCAAGAAACACCACAAAAAGAAACAACGCCATTCTATCCGCGTAGTCCTTATGCCGTTGCCAAAATGTATGCTTATTGGATTACCGTTAACTATCGTGAAGCTTATGGTATTTATGCCTGCAATGGCATCTTATTTAATCATGAGAGCCCACTGCGCGGAGAAACATTTGTCACACGAAAAATAACGCGCGCAATCGCCAGAATCAAGCTAGGTCTTCAAGATTGTTTGTATCTAGGCAATCTAGATGCGCTACGCGATTGGGGTCATGCTAAAGATTATGTAGAGATGCAATGGCTGATGCTACAACAAGAAAAAGCGGAAGACTTTGTGATTGCAACTGGAAAACAATACAGCGTTAGAGACTTTGTGAATGCTGCAGCTAAACAGCTCGATATGCAGATTCGCTGGGAAGGTACTGGTGCAAATGAGAAAGGTTATTTGATTAACCCGTCATCGCGAGAAGGCGAAGCCGACGCGGCGATCCAGAAGCCAATTGTTCAAGTGGATGAAAAATACTTTAGACCGACAGAAGTAGAGACGCTACTTGGCGACCCAAGCAAAGCCAAACAAAAACTAGGCTGGACACCAAAAATCACATTCGAAGAGCTTGTATCTGAAATGCTGCGTGAAGACTATAAAACTGCACAACGGGATGAGTTGATTAAAAAACATGGCTTTCAAACAATGGATTACCACGAGTAGTTGATGGATAAACAAGCAAAAATTTATGTAGCTGGCCATCGTGGGCTCGTAGGATCTGCTCTAGTGCGCCAACTCAAAGCACAAGGCTATGCCAATTTAATTCTGCGAACGCATGCTGAGCTAGATTTAACAAATCAAGCTAAAGTACAAAGTTTCTTTGCTGAGCAAAAACCAGAATATGTATTTTTAGCTGCGGCTAAAGTTGGCGGCATACATGCTAACAATACTTATCCAGCTGAGTTTATTCAACAAAATCTAGCGATTCAAACTAATGTCATTCATCAATCGTATATGAATGGCGTAAATCGCTTATTATTTTTAGGTTCAAGTTGTATATACCCTCGAGATTGCCCGCAGCCGATTAAAGAAGAATATTTGCTCACTGGCCCATTAGAACCAACGAACCGACCTTATGCTTTAGCAAAAATTGCAGGCATTGAAATGTGTTGGAGCTATAACCGTCAATACGACACACAATATCTTGCTGTAATGCCAACTAATCTATATGGCGCAGGCGATAACTACCACCCCCAAAACAGCCATGTGATTCCTGCACTTATTCGCAAATTCCATGAGGCAAAAATCAACAACCAACCAACCGTTACGGTATGGGGAACTGGTACACCAAGGCGTGAGTTTTTGTATAGTGATGACATGGCAAGTGCTTGTATGTTTTTGATGCAACTCAATACAACAAAATACCAAAGCTTGCTCGGTAGTTACGAGTCAAAAACGGGGAAAATTGAACCACCACTCATTAATATTGGCTATGGCAGTGATGTCAGTATTAAAGAGTTGGCTCATACTATACAATCTGTCACAGGTTACAAAGGCCATATTCTATTCGACGACAGCAAACCAGACGGCACCATGAAAAAACTCATGGACTCCAATAAGTTACATAACATGGGCTGGCAAGCAGAAGTGAAATTAAAAGCAGGTCTCACACTAGCTTATACTGATTATTTGAAAACCAATACATGAAAATCACTATTGTAGGTACAGGTTACGTGGGTTTATCTAATGCGATGTTATTAGCGCAATATAATGAAGTAGTCGCACTGGACATCGTACCAGAGAAGATTGAGCTATTGAATAATAAGAAATCACCGATTGCAGATGCTGAGATTGAAGATTTCTTACAAAAAAAATCGCTGAACTTCAAGGCCACACTCAATAAGCAAGAGGCCTATGAAGATAGTGACTTTGTGATCGTTGCCACGCCAACAGACTACGATGCGGAAACTAACCACTTCAACACCAAAAGTGTAGAGGCTGTTATTCAAGAGGCTATGCAGCACAATTCTAGAGCTACTATCGTGATTAAATCAACTATTCCAGTTGGCTTCACTGCAAAAGCAAGAGATATACTCAACTGCCCA
>CBFHHI010000084.1:0-7608 GCA_965655675.1 Methylophilaceae bacterium | reverse complement strand
GCGACCTTCAAAGTTACGGTTAGAAGTCGATGCGCAGCGCTCACCTGGGCTAAGTCTATCAGCGTTCATGGCTAAACACATACTGCAACCTGGCTCGCGCCATTCAAAACCAGCTTCGATAAAAATCTTGTCCAAGCCTTCTTCTTCCGCCATGCGCTTTACCTGACCAGAACCTGGCACCACCATCGCAAGTTGAATTGAACCGGCTACTTTTTTACCTTTAGCAACGACTGCGGCAGCACGTAAATCTTCAATGCGGCTATTGGTACAAGAGCCAATAAAAATTTTATCCAGCTTGATGTCTTCAATCGGCGTATTCGCTGTTAAGCCCATGTATTTCAATGCGTTTTCAATGCTGGTGCGCTTAGTGGCGTCTTTTTCTTGCGCAGGGTCTGGCACGCGGCCACCCACTGGCAATACTTGCTCAGGCGAGGTACCCCAAGTGACTTGTGGTGCGATATCAGCGCCTTTTAATTCCACCACGCTATCAAACGTAGCATCCGCATCGGTGGCTAGTGTGTTCCAATACGCCACTGCTTTTTCCCAATCGGCGGCTTTTGGCGCATATTGGCGACCTTTTAAGTAATCAGCTGTTTTAGAGTCTGGTGCAATAATGCCAGCGCGCGCACCTGCTTCAATCGCCATATTGCAAATCGTCATACGGCCTTCCATCGAAAGATTGCGAATCACTTCGCCACCAAATTCAATCGCAAAACCATTGCCGCCTGCCGTACCGATTTTGCCAATCACAGCCAATGCCACATCTTTAGCCGTTACACCCACACCCAATTCGCCATCTACACGCACCAACATGCGTTTTGATTTTTTGGCGATTAGCGTTTGCGTGGCTAATACGTGCTCAACTTCTGAAGTGCCAATGCCGTGCGCCAACGCGCCAAATGCACCGTGTGTAGAAGTGTGGCTATCACCACACACCACTGTCATGCCGGGCAAGGTCGTACCGTTTTCTGGTCCAATCACGTGAATAATACCTTGGTTGGCATGCTTAAACGGAAAGTACACCAACGCGCCTGTTTCTTTAATGTTGTTGTCTAAGGTTTCCACTTGCAAACGTGAAATCGGGTCTTCAATGCCTTTGGCCCAATCTTTGGTTGGTGTGTTGTGGTCTGGGTTTGCCACAATGGTGTCGCTACGCCATGGTTTGCGGTTAGCCAAACGCAAGCCTTCAAAGGCTTGTGGGCTGGTCACTTCATGCACCAAATGTCGATCAATATAAATTAAACAAGTGCCGTCTGCATCTTCATGCACGACGTGCGAATCCCATAATTTATCGTAAAGCGTTTTTCCCGCCATCACAGCTCCTTAAAAATTGCAAATCGATTATTTTTTAATGTTGCGCTATGATAAAGACTTTTTAATACCCTAACAAGAATATAGTTTATACTGGTATAAATGCTAATAGCCTGTTAATTAGGACTTTATTCGTGCAAGACAAACATATTGATAAAAGAAGAGCTGAGTTAGGTGAGTTTTTACAAGCAATTCGCAAACGTGGTACACCTGAGGCATTTGGATTTCCCTCAGGCGTTCGCCGTCGTACGACTGGATTGAGACGAGAAGAAGTGGCACAACTTGCTGATATCAGCGCCACTTGGTATACATGGATAGAGCAAGGACGCGATGTAAACATGTCTGCCGACGCGCTAATACGTTTAGCACAAGCATTAAAACTAACCCGCACAGAGCGTGCGTATTTATTTGATTTAGCAGGTAGGCGCGACCCACAAGGGCATATTCAAGAGGAAGATTTAGCGTCAAACACATTAACTACTCTACTCAAGAATATCAACGTCCCTGCTTATATTTTAGGTCGCACTTGGAATATCTTAGCTTGGAATACTGAAGCAGCCACTTTGTTTGGTGATTGGCTAGCGCCGGAAATTGATAATGTAGCGCCTAATTTGTTAAGACTCGTATTCACACACTCAAGTGCTAAAGACTTTGTCATTCACTGGGAAACAAGAAGTAAACGATTAGTGGCGGAATTTAGAGCGGATTGCAGGAGTCGATTAGAGGAGCCAGAGCTACAAAGTTTAGTCGCTGAGCTGTCAAAATCGAGTCTTGATTTTGATCAGTTCTGGAAGCAACATGATGTATTAGAACGGCAAGGTGGTCTGCGAGAATTTAATCACCCTGACTTAGGTTTCTTGGCTTATCAACAAGTGACCATGCGCCCTGTGGATCAGGAACAATTAAAATTAGTGATGCTTTCCCCAGCAAATGCAAATGAGCACAACTAGCGTTAAACTGAATCTCGCATCAATTTAAATTCAATCGCATCTTGCAGTGCAATCCAAGATGCCTCGGTAATATCAGTTGACACTCCAATGGTGTTCCAGCTGCTGTTGGCGTCTGATGATTCAATCATCACACGCACTTTGGCTGCTGTGGCTAGGTTGGAATCTAATACGCGCACTTTATAGTCGGTTAATTTCATTTCTTTAATCGCTGGATAAGTATCACGCAAGGCATTGCGCATCGCCTTATCCAAAGCATCCACAGGGCCGTCACCCTCTGCTGCTGCATCCACACTTTGACCATTGATGATGAATGAAACTGCCGCCTTTGAGCTGATGCCATTTTCGGAAGGCTCTTTAATGCTAATGTTATAACTTTGAAGGGTAAAGTAAGATCGGTTTTTACCTAGCAATTTACGGACACGCACATCAAAAGAGTCCTCAGCATTCTCAAACTGATAACCTTCATGCTCTAGCAGTTTTAAATGCTCGAGCACACGTTTAGTATCTGAAGATTCTTTCGTTAATGTAGGATCAATCGATTGCAGTTTTGCTAGCAAAGCACTTCTACCAGCCACCTCTGAAACCACAGTATGCCGCTCGTTACCGACCTGCATAGGTTCGATATGTTCATAAGAAATTGGATTTTTATTAACCGCATCAATATGCATGCCGCCTTTGTGTGAAAAGGCATCACCGCCAACATAAGGCGCCTTTTCATTAAATGGCACACCTGCTGCTTCATTGATGAACTTAGAAACACTGGTTAAGTGTTGCATTTGTGATTCAGGAATACATTGAATACCCAACTTGAGTTGTACATTTGGAATAATAGAACTTAAATTAGCATTGCCACAACGCTCACCTATACCATTGATGGTGCCTTGTACTTGGGTCGCGCCTGCTCTCACAGCAGCAACTGAGTTGGCAACCGCCATTTCACAATCATTATGACAATGAATACCCACTTGGATATCAAAGCGATCAACCACTAATCGCGTTAATTGGAATATTTCTTCTGGAAAAGTACCACCATTGGTGTCACACAAACATAGGACATCCGCGCCCGCATCTGCGGCTGCTTGAAGCGTGGCTAGCGCATAGTCTGGATTGGCTTTATAGCCATCAAAATAATGCTCGGCATCAAACACCACCTCTTTACCCTGTTCTTTTAAATAAGTAATGGTGTCGCTTATCATCGCAAGGTTTTCATCTAGCGTGGTGCGTAGAATATCAGTGACTTGGTAATCCCAGCTTTTGCCAAAAATGGCGACTGCTTGGGTATTTGCAGTTAATAACGATTTTACATTTCGATCATCGGCCGCATTAACGCCAATTTTTCGCGTGCTACCAAATGCAATAATTTTGGCGTGCTTCAGTTTTAAAGTGGCAACGCGGGCAAAGAAATCTAAATCTTTTGGATTAGAGCCAGGATTGCCTGCCTCGATATAGCCCACACCCAAATCATCGAGTTTTTTAACAACTTTTAATTTATCTTCCACCGTAAACGAAACGCCCTGCGCTTGTGCTCCATCGCGCAGGGTTGAATCGTAAGCTATTACTTTTTTTGACATTGATAGTGAGAAATTACTTATTGATTGGGCGCAATTTAGCAGCAATACGCATACGCAATGCGTTCAACTTAATAAAGCCTTCTGCATCTTTATGGTCATAAGCGCCTGCATCATCTTCAAACGTCGCAATATTAGGGTCAAATAATGAGTCTGTTTTACTATCGCGGCCAACGACAGATACATTGCCTTTGTATAATTTAACGCGTACCCAGCCATTGACATGCGCTTGGGTGTGATTAATCAAAGTTTGCAACGCAATACGCTCAGGACTCCACCAATAGCCGTTGTAAATCAAACTGGCATAACGTGGCATTAAATCATCTTTTAAATGCGCCACTTCGCGATCTAAGGTAATGCTTTCGATACCACGATGCGCTTTCAGCATGATTGTGCCACCTGGCGTTTCGTAACAGCCACGCGCCTTCATGCCAACATAGCGATTCTCAACTAAATCTAAACGACCAATACCATGCTTACCACCAATACGGTTTAATTCAGCTAAAATTTCATGTGCTTTCATGGTTTTGCCATTTAATGCAACGATATCGCCTTGTTTATATTCAATATCTAAATACTCCGCATCATTTGGCGCCTGCTCTGGGCTCACGCTCCAACGCCACATCGTTTCCTCAGCTTCTGCGGAGGGGTCTTCTAAGTGACGTCCTTCGTAAGAAATATGCAATAAGTTGGCATCCATTGAATAAGGGCTGCCGCCTTGCTTGTGCTTCATATCAACTGAAATGCCATGTTGTTCAGCGTAGGTCATCAATTTTTCACGGCTTAACAAATCCCATTCACGCCATGGCGCAATAATTTTAATCTCAGGATTTAATGCGTAAGCACCCAATTCAAACCGCACTTGGTCGTTACCTTTGCCGGTTGCACCATGTGAAATCGCATCAGCATTGGTTTCTTTGGCAATTTCAATTAATCGCTTAGAGATTAATGGACGCGCAATTGATGTGCCTAATAGATATTCGCCTTCGTAAATCGTATTGGCTCTAAACATTGGAAACACAAAATCACGCACAAACTCTTCGCGCAAATCATCGATGTAAATATCTTTTACTCCTGCTGCTTTTGCTTTAGCCCGCGCTGGTTCAAGCTCTTCACCCTGACCCAAATCAGCAGTAAACGTCACTACTTCTGCTTGATAAGTGTCTTGTAGCCACTTCAAAATGACGGACGTATCTAAACCGCCAGAATAAGCCAAGACTACTTTTTTAATATCACCTTTTTTAACATTGCTCATTATTTTACTTTTCCTAACAATAAATATTCCATCAAGGCTTTTTGCACATGCAGGCGGTTCTCTGCCTCATCCCATACAACAGAATGATGGCCATCAATGACATCAGCACTCACCTCTTCACCGCGATGTGCAGGCAAGCAATGCATAAACAATGCATCTGGCTTCGCAACCCTCATCATCTCCGCATCAACTTGCCAATCAGCAAAATCTTTGCGGCGCTCTTCATTTTCAGCTTCAAAACCCATGCTGGTCCATACATCTGTCGTCACCAAATCTGCATCTTTTGCCGCATCCATTGGATCTTTAAACTCTTCAAAATGGTCTGTGCCGTATAAATTGGCGCGCTCTGGCTCAACCTCATATTCAGGCGGCGTAGAAACATGCATATTAAAATCAAGCACTTCTGCCGCTTGCAACCACGTGTTACACATATTATTGGAGTCACCAATCCATGCCACTGTTTTACCTTTAATCGATCCTCTGTGCTCAATATAGGTAAAAATATCTGCCAAAATCTGGCAAGGATGATATTCATTGGTTAACCCATTAATCACTGGCACACGTGAATTTGCAGCAAAGCGCTCTATGATGCTTTGCTCATAAGTGCGAATCATAACAATGTCACTCATACGAGAAATGACTTGCGCAGCATCTTCCACTGGTTCACCACGACCTAATTGTGAGTCACGGGTATTGAGATAAATTGCCGCGCCGCCTAATTGATGCATCCCTGCTTCAAAGGATAAACGTGTGCGCGTACTGGCTTTTTCAAAAATCATGACCAAGGTGCGGTCTTCTAGCGGCCAATATTTTTGATAGCTTTTAAATTGTGATTTAATCCAAGCAGCACGTTCAAAGATATATTCAATCTCATCGCCTGCCAGGTCATTAAATTGCAAAAAATGTTTAATAGTCATAACTGTTTAGTATTCTTAGCTTAAGCTGCTTTTAAAAAATGTTCCACAACAGACACTAAGCGCTTAACGAGCTCTTGCGCCTCTTCTTGGGTAATGATTAATGGTGGCAATAAGCGAATCACTCTATCTGCCGTCACATTAATCAATAATTTATTCGCCAACGCCAATTTCACCAACTCAGCGCAAGGCCTATCCAATTCAATACCTATCATTAAACCAGCATGACGAATATTGAGAATAGCCGCGTTATCTTTGAAAGCTTCTGCAAATTGTTGATGGATAAAATCACCCATCACTTTTGCATTTTCGCGTAATTTCTCTTGCTCAATGATTGATAATGTTGCTAGCCCAGCGCTCATTGCAAATGGATTGCCACCAAAAGTGGAGCCATGTTTACCTGGGGTAAACACTTCTGCCGCTTTACCTTTAGCTACACATGCGCCAATTGGCACACCAGAACCTAAGCCTTTTGCTAGCGACATCACGTCTGGCATCACGCCAGTGTGTTGAAATGCAAACCAAGTACCTGTGCGCCCAATACCACTTTGCACCTCGTCCACCATGAGCAACCAATCATTATCATCACAAATTTGACGCAAACTTTGGAAATACGCTTGCATATCACTTGGAATATGAATGCCGCCCTCGCCCTGCACGGGCTCAACCAAAATGGCCACAACGTTGTTTTTACGGGCAGCGACCTGCTTCACGGCATCAACATCATCAAATGGCACGCGCACAAAACCACTCACTAGCGGCTCAAACCCAGCTTGCGCTTTACGATTACCTGTTGCAGACAATGTAGCTAGCGTCCGTCCATGAAACGACTTATCCATCACGATAATTTCTGGATTAGCAATGCCTTTGTTGTGTGCGTATAAACGGGCCAATTTAATCTGCGCTTCATTCGCTTCACAACCTGAATTGCAAAAAAAGACTTTATCCATACCAGAAATAGCAGCAATTTTATCGGCCAACTGCGCTTGTTCCGCAATGTGATATACGTTTGAAACATGCATAAGAGTTGAGGCTTGCGCATTAATCGCTTTAACAAACTCAGGATGTGAATGACCTAAACCAGTTACCGCAATACCTGATAGTGCATCAAGATACTGCTCTCCTTGATCATCCCACAACCAAACACCTTGGCCCTTTTTGAAAGTCACAGGTAGCCTGCCATATGTATTCATCAAATGTTGCGACATAAAATTCCAATAACGCTAAAAAGCAATGCTTGAGGCATTGCATGCCAAGATATCAACACGTTTTAAATCGTGTCCTATAAAACAAAAACGGCGGCTAAGGCCGCCGTTACAGCTTCACCTTAACTACCCATTCGTCAATACTAATCGAATACCTTCACTGGCGACAACTAATATTAAAAATGTAGATATCGCCAATACGAACATCTTTTTACGAGCCAAAAGCGCGGCTGTTGTTGCAACATCGGATTGAGAAACTTTAATTGGTAATGTTTTTTTCATCATGAATGCTAAAAAGATAATTATTTCAGGAGCTGGAAGAGTAAAGCAAAAGTGCATTTTATGCAAGATTTCAAGCGACAATCTATGTGATTAACATAGCGAAATTTAAGATTCAAAACGCTT
>CBFHHI010000083.1:0-7760 GCA_965655675.1 Methylophilaceae bacterium | reverse complement strand
TGACTTTTTGTTTTTGTGCATTATCTAAGTCCCACCAATCTTCAATCTCATTTAAAGTACGAAAGCAACCCTGACAAACCTGAGTGGTCTCATCGATCACACAAACACTAATACAAGGTGATGCTACTTCGATAGATGAATCAGCCATATTATTTCCTAATTAATTTAACGCACCATGACATTGTTTGTATTTCTTGCCAGAACCACATGGGCAAGGATCATTGCGTCCAACTTTAACGCCTTCACGTATCACAGGTCGACTCGTCGCCTCTTCTGCTGTATCAGCATCTGCTAGTGCTTCATTATAATCCGCATGCTGATATTGCACATTTTCTACTGCTTCAGGAGGCTCTACCGCATCCACATCTTCACGTGTTTTAATTTGAACCAACATTGTCACTTTGGTTACTTCAGATTTAATGGTATTCAATAAACCTGAAAACAACTCAAATGCCTCACGCTTATACTCTTGCTTAGGGTTTTTTTGTGCATAAGAGCGCAAATGAATACCTTGGCGCAAATGATCCAAAGCCGACAAATGTTCACGCCAGTGGTTATCTAAACTTTGTAACATCACTGAGCGCTCGAATTGGCGCATATTCTCAACACTCGCCAATGTTTCTTTTTCCGCATAGGCGCTATCTGCGGCTGCGAGCACGCGTTCACGTAAAGTCTCTTCATGCAGATCTGGATTCTCTTCCAACCATGATGCAACTGGCAAATCTAAACCTGTTTCAGCTTGAATTGCTTTTTCAAGTGCAGGAATTTGCCACAACTCCTCAACACTACCTGGCGGAATATAAGTCGAGATTAAATCGGTGAGCACATCATAACGCATCGCCTGAATCGTTTCTCCAATATCAGTCGCTTCTAATAATTCGTTACGTTGCTCATAAATCACTTTACGCTGGTCATTAGAAACATCATCAAACTCTAATAATTGCTTGCGGATATCAAAGTTACGCCCTTCTACTTTGCGCTGCGCATTTTCAATCGCCCGAGTAACCATCGCATGTTCAATCGCTTCCCCCTCTGGCATTTTTAAGCGTTCCATAATAGCCGCTACGCGATCACCAGAGAAAATGCGTAATAACTGATCTTCTAAACACAAGTAGAAGCGGCTAGAGCCTGGATCACCTTGGCGACCTGATCGACCGCGCAATTGATTATCAACGCGACGTGACTCATGACGCTCTGTACCGATAATATGCAACCCGCCTGCCGCTAGCACTTGCTCATGCAGCTTTTCTGCATGCGCTTTAATTTCAGCAATCTTAGCTGCTCTTTGCGCATCTGTTAATGTTTCGTCTGCTTCAACAATTAATATTTCTGGCTCAGGATTACCACCCAAGACAATATCAGTACCACGACCCGCCATATTGGTTGCAATGGTAATCATACCTGGCTGACCTGCCTGCGTGATAATCTGTGCTTCACGTTCATGCTGTTTTGCATTCAACACTTGATGCTCTAGCTTGGCTTTGGTTAATGCTTTAGAAATAATTTCTGAATTTTCGATGGAAGTTGTACCGACTAATACGGGCTGGCCGCGTTTTTGGCACTCTTTGATGTCTTCAATCACCGCATTATATTTCTCTGCTGCGGTGCGATACACCTTATCCATGGCATCTTTGCGTTGCATTGGTCGATGGGTTGGAATGACGACAGTTTCTAATCCATAAATTTGATTAAACTCATAAGCTTCTGTATCTGCAGTACCCGTCATACCGCTCAGCTTTTCATACATGCGGAAATAATTTTGGAAAGTAATAGAAGCCAAGGTTTGATTTTCTTTTTGAATCTCAACACCCTCTTTTGCTTCAACTGCTTGATGTAATCCATCCGACCAACGGCGACCAGGCATCATGCGCCCTGAGAACTCATCCACAATCACAATCTCGTTATCACGTACAACATAATGTTGATCACGGTGGAATAAATTCAATGCGCGCAAGGCGGCATTTAAGTGATGTACCAAACCAATATTAGCCGCCTCATATAAACTTGAGCCTGCTGGCAATAAACCTGCTTCTTCTAAATATGCCTCAGCGTGCTCATGACCCGCTTCTGAAAAATTGACTGACTGGCCTTTTTCATCCACCCAGAAATCGCCTGGCCCATCTTCCGTTTCTTGTTTAACTAACTTCCTAGCAACAGCGTTAATATGAATATACGAATCAACATCGCTCTCCGCTTGACCTGAAATAATTAACGGCGTGCGGGCCTCATCAATTAAAATAGAGTCAACCTCATCAACCAATGCATAGCTTAATCCGCGTTGCGCACGTTGCTCCGCACTAAACACCATGTTGTCACGCAAATAGTCAAAGCCAAACTCATTGTTTGTACCATAAGTGATATCAGCAGCATATGCAGCTTGTTTGGCTTCTGCTTTCATTTGAGACAAATTGATACCAACAGTCAACCCTAAGAAATGATAGAGTTTACCCATCCACTCAGCATCGCGCTTAGCCAAGTAGTCATTGACTGTGACTACATGTACGCCCTTGCCAGTCAATGCATTTAAATAAACAGGTAGCGTAGCTACTAAGGTTTTACCTTCACCAGTACGCATTTCAGCAATCTTGCCGGCGTTTAATACCATGCCTCCAATTAATTGCACATCAAAATGACGCATTCCTAAAACACGCGCACTCCCTTCACGCACAACAGCAAAAGCCTCAGGCAACAGCTTGTCTAATGATTCACCATCATTGTAACGCTGTTTAAACTCCGCAGTTTTTGCTCGCAACGCATCATCTGATAACGTTTGTAAACTGGGCTCTAATTCACCAATTTTTTTAGCAATTTGGGTATAGTTTTTGACCAGTCTATCATTACGACTGCCGACTATTTTTTTGAACATCTTAGATAACATGAAATGACACCGATTTTCCGCACGTGCGGAAACCTCAAAAGTTAGATTTAGTTTTAGTTAAATTGGGGATATTATTTTTTAATTCAAGTGTAATCAAGACTAATTTAATGACTACTTAGGTATTTTCTTGGATCCAATGGATTTCCATTTAAACGAATTTCATAATGTAAGTGCGGACCAGTAGAGCGTCCTGTACTACCGACTAAACCAATGACCTGCCCTTTAACAACACGATCACCCGTTTCAACTACCCACTTTAAGGCATGGGCATAACGTGTTTCCAATCCTGCTCCATGACTCAATTTAATTAAATTACCATAAGCAGGTGTATGCACTGCTGCAGTGACAATACCATCTGCCGCTGCTCGAATTTTGTCACCAGTCATTGCTGGGAAATCCAACCCTTCGTGAAATGCTTTATAACCAGTAAATGGGTCGATACGCCAGCCATAGCTTGAAGATCGGTAAGCAGCAGCCACTGGTTTAGAGTTCGGCAACATATCTTTGAGCACGCTGTTTTGTAGTACATCGGCTTCAACATAATTCATGTACTCATCTCTATTTCCAACAGCGGCTGTTAAATCAGCAATTGCCGCTTGCAAATCGTGCTCAGTCATCGGCCTCGCATTAATCAAAGGCCCCCCGATACCTGAAGAAGTCAAAGCATCTATTGGCTTGAGATTCATCTCTTTTGACTTGTCGGCACTTTTTTTATCTTTACCAATTCCTGCCAACTTCACCAATCGTTTATTCTGAGCGTCTAAACGCATAATACGTGCCTGTAATTCACCTATTTGCTTGGCATAAGCATCTAAATGCATTTGTGAAGAGATCATAGACTTCTCTAATTGAGCTGGGGTCATCACTTTAACAACCTGATGCCTGATATTGCTTTTTCCATCAATCAATGCCACGACAATTAAGAAAAAAACAGTCAAAAAGCTCAACAGCACCATTGCAATATGCAAGCCTGAAAATGTTCTAGGCTTTGCCATATGATTAGAAACTAAGATAATATTCATCGTATATTAATTCGATACTCTTTAAAATAAACGTATGCAAAAAATGAATGCCTTACTTAATCAAAATAAAAGCGAATCTAACAACCAGCTTAATCGATTAGTTGCTCAAACAGATGCACACCTTAACCTTCAACAACTCTGGCAAGCCATAGCGCCATTAGCAATTAGTCAATCTAGCTTTGCAAGCCAAATCAAAGACGGACTGCTTACTGTTTACGCACACAATAGTGGGGTAGCAACAAAAATAAAATTAACGAGCGCTAGCTTGTTGACTCAATTACAAAATTTACAAACAAAAGAGCCCATCTATAACCACAGTAAAGTTACTGGAATTGAAGTAAAAGTGCAAGTAAAATCTGAACAAAAGCGGGTAAAACCAAGTCCGCGCAAGATATCCAGCAATGCTGCCATCACACTTAGAAAACTAGCGCTCACGCTCGGCGATTCTCGCCTTGCCGATCAATTGAACCACTTGGCGGATAACGCTAAGCCATAGCCATCTCAGATAAAATAGCTAATACGCCCAACAATTTTACTAACATACTGATTATATTGATATTTTTAAGCATTATCCATTTGTTTTAATGGGTATTGTTCCAATGCATTATTAGTGCCATAATGCCTCAGCTGTTACAAATCATTTACATTTTTGTAATCGCGTTAGCATGATCAAGTTACCAATAATTATAGTTAAGATGCATTAGAAAATTAGGAGAAGTTATGTCAATTGCAATCATAATCGCCATAGCTGCCGCAGTTTTAGCAGTGCTATATGGTTTAGTAATGAGTAAGTGGATCTCTGGGCTTCCAGCAGGCAATGCAAGAATGCAAGAAATTGCGGGCGCGATTCAGCAAGGTGCTGCAGCTTATTTGGCGCGACAGTATAAGACCATCGCGATTGTCGGTATCGTATTAACCGTCGCCATCGCATTTTTATTAGATATAACAACGGCAGTTGGCTTTGTAATCGGCGCAGTTTTATCTGGTGCATGCGGCTTTATTGGCATGAATGTTTCGGTTAAAGCCAATGTGCGCACAGCACAAGCCGCGACCAACGGTATTGTGCCCGCAATGGATGTTGCGTTCAAGGGCGGCGCCATTACTGGCATGCTAGTGGTTGGTTTAGGATTATTAGGCGTTGCTGGTTTTTATTGGTATTTAGGTGCAGAGAATGCTGATAATCTGAATCCATTAATTGGCTTAGCATTTGGCTCTTCACTTATCTCTATTTTTGCACGTTTAGGCGGTGGTATCTTTACCAAAGGTGCTGATGTCGGTGCTGACTTGGTTGGCAAAGTAGAAGCTGGAATTCCCGAAGACGATCCACGTAATCCTGCAGTGATTGCAGATAATGTGGGCGACAACGTTGGCGACTGCGCAGGGATGGCTGCCGACTTATTTGAAACCTATGCAGTGACTTTGATTGCAACCATGGTGCTAGGTGGTTTGGTTGTGCATAACAGCGGTTCTAATGGCGTCTTGTTTCCACTCATGCTAGGGGCTGTTTCTATCATTGCTTCTATTATTGGTTGCTTTTTTGTAAAGGCAAAGCCAACGATGAAAAATGTGATGCCTGCTCTTTATAAAGGGCTGGCGGTTGCTGGCGTGTTATCGCTAATTGCATTTTATTTCGTCACTATGCAAATGTTCCCAGATGGTATTTTGATTGACACTAAAACAGTGACTGCCAATGCTTTATTCGGCGCATGCACAGTTGGATTAGTATTAACCGGATTATTAGTCTGGATTACAGAATATTACACTGGGACTGAATATGCGCCAGTCAGACATGTAGCACAAGCATCTACAACTGGTCATGCCACTAATATTATTGCTGGCATTGGTGTTTCAATGAAATCAACTGCTTGGCCTGTGCTGTCTGTTTGTTTGGCGATTTGGACATCATTTCACTTAGGCGGCTTATATGGTGTTGCAGTTGCAGCGACATCAATGTTAAGTATGGCAGGCATTGTGGTTGCATTAGATGCATATGGCCCGATTACAGACAATGCGGGCGGTATTGCCGAGATGGCAGAGTTGCCAAGTAGCGTACGGGATGTAACAGATCCATTGGACGCGGTTGGTAATACGACAAAAGCAGTGACCAAAGGTTATGCGATTGGTTCAGCTGGCTTAGCTGCGCTTGTATTATTCGCAGATTATACTCATAAGCTAGAGTCCGCTGGCATTGTGGCGAACTTTGACTTAAGTGATCCAATGGTGATTATTGGTTTATTTATTGGTGGTTTAATTCCATTCTTATTTGCGGCAATGGCAATGGAAGCGGTTGGGCGTGCGGCTGGTGCTGTTGTTGAAGAAGTACGTCGCCAATTCCGTGATATCAAAGGAATTATGGATGGTAGTGGCAAACCTGAATATGGCAAAGCAGTTGACCTATTAACCACAGCGGCGATTAAAGAAATGATGTTGCCATCATTACTCCCCGTAGCCGTTCCAGTTGCTGTCGGCGCGGATGTTGCCGATCAGCCCGATCGGGTCCATCAGGCCGATCACGACCACCAGCGTGGTGTCCTTGAACAGGCCGATGAAGGTGTTGACGATACCGGGGATCGAGATTTTCAGCGCCTGCGGCATGATGATCAGCCGGTGCGCCTTCCAATAATCGAGCCCGAGGGCGTCAGCGGCCTCATACTGGCCCTGCGGCAGGGCGGCGAGGCCCCCCCGGATCACCTCGGCCATATAGGCCGCGGCAAAGAGGGTCACCATGATCACCACGCGCAGCACGATGTCGAAATTCGTGCCCGGCGGCAGGAAGTAGTTCAACAGCAAGGAGGCGGTGAACAGCAGGGTGATCAGCGGCACGCCGCGAATGAACTCGATAAAGCCGACGCAGATCCATTTGACCAGCATCAGATCTGATTTCCGACCCAGTGCCAGCAAAACCCCGATCGGCAGCGACAGGGCGATGCCTGTGACGCCGATGATGATGGAGATCATGAAGCCGCCAAATTCATCCGAGTCGATCTTGCGG
This sequence comes from Methylophilaceae bacterium, assembly GCA_965655675.1. GTDB lineage: Bacteria > Pseudomonadota > Gammaproteobacteria > Burkholderiales > Methylophilaceae. The sequence continues at coordinate 868 of CBFHHI010000083.1, read as the reverse complement.
ATGCCGATGGGAAGAGCCTCTGACAAGGCGCCGGAAATCGGCCCCAGAAGGAACAGCCAGAACAGGATCGGCACCAGAACGGCGGCAATCGTGGCCAACAGCATGTTTTTCACCAAGGCGCGATAGACCGCATAGCCGATCCCAAAACCAAGCATCCCAACGACGGAGAACCAGATCGTTCCGCCCCAAAGCAGCCAGAAGGCCAGCGCCGGGAAGATGGCCGAGAACCACAAGACCTTGCGCGGAACCGATTCGAACAGGATCGGGGCCATCGCGACGATCATCAGAACGAAGGCGAGGGTCGGGCGCCAATAGGCCTCTGGCGGGTAGAAGCCAAAGAGCAGCTGGTGCCAACGGTCTTTGATGACGCCAAAGCAGGCGGCATTCACGCCGTTCAGAATCTCGCGGCATTCGGCCAAGCTATTGGCATTCCAGACGGAATACAGGAACCACGGGCCGATATGCCCCACCAGCCAATACACGCAGTAAAGGCCGACAAGGGTCGCGATCGTGTTGAAGGGGCCGGAAAAGAGGTTGGTGCGGATCCAGAGGACCGGACCAGCCGCAGTGATCGGCGGCGCTTGTTCGGTGAGCATGGTTGTCCGAACATAGGCGATATTATTTTTGGACGGGTTCGCCATCTCAACGCTCCTTCAATTTGACGGAATTGTTGTAGACGTTCATCGCACCGGAGATGATCAGGCTTGCCGTCAGATAGGTCACCATCAGCAAGAGCATACACTCCAACTCGCGGCCGGTCTGGTCATAATCAACCCGTCAACAAAAAACGGGTTTATAGACATGACAAACTTTAGCGCTATGCAGTCCACCAGGAAGTCCACCGGCCGTCGCCGTCTGCGGGTCAGCG
>CBFHHI010000082.1:0-7789 GCA_965655675.1 Methylophilaceae bacterium | reverse complement strand
TGTTGTATTTACATTACATCATAGCTATCGCAATTCGCATTATATGAAAGGTACACAATCAACTCAAGATGGTCGAGCAGTGCACCATATTGAGTTAGCACAAGAAGTTTCTTTCTTTAACAAAGCGAGCATTATCGACGCTTTAGAAGCTATTCCTAAAAATGGCAAAGTAGTGATTGACTGCTCAAAGAGCAAGTCTATTTCTTACGATGTTGCTGAGTTTATTCGCGACTACCACTTGCATGCAAAACTTAAAAATATTGATGTTGAAACAATTGGTTTCGTTACACCAAAATCTTAAACAATTAACGTATTTGTTTTTTAATTAATAGAAAGGTATCAATGTATAAGCATCCTTTAATTGACCGTGACAAAATGACACCCAAAGAAGCGTTAGATATTCTTACAGAGGGTAATGCACGATTTGTTAACCAGAATGAAGACGAGAAGGATTTTAAGACACTGATTCAGCTGACTAAAAATCAGCAACATCCATTTGCTTCAGTGCTTAGTTGCAGTGATTCACGTGCGCCAGTCGAAATGCTGTTTGACCAAGCATTAGGCGATATATTTAGTGTTCGCTTGGCGGGTAATATCGCTTCAGATAAAGGCATCGGCAGTTTAGAATTTGGTAGCAAATATTTAGGTGCAAAACTCATTGTTGTAATGGGACATACGAGCTGTGGCGCTGTAAAAGCCGCTTGCGATGATTTTAAAGATGGCCATATTGGCGAAATTATTAATATGATTAAACCGTCTATTCGACATGAAAAAACCATTACCGCCGTGGAAGATCGTTGTTCAAAGAATGATGACTTCGTTCAAAAAGTATGTGAGCTTAATGTGAAATATCAAATAGAAAGTATATTGCGTTGCAGTGATATCCTAGAAGATATGACGCAAGCAAAAGACATTGGTATCGTTGGTGCCGTGTATGATATTGCAACAGGCAAAGTGAGATTTATGGATGATACGTTTGTCGGCGTTTAAAAAGAGTTAATGTAAAAAAGGTGGATATTCCACCTTTTTTATTTATTAAAGTCACTTTATTTTATGTGACTTCAATATTTTATGTGACTTCAATTTCCGCATAAAATCTAACTAACGATGACCTTCTTTTGCCATATTAATTGAGTATTTAGGAATTTCTACCACTAAATTCGTTTCGCCGACAATTGCTTGGCAAGAAAGTCGCGAATGTGGTTCTAAACCCCATGCTTTATCTAGCAAGTCATCTTCTGCATCCTCTGCTTCATTCAATGTTGCATAACCCTCGCGCACAATGACATGGCAAGTCGTACAAGCGCAAACTTGGTCACACGCGTGATCAATATCAATATGATTGTCTAATAAGTTTTGACAAATCGACTCGCCCTTTTTGGCATCAATGACTGCACCATCAGGGCAAAGTTCTTCATGCGGTAATACAATAATTTGTGGCATGTTTATTTCCCCAGCTTTTCGATTATAAAATTCATCATGTTAAATTAACCTCATCAATATTTTTACCAGCCAATGCGCGGCTCACACTAGCATCCATCCGTTTTGCCGCAAAATGAGCAGTGGCATCATTCAATGCGCTCGTTGCATCATGCAAAGCGCGACTATCTTCTGTGCTTAATTGTTGTTCTAATGCGGTTAGCTGTAATTGGATGTCGTTATTTTCTGCATCAGAAAGCAGATGACCATCTTGTTGCAATGCAATGTTAATTGCACTGATTAAGCTCATGGCATCTATTTTTGCCTCAGCTAATGCGCGCGCCTGTTTATCTTCTTCTGCAGTGCCAAAAGATGATTTTAATATATTGGTAATTTCATCTTCGCTTAAACCATACGATGGCTTGACCGTAATACTGGCTTCTATGCCCTTGGTTTCTTCACGAGCGCTCACGGATAATAAGCCATCAGCATCCACTTGAAAAGTCACACGAATACGTGCTGCCCCAGCTGTCATGGGTGGAATGCCTCTTAACTCAAATCGCGCCAATGATCGGCAAGCACTCACCAGGTCGCGTTCACCTTGTAGCACATGAATGCTCATCGCCGTCTGACCATCTTTAAAGGTAGTAAAGTCTTGCGCGCGCGCAACAGGTAAGGTGGAGTTGCGAGGAATAATCTTTTCTACCAAACCGCCCATGGTCTCAAGCCCTAGTGATAGCGGCGTGACATCCAGTAACAATAAATCTTCATCACTACGATTGCCAGCTAATACATTGGCTTGAATGGCTGCTCCTAATGCCACCACTTTGTCAGGATCTAAATTAGTCAGTGGTTCTTGCTGAAAAAAATCTTGTACGGCATGGCGCACATGTGGCATGCGCGTAGCACCACCAACCATCACAACGCCATTGATTGCGGCTAACTCTAAATTGGCATCGCGCATGGCTTTGCGCATAGGGCTCAACGTTTTGTTCACCAAGGTTTGCGTTAGCGTGATGAATATCTCACTAGATAAAGTGACATCCACTGCATAACCATTGCTTAATTTACAGACAATTTGTGCTTCATCATTGTCGGTTAAAAACTCTTTTGCTTGGCGCGCTTTTGTCAATAATAACCGTGTATCTTCTTCTTTTAATGGCGTTTTGTCTGCGCTTTGCTCACGTATTTGATCCAGTATCCAACAATAAATACGGTGATCAAAATCGTCGCCACCTAAAGCAGAATCACCATTGGTCGCTAACACTTCAAATACACCTTTTGATAAATGCAAAATGCTAACGTCAAATGTTCCGCCGCCTAAATCATAAATCACATAAACACCTTCAGCTGCATTATCTAATCCATAGGCTACAGCCGCAGCAGTTGGCTCGTTTAGTAAACGTAGCACGTGTAATCCAGCGAGTCTTGCTGCATCTTTGGTCGCTTGGCGTTGTGCATCATCAAAGTAAGCGGGCACAGTAATCACTGCCCCTGTCAATTCACCACCTAATGCTTTTTCAGCGCGTGTCTTTAATGTTTTTAAAATCTCAGCAGAAATCTCGACTGGGCTTTTCAAGCCAGCGCGAGTATCAAGATGCAACATACCATCAGCCGTGTTTTCTGCCGTGTGATGACTAACAAAATGATAAGGAATATGCGCCTTATCTGTAATGTCTTTAATGCCTCGGCCCATAAAACGTTTGACAGAAACAATTGTATTGATAGGGTCTTCGCTTTGTTTGGCTTGTGCTTGATGCCCAACAACCACTTCACCATCGGCGGTATAACGCACTACAGAAGGCAATAACGAACGGCCATGCTCGTCTTGCAATACTGTGCTCATGCCGCTACGCACTGTGGCAACCAGTGAGTTTGTTGTGCCAAGATCAATGCCGATTGCCAATTTATGCTGGTGAGGCGCGGCACTCATGCCGGGTTCAGAAATTTGTAGTAATGCCATTAGTCTTCTATTTGTGTGATGGCTTTATTAATGTCTTCACACACTTTATCTATAAATATGAGTTTTCGTGTTGTTGCTGTTGCGCTTGTTAAATTGTTTTCAGTATCAAACGCATTCGCTAATTCAGTTGTTAATACAGCCGCTGCTTGTCGCATTTCTTTTGCTAGCGCATCTAAACCATCAACATCTTTTGCTGCTTTCAAATCCTCTAGCGCCTCGCGCCACTCCATTTGCTGCATTAAAAAATCTGCAGGCATGCTGGTATTGGTTTCTTCCGTTGCATCGATGCCCTGTAGCGACAGCAAATATTTAGCCCTTGATGCTGGTTTTTTGAGGGTTTGATAAGCCTCATTAGCCAGCGTTGCTAATTGCATTGACTTCAGTTTTTCAGCCGATGTGGCTGTCACAAACCGGTCAGGATGTGCAGCCGATTGAATATGGCGATATTGACTTTCTAATGCAGTTGTATCAATGATAAATGCCGGTTGAAGGGCAAATAGGTCAAAGTAGTTCTCATTCACTTTACTCACGCTCAAACAGTAAAACTTTCCCCACAGCCACATTCATCAGCAACATTTGGATTATTGAATTTAAAGCCTTCATTTAAGCCTTCTTTTGTAAAGTCTAGCTCTGTCCCGTCGATATAAACCAAGCTTTTCGGATCCACAATTACCTTAACGCCATGACTCTCAAACGTCATGTCTTCAGTTTGCAAATCATCAACAAACTCTAAGGTGTACGCCATGCCAGAACAGCCAGTGGTTCTGACACCTAAGCGCAAACCAATGCCTTTGCCACGGTTGGCAAGAAACTTTTCTACACGTTGCGCAGCGGCAGGAGTTAAGCTAATTGCCATTTACAACGCCTCTTTTACCGCTTGCTTTGCTCGAATATCAGCTACAGCAGCTTTAATAGCATCCTCTGCCAATACAGAACAGTGGATTTTGACAGGTGGTAACGCTAGCTCTTCCGCAATTGCTGAGTTTTTAATCTCGTATGCCTCTTCTACTGTTTTGCCTTTTAACCACTCAGTCACTAAAGAGCTAGAGGCAATAGCAGATCCACAGCCATAGGTTTTAAATTTTGCGTCTTCAATCAAGCCAGCATCATTCACTTTAATCATCAACTTCATCACATCACCACAAGCTGGCGCACCGACCATGCCAGTGCCAACATTAGGGTCGTTTTTATCTAAAGAACCCACATTACGCGGATTCTCATAGTGGTCTAATACTTTATCTGAATATGCCATTTCATTTCTCCTATAATTAAAATGCTATACAACTGATGCATTTGTTCGGTTTGCGCTACCAATTACACTATCATCGCCTCATTCGCTTGATTTTTTTGCCTCTCAGCGGAGAAGACTGCCACAGCATTGCTAGGCAAGCCTTTCAAAAAATCAGCTAGGCGCAAAGGGGCTTATTTTAATGAGCTGCCCATTCTACTTTGGATAAATCAACGCCATCTTGAAACATCTCCCAAAGTGGTGACAATTCGCGCAGTTTTCCAATTTTGTCTTTCAATAACTGAATGGTGTAATCCACATCGGCTTCAGTCGTGAATCGGCCAATCGAAAAACGAATAGAACTATGAGCCAACTCATCTGATCGACCAAGCGCACGTAGCACGTAGCTAGGTTCTAAGCTAGCTGAAGTACAGGCCGAGCCGCTAGATACCGCAATACCTTTAATCGCCATAATGAGTGATTCGCCCTCTACATAATTAAAACTAACATTCAAATTATGTGGTACGCGTAGACTTAAATCGCCATTAACATAGGTCTCATCAATGTCAGTTAAGCCTGCGAGTAGCCGATTATGCAACATACGAATACGTTCATTTTCTGCATGCATTTCTTCGCGTGCGATTCTAAATGCTTCGCCCATCCCTACAATTTGATGTGGCGCTAATGTACCAGAACGCATACCACGCTCATGACCACCACCATGCATTTGCGCTTCAATACGAATACGCGGTTTACGGCGCACATATAAAGCGCCAATACCTTTAGGCCCATACGTTTTATGCGCAGAAAAACTCATTAAATCAACAGGTAGCGTTGCTAAATCGATATCAACTTTGCCTGTTGCTTGTGCGGCATCAACATGAAAAATCACACCGTGCTCACGGCAGATATGACCAATCGCTTCAATCTCTTGAATCACACCAATTTCGTTGTTCACAAACATCACAGAAGCTAAAACGGTATCTGGACGAATAGCTGCTTTAAATTTTTCAACATCCACTAAGCCATTTTCATCAGGCTCTAAAAAGGTTGCCGAAAAACCTTGGCGCTCTAATTCGCGCACAGGATCAATCACTGCTTTATGTTCTGTTGCAACGGTAATAATATGCTTGCCTTTACCGCTATAAAAGTGTGCAGCCCCTTTAATCGCAAGATTGTTAGATTCGGTTGCGCCCGATGTCCAAACAATCTCTCTTGGATCAGCATTGACTAGTTTTGCCACTTCTTCACGTGCGTTTTCGACTGCTTTTTCGGCAGACCAGCCATAAGGATGACTACGAGAAGCAGGGTTACCATACTGTTCTGTTAAATAGGGAATCATTTTTTCAGCAACACGTGGATCAACAGGTGTTGTGGCTGAATAATCTAAATAAATCGGCATTCTTTCCATTACGTTCTAATTTCCTTAAATTAATGTTTCTTTATTAAGCCGCTACAGCAGTCAATTGTCTTAAATCTTGTAGCGCAGTCCTTAATGCAATTAAAAATGCATTCACTTGTAACACGGTATTGTCAGCATTAAAGCTAACGCGAATCGCCCCGCGCGCAGTATCAGCATCAATACCCATTGCTAATAACACATGGCTAGGCTCACCACTTGCACTAGAACAAGCTGAGCCGCTAGCAACAGCAAAGCCTAATTTATCTAAAGCGGTGACCAATGTTTCGCCATCAATATGTTTAAAAGCAAAAAAACTGGTATTAGGCAGCCGCCTTGCCTGCTGCCCAAAAATCACAGCATTCATTTCTGTCAAACCTGCTTCCAATAAGTTGCGTAATGCTTCAGTGTGTGCGGCAAAATTACCAAGCGATTGTGTTGCTAATTCACAAGCAGCGCCAAAGCCAACAATCGCTGCAATATTTTCGGTACCGCTGCGTAATCCTTTTTCTTGACCACCACCATAAAGCAGCGGCTGGATATCAACACGCTTATTCAACACCAACGCCCCAGCACCCAATGGACCACCAATTTTATGGCTAGAAATCGTCATTGCGTGTACGCCCAGTGCCGCAAAATCAACCTTTATTTTGCCTAGCGCCTGTACAGCATCGGTATGCACCAACACCTTGTTTATTGCTGCTAATGCAACCACTTGTTCAATGTCTTGAATTGCACCAGTTTCGTTATTGGCTAACATTACTGATACCAAATTAGTCGGCGCATCCAGCTGTGTTTGCAAGGCTTGCATATCCAACTCACAATGGCTATTGACTGGAATACTGTTCGCTTGCCAACCGCGATATTGCATGGCTTTTGCAGGATTAGACACACAAGGATGCTCAATGCTACTGGTTAATAATTGCGCTTGTGTCATATTGCTTGCAATACCAGTCATCGCAAAATTATTGGCTTCAGTGCCGCTAGCAGTGAAAATAACTTGATTTGCCTGCGCGCCAACCGCTTGTGCTACTTGACGACGTGCCTGTTCAATCGCTTCATGCGCATGACGGCCAAAGCTGTGCTGGCTTGCTGGGTTGCCGTGTTGGTTTGTCATATAAGGCAACATTGCCTCAAGCACTGGCGGCTTTAGCGCTGTGGTGCTGTTATGATCAAAATAAACATTAGCCATTAACAGCCACCTTATTGCTATCACAAGATTTACGGCCAGTGAACATAACGGCGCCACGCTCTTTTTCCATCCGCGCATTCACCATGTCAGCTAAGCTCACATCAGATAAATAATCTAAAATTTTAGTATTCAATGTTTCCCAAAGTTCATGGGTCATGCAGCGGCCGCTGGCACCATGGCAATTTTCTTTGCCGCCACATTGAGTAGCATCAATGTTTTCATCAACAGCTGCAATAATGGCAGAAATCGAAATTTCTGCTTTTGTTTTCGCCAAATTATAACCACCGCCAGGACCACGTATACTGCTCACCAAGTCTCGACGACGTAAACGGCTAAACAACTGCTCTAGATAAGAAAGTGAAATTTCTTGCCGCTCACTAATAGCAGCAAGTGTAACTGGCTTCAATGCGCCATCGATATCCACCTCGTTCAACGCAAGGTCTAGCATTGCAGTTACAGCACATCGGCCTTTGGTAGTTAGTCTCATTTTAGTGTTGATTAGTCCTTAAATTATGCTTGTATTTTATAATAACCTACTAATTTAGTCAATTATTATTGCATTAAGTTCAATGTTAATCATTGGTCGGT
>CBFHHI010000081.1:0-8071 GCA_965655675.1 Methylophilaceae bacterium | reverse complement strand
CGTTTCATATAGCCTAACGCGTTTTAATATTAAGTGGTTGCCGTAAATGTCCTGATATTGACCTTTTAATATTCTGAATGCTTCAGCAGCCATGTTTTCTGCAGTAGGTACCGTTTCAAAAATAACTGTTTTATGATTAGGCAGTGTATTTAAAAAATCCAGTATCACATTGTCATTTCGATATACTAAAAATGCATGATCCCAGACGTCAACCACACTTTCACGTGCGATACGCTTCACATCAGAGAAGTCCATTACCATGCCATCTTCTGACGTTTTTTCATTTTGAATAATGTCGCCACTTAGGGTAATTTCAATCACATAGCGATGACCATGCAAATTTCGGCATTGACTCTTATGGTTGGGAATGCGATGCCCAGCATCAAATTCTAAGCGTGTAGTGATTTCCATGGTTGATTGAGCTGCTCAAAGATACTATCAAAGTATGGATTATAACATCTCAACTCAGTGCGCTTGTGCCCACTCAATAAATGTTTCATAGGGCAGTGCTTTAGCATAAAAATACCCTTGAACCTTATCAACGTGTAGTTGCTTAAGCTTTTCTAGACAAGCTTGGCTTTCTACTCCTTCTGCAATCACTTCTAGATTGAGGCTCTTAGCCAGCATAGCAATGGATTGTACGATTTCATAATCCTCTTGTGATACAGCAATATTTTTAACAAAAGATTGATCAATCTTCAGTAAATCGATTGGCAGTGCCCGCAATCGAGCTAGTGAAGAAAGACCAGTTCCAAAATCATCTAGAGCAAACTTAAAGCCTAACATTGATAGAGAGTGAATGACGCTAGATGTTTGATCATTTGCCTCTAAAATGCCATGCTCGTTAATTTCTAAAATTATACTTTTAGGATCAAGTGACCACATGGATAAAGCGTTAGAAAATAATGCAGGTAGTTCGGTGTCATATAAGTCCTCGGCACGCAAATTAACCGCTAGATAGATATTAAGATGATAGATAGTCTGTAGTTCATGCGTATACCGACAAGCAGAGTTAATCAGCCAGCGAGTAAACAGCTGTCCTTTACCTGCATTATTTAATACTTCAATGATGATATTGGGGGAGATAGAAGTTCCAGATCGGTCAAAGCCACGTAACAATAGCTCTGCACCTACACATTTTGCACTTTTTAAATCGATTATAGGTTGCAAGTTCAAAGCAAGATTATTGCTATCAAAAGCTTCTAACACTTTAGACTCTATGACGAGTTTGTCGCGCATCATTTTTTCTATCGCATCACTGTATGCACAATAAGGTTGTTGAGTATTTATGGCATGCTCGAGTGCTAACTTTGCGTGTTGGATAAGATCGACTGCATTTAATTCGAAGTTATTCGCATAGGAATAGCCAATAAAGGGTTTTACTAGAATGGATTGCTGATTGATAAACACAACATCTTCAAAAGCCCTGAATATTTTAGTAATAAGCAAGTCAATTTGTATTAGGTTATCTATATTGACTAGCAATAGATCAAATTTATAGTCCCCGTTAAAATACAACTGATTGGTAGCGCCTTTATTTTTTTCAAGGATATCTGCTAACTGTTTGTTTAAATCATGAGAGGTTGATTTAGGTAATAAAAAAGCATTGCTATCTATTTGAAACTGTAACGAGAGTAAAACGCTGATTTCATCTCCTTGATTTGAAAGGAAATTAAGTGCTGATTTTAGCTGATGAGAATGCGGTAGCTGGCTGTTTTCATCATAATTAACGGCATAGTCAAAAACGGTCAGGTGGTATTGGTTGAGAGACTCAATAAAAAGATGATGAATAAATAAGTGAAATTGTGTTGTTTTAGAAAAGCCAAATAGGCTTTTTAATGTAAAGCATTTCAAAACACTTAAAATTTGATCAATGTGTGCATGATGATTGAAAGCGTTCAGGCAACGATAAATAAGTTGGTTGAGATTGCTTGTAAATGTCAATGCATCGTTATTTGGATGCCAGTTTTTTACTGTTTCAATCAAATCTAACAAATATACATTATCTTGATATGCCTTTTCCAGCGTGGTTAGAGCTACTGTATCGGCGGATAGTTTAGTAAAGACAGACGGTTGCTTTAATTGGTGTTGCTCAAGCTTTTCTAGCAATTCCTTTGTACTAAATATTATTTCTATTTCACCTATATTTTTGCTTAGCCCGTGCATGATTGTTCTTTAATTAAACGTAGAATTCATTTGGGTTAAGTCCGTAGCTATCAGAAGGAATGCCTTTATTAATACGATAGACTTCTCCGTTGGGTGCAACTGGCTGATAAATCAAATCTAATACGATGGGATTGTGGTAACGCTCTTTGTTGTGATCAAGTAAGAGCATAATACGAGGCATGAGTCGTCGCACTTGGTTTTGTTGAATAACAACCGCAACTTCACCAGTATTCAGCTCAACCAAAGAGCTCACAGGGTAAATGCCCATAAATTGAATGAGTTGGTTAATAATTTCGCTTGAAAACTGCTTACCACTCAGTGAGTGAATTTCATCGAGGGCCTGTTGATGGCAAGCAGCCTGTGCATAACTTCTATGGTTGGTTATTGCACAATAGGTATCAATAAGTCCTGTTGATTGCGATAATAAACTTAATTCGTTGCCCTTAAGCTTTGCAGGATAACCACTCCCATTAAAGCGTTCATGGTGTTCTGACACCAGCTGCAAAACGCCTGGTGGAATGTTTGGTGTTTGTTCTAAAATAGCTAAACTTTCATTAACGTGTGTTTGGGCGTAAACATACTCTTCAGGCGTTAGTTTCCCTTTTTTGAGTAACACTGTTGGTGAGATATTGGCTTTACCTATGTCTTGCAACAACCCAGCAAATCCTGCTAGTTTCACTTGTTCTTTTGGTAGAGCCAAAAAGTTATTAAAAGCCATTAAAGTCACCGAAACATGCAGTGCTAATTGATAAGAATGTCCGTCAGCTTTTTTAAGCTTTGATAGCCATAACAATGCATCAGGGGTTCTGCCGATACTTTCAACCATGCTATCTAGTACGTCACCAACACTAGTAATGTCAATTTGTTTGCCATTTGCAATCGCATCAAATATATCCCGTGTCACTATCGTCGACTCTTCAAATACAGGATAAATATAGGCCATTTCCTCCTCAACGGAGGGCTCTAATTCATAAATTATTAACTCTTCATTACTCAGATCATGACTCGCTCTAGTGAGTCTTTCATCTAGCCCTGGTGTACTTTTAGGGCGCTTTTTATTAAAAAGACCAAGCGCTAAATGGCTAAGATGATCAATAAAGCTAGCAGATTGTTGTTGCGTTTCTACCGACGTATTTGTGTTGGTTGCGATCGCGTTTTTGATATTGGTATCTTGTACTGTTGAAGTGTGTTTCACCTTATTATTCGAGTTTGCTTGCTCGCTGATTACGTTTGATGAATCGTTAAATGTTGGTGCTTGATAAGCCCTTACTTCACGTAAGATATCCATAAAAGATACTTTTTCACCACGGTTTGCTTTGCTCAAGACTGGATTTTTTTTGTTATCAAGCTGTACTGGTGCTTTGAGGCGAATAGAGGAATGTCTGGGTATTTCAATCTTTATTTTTTTGATGGCTATAAATTGATTGCCAACTGATTTTGTTCTGTCAATATAAACATAAGCACAAGAGGCGGCAATTTTTTCTAAATCTGCTTGATTGTCTAAAATAAATCCTTGCAGCATAAAGTCAGACTCTATCCAAGGCTTGTCTAGTTCTGAGATAAACATGCCGAGTGCCAATTGATTACAGAGTATTTTTTCGTGTGTGATATCACCCATAATGACTATTCAACATTGTTATATGCGCATAAGCACATTCAGCTAATGATGGTAAATGATATCCGCCCTCGAGAGAAGATACAATGCGGTTGTGATAACAATTGTTTACAATTCCTTTAATACAGTTTGTTATCCATGCGTAGTCTTCTTTTGTTAAGGCAAGGTCTGCTAATGGGTCATTAATATGTGCATCAAACCCGGCAGAGATAAAAATAATATCAGGTTTAAATTGCAGTAAAGCTGGCTTAAACTTCTCTTCAAATATTTTTCTGATGGATTGACCATCACTTTTTGCAGGCAAGGGTGCATTGATGATATGGCTACTACTTGTTTCAGCACCACGATAAGGATAAAAAGGGTGCTGGAATGTTGAGCAAAGCATGACATTGGGATTGTTTTTGAAGATATCTTCTGTACCATCGCCATGATGTACATCAAAATCAATAATAGCAGCTCGTTTTAGTCGGTATCTATTGAGCGCATAACTTACTCCAATCGCAACATGGTTGAAAATACAAAAGCCTCCGCTATTTGCACGTCCTGCATGATGGCCTGGTGGACGAATGCAACAAAAGGCATTATCAACTTCTTTTTGCATGATTAAATCGACTGCGTGAATCACAGCACCGCTGGCATACAGCACCGCATCCAAACTCATTGGCCCCATTGCGGTATCCCTATCAAGCTGAACTAAGCCTGCCTTGGGCGCAATATTGATTATATAGTCAACGTAAGCCGCATCATGTGCATATAAAACCGCTTCTTTAGATGCTTTTGGAGCGTCATAAAAATATAGTTTATCCGATAAATCAGATGCCAGAATCGCATTTTTAATTGCAGAAATTCGAGCAGGTGATTCAGGATGGCTGCCATCCATCACATGCAATAAAGTGTCTGGGTGTGAAATAAATGCAGTCTTGGTCACATATTGCCCCAAAAAGTAAGATGATTCAATTCAATAAAAGCGCTAGCGATAGCTCCCGATAAAAAGCCATCCTCACTGGGTTAATTTTACCTTCATCAACAGCTTTATTCAGAGCACAATCTGGCTCAACTTGATGTTTGCAATTATTAAAACGACAATGGCCTAAATAAGGTTTAAACTCAATGAAGGAGAGCTCTAAATCTTCCTGTGTTAAGTGGTTAAGCCCAAACTCCTGTAATCCAGGTGAATCAATTAATGTGCTATTTTCATCCAGATAATATAAATGGGTTGCGGTCGTTGTGTGCTTGCCGCTATCTAGACTATTGCTAATTTCTTGTGTACGTATATTCGCGTTTGGTAGCAATGCATTAATAATGGTTGATTTTCCCATGCCAGATTGTCCAACCAATACACTGCGTTGTCCTTTTAAATAAGGAAGCAGTGGTGCAACATCTTCTTTGGCTGATAAATAAATAATTTCATAGCCTAAATCTTTATATACTTTTAATTTGTTTTTTGCATCGTTGGCTTCAGCTAAGTCACACTTGTTCAACACAATTAATGGTTTGATATTAGCGGCTTCTGCTGCTGTTAAACAACGATTTAATAGACCTTCATAAAAGCTAGGTTGTGTGGCCAAAACAATCACAACTTGGGTGACATTCGATGCAAGAATTTTGCTTTTATAAGCATTACTACGATAGAGCAGGCTCTTGCGAGGTTCGCTGGATTCAACAACGCCTTCTCGTCTATCGGTTAATTTGATGTTGACGATATCGCCACACGCAAGATCTGTTTTTTTTCCACGCGTAACACAGCTAATTTTTGTCTTATCAGATAGTTCGACGGTATAGCGTTTGCCATAAGCGGCGACAACCAGGCCTTGCAAAGTAGAGTGATTATTCAAAGTGGTAATACTGCTGATTAAGGTAAGCTGCAGCATTCAATTCATCTTCTTCGAACCACTTTAAATCTAAATTGGTATTGCAAGCGCGCACTTGTGCAACAAGACCAGTTTTAGACTCTACCTTACGGAAGGCACGCGTATAGATTTCTGAGCCATCACCGCCATAGCTAGAGGCATGACAACTGATACAGTGTTGCTCCACCAATGCTTTTCCAGCTTTTACATTCGCTAATGCAAATAAGTCATTTGCAACAGCATGAAAACTGATTAAGCAAGCTATCAAAAAAATCAGTTTATTCATGTGTCATTTTTAGGGTAATTGTATTTGGCGCTCTGTTTTAGCTAGTATACGCCGTTAATTTAGAAATACGGGTGCTAGCAGGTGGATGCGAGTCATAAAAAGCAGAATGCAAAGGATCGGGCGTCAAAGTTGACGCATTATCACGATACAGTTTCACTAATGCTTCTACTAAATGTTTTGCACTTGCATTTTTAGCAGCATAATCATCCGCTTCAAATTCATTTTTTCTTGAATAACTGGCCATCAAAGGACGAATAATGAATAAAAACACTGGTGATACAAGCATAAATAGCAACAATGCCATGTAGGTGCTCTCTGTGGTTACGCCTAAGCCTTGAAAGAACCAAGATTGATCAATCAGCCAGCCTAATAAAGCCAGACCCAAAAAGCTCACGAAAAAAATCATCACGATACGTTTAATCACATGGTGATGTTTAAAATGACCTAACTCATGCGCAAGTACAGCTTCAATCTCTTCTGTATTAAGGCGTTCAAGTAAAGTGTCGAAAAAAACCACGCGCTTGCTACTGCCAAAGCCAGTAAAGTAAGCGTTACCATGACTGCTTCTTGTTGATCCATCCATTACAAACAGGCCTTGCGATTTAAAACCGCATTTAGCCAATAATGATTCAATTCTTGATTTGAGACTTTCATCTGCAAGTGGTGTGAACTTGTTAAATAATGGTGCGATAAAAGTTGGGTAAACCGCTAGCATTAAGATATTAAATACAGTCCAAACTACCCACAAATAGAACCACCAATATTCACCTGCACTTTGCATTAACCATAGTGCTGCAAATAAGAGTGGGGCACCAAGCAATAAGCCAACAATGCTGTGTTTAATCAAATCTGTAAAGAACATTTGACGTGTCATTTTATTAAAGCCAAATCGCTCATCCACAACAAATGTTTTGTAATAATCAAAAGGCAAATCAACCAGACTGCTAATCAATAATGCGCTACAAATAACAAGCGCGCCTCTTAATATTTCATGATTAGGTGCAATTGTTGTCCATAATGTGTCTATCCACTGCAAGCCGCCACCAATGGTGAATACAAGAAGCAATAACGCTTGTACGATCACTTCATTCAAGCCTAAACTTGTTTTGGCGCTGGAATAATCTGCTGCTTTCTGATGTGCATCTAATGATATATTTTCCGTGAATGCGCTTGGTACTTGATTGCGATGGGCTTGCACGTGATTAATTTGTCGTTTTCCTAACCAAAAACGAATGATTGTGCTAAAAGCGAGTAAACCAATAAAAATAAATGTAAGTGTATGTGCCATGTTTTTAAACTACGCCGTTAAGCTGATATGATGTTGATTACTGTATTTTGAAGCATTTATGTGTTGATGGTTCTAGTACAACACAACTTTTTACTATTTTAATGGAAATCATGATGGAAGCAGAACGTAATCTGATGAATAAGGACAATTTAATTTGGTTGGATATGGAAATGACCGGTTTATTACCCGACTCTGACCGTATTATTGAGTTGGCCGCAGTTGTAACTGATGCAGAGCTTAATGTACTTGGTGAATCTCCAGTGATTGTAGTGCATCAATCAGATGCCGTATTAGATGCAATGGATGCATGGAATACTGGCACGCATGGGCGTAGTGGTTTGATTGATAAAGTAAAAGCATCCACCACAGATGAAGAGGCGGCCGCTAAGCAAATGATGACGTTTCTTGCGCAATATGTACCAGCAGGTAAGTCACCAATGTGTGGCAATTCTATTTGTCAGGATCGACGTTTTATGGCGCGCTATATGCCAGAGCTTGAAGCTTTTTTTCATTACCGTAATTTAGATGTAAGTGTCTTTAAAGAACTCGCTAGACGCTGGAAGCCTGAAATTTATGCGGGCTTTAAAAAATCATCTAAGCATGAAGCGCTTGCAGATGTTTATGAATCAATCGATGAACTTAAGTATTATCGTGAACATTTTATTGTCAAATAGAAGTGTTGGATAAAAAATGAGGCGGCATTTATATAAAAATGACGCCTCAAGGGAGGAGATTTAGCTTTGGAGAAGCTAATTAATAATAAGCATACAATGTGCCAAGTCTCCTTTTTATTATCGTGATAGCGTCTTTTTGTATAATTCTAGGTATAAATTGGCGCTAGATGACCAGCTGACGTCCATTTGCAT
>CBFHHI010000080.1:0-8286 GCA_965655675.1 Methylophilaceae bacterium | reverse complement strand
GCCACTAGAATTGAATCTTTTTGCTAAATCGTCACAATATTGTGCCTGACGATCCGTAATATTCATAATAACGACTTGTTCTGGTGCCAACCATGCCGGAAAAGAACCTTCCGTTTCTTCTATCAATATCCCAATAAAACGCTCCAATGAGCCAACTATGGCACGATGCAACATCACTGGACGTTTACGCGAGTTATCTTCAGCCACATATTCAGCGCCTAAGCGCTCAGGTAGGTTAGGGTCTAGCTGCACAGTACCGCACTGCCATAAACGGCCTAAACTATCTTTTAGTGTAAATTCAATTTTAGGCCCATAAAACGCGCCTTCGCCAGGTAGGTATTCAAAATCTAAATCGTTCGCTTTTAATGCATTAGCTAGTGATTTTTCTGCTCTATCCCACTCTTCATCTGAACCGATGCGCTTTTCTGGACGAGTTGATAATTTAACCAGCACTTCATTAAAACCAAAGTCGCCATACGCTTTGTAAAGCATTTTAATAAAATCAGCGACTTCCGTTTCCACTTGCGCTTCTGTACAAAAAATATGTGCATCATCTTGCGTAAAACCACGCACGCGCATTAAGCCATGTAAAGCACCAGAAGGTTCATTGCGATGACATGAGCCAAACTCAGCCAAACGCATCGGCAAATCACGGTAGCTGTGCAAATGACTATTAAAGATTTGAATATGACCTGGGCAGTTCATTGGCTTCACTGCATATTCGCGATTCTCAGAAGCGGTAACAAACATATTGTCATGATAATTTTGCCAGTGACCCGATTTTTCCCACAAGGACTTATCTAGCACCGATGGCGTGCGCACTTCTTGATAGCCATAATCGATAAACATTTGACGCATATATTGCTCAATTTGTTGCCACAATGCCCAACCTTTAGGGTGCCAAAACACCATGCCAGGGGCATCATCTTGCATATGGAAGAAATCTAGCTGCTTGCCTAATTTACGATGATCGCGCTTTTCAGCCTCTTCCAATTGGAATAAATACGCTTTTAACTCATCTTTATTACGCCAAGCTGTGCCATAAATACGTTGCAACATTTCATTATTACTATCGCCACGCCAATATGCGCCAGCTACTTTCATCAGTTTGAACGCTTTTAATTTGCCTGTATTCGGCACATGAGGCCCGCGACATAAATCCGTAAAGTTGCCTTCTGTGTAAAGGGAAACATCTTCACCTGCTGGAATACTGGCAATGATTTCTGCTTTATATTGCTCATTAATGCTTTTAAAGTAGTCAACAGCCTCATCACGCGGCATGACTTTACGCGTTACAAGTTCATCTTTTTTAGCGAGCTCAGTCATTTTTGCTTCAATTTTAGCTAAATCTTCAGGTGTAAATGCACGTTTATAGCTAAAGTCATAATAAAAACCATGGTCAATCACTGGACCAATCGTCACTTGCGCTTCAGGGAATAATTCTTTGACTGCGTAAGCCAGCAAATGCGCTGTTGAATGACGAATAATCTCCAAACCTTCGTCATTTTTATCGGTGATAATCGCTAAATCACTATCCGTATCAATCACATAGCTAACATCGACTACCGTACCATTTACTTTACCGGCGAGCGCGGCTTTAGCGAGGCCAGCGCCAATATCCATCGCGACATCTGCAACACTGACAGGCGCATCGAATTGACGTTGTGATCCATCGGGTAATCGAATGACGGGCATATGCAATCTCTAACTATAAATAATAAAAGCCGTTAATTTTACGGCTTTTTTTGTTTTTTGGTAGGCAGTAGCAGATTCGAACTGCTGACCTCTTGGATGTCGACCAAGCGCTCTAACCAACTGAGCTAACCGCCTCTTTATTAAGAAGGCGTGATTTTAGCTTATTGCTTAATCTCACGCAAACTAACTAACACTTTAATTTACAATTGATATCGTAAAATTAATGCGACTCTTTCGTTGGCTCTTTCATGAGTTGGCTGAACAATGCATGTGATGGATAACCGTCAGCTGGCAAACCGCGTTGCAGCTGGTAACTTCGTATTGCTTGCTGCGTTTTAGCACCTGGAAATCCATCAGGATTACCACTATCAAAGCCAAGTGCATTTAATTTAGCTTGCATTGCCCAGGCCTGATTGAAGCTAATACCAGCATAATCCGCAACAGCCCAACCGTTGATAATAGGCTTATCTTGATGCAACTGATCCGCTAAATGACTCACAGACAAAGCATAATTGATGGAGCGATTCCATTTCATTATTACGTCAAAATTATTGGCTACCAGAAATGCTGGGCCTTGCCAGCCTTGTGGCAACAGAATTGCAGTATTATCTATAATAGGTAGCGGCGTGCCATCTGCTTTTCTCACGCCCAAATGAATCCATTCGGTTGATGGTTTTCTTAAGCTCAACTGTGCTTGAGCATAATCAAAGTGTGGTGGCAATTGCACTTCCAGCGCTACAGGCTCATCGGTCTTCCAACCGATGCGGGATAGATAGTTAGCTGCTGAGGAGAATGCGTCAGGGAGAGAGTTCCAAATATCATTACGACCGTCACCATCACCATCAACGGCATAAGTAACAAAAGTTGATGGCATAAATTGCATATGACCCATTGCGCCAGCCCAAGATCCACGCATGTCGTCAATCCTACTATGCCCAGCATCTGCAATGCGCATCAAATCCATTAGTTGTCCACGAAAAAAATCAGCTCTACGTCCCTCATATGCAAGCGTCATTAATGCAGATGGTAATGCATAGCTGCCTTTGTAACTGCCATAATTGGTCTCAAGACCCCAGAAAGCTATAATAATATTTTTGGGTACGCCGTACTGTTGCTCAAGCTTATGAAGGAGCACGCTATTTTCATTAAGCTTTTGGCGCCCCTCATTAATCCGACTTTCTGTAATGCGTTTGTTTATATAAGTAAAAAAAGTAGAAACAAACTCAGGCTGAGATCTGTCCAGCACAATCACATTAGGTAAGTAGGTTGCTTTTTTAAATGTATTTTCAACTGTTCTTTCAGATATGTTTTCCGAACGCGCGTCCGCTTTGATTGCCTCTAACCAAATCGTAAAATCATCCTGTTCATCTGGAAAAGCAATCACGCTACCCAGCAGAATAAAAAAGGCAAATAACACATTAAACATTTTTCAGCATCTCACTATAGCCGATTTGATAATTAGGATACTTTAATGTAAAGCCAGTTTCTCTCATACGCCGATTGCTGAGTCGTTTACCTGCTACTTTTTCGTTCTCATTAAAATTAATTGACGGTTGTTCTACATTTAACTTTGATGCTATCCATGTCAATACATCATATTGCAATGTTGGTAAATCATCCACGCCAATATAACAGTCTTCAATTACCTGACCAGATAATACCTGCTGACATAAAAAACAAATGAATCCTGCGGCATCATCTCGATGTATACGATTTGTCCATTTATGTTGTGATGACCAACGTGTTGGCTCTTTTGCCATATTCACCAAATATTGCCTGTTTGGTCCATAGATACCAGAAAGACGAACCGATGTGCTATTGCAGTTCAAGCCTTTTAATAATTGCTCAGCCTCTAACAGGCGCTCGCCTCCAAAATCGCTAGGCAAGGCGATGGTCAACTCATCTAACAATACATCAGTTTCCTGCCCATAAACGCGAGTACTAGAAACAAAGAACACGTGCTTCAAATGACTATTATTGACTTGTGTTTTTAAGACATTACGCAAACCTTCTACATAATGCAGACGATAACTTTCATCTGTTTGTGCATTGGCAGCAACACAATAAATCAGAATATTTGGATAGATCTGGTCTAGCCGCTCTAATGAATTAACATCAGTCACATCCGCTTGAATCACATTAACTTCAGCAGATACTGGCATATTACTAGCGCGAACACCGGTTACTATATGCCCATGATTAGACAATAGTTTCGCCACTGTCCCACCGAGATCTCCACAGCCAACAATTAAAATATTAGCCATATTATTTTGCCAAATATTTTTCAGTAAGCAGTAAAGCAATTAATGTTTTGCCATCCGTAATGTCACCTCGCTCTACCATCGACATACACTCTTCAAAAGGCAAATCAAATATCTCAAGCGCTTCGTCTGCGTCTCGGCTATGCTCACCAGCGGTTAATCCTGTCGCAATATACATATGAATAGCCTCATTTGAATAGCCAATACAAGGATGCTGAACACCTAAGCTCTTCCAGTAATCTGCTCTGTAGCCAGTTTCTTCACCTAGCTCTCGCATTCCAGCAGTTAAAGCACTTTCATTACCATCAATTTTCCCAGCAGGCAATTCAACAAAAATCTGTTTCAAAGGGTAGCGAAATTGGCGCTCTAACACAATATTACCGTTGCTTAGTATTGGCACAATAATGACTGCACCTGGATGTAGGACATATTCACGCTGACCTAAGTTCCCATTTGGCAAGCGCACTTCATCACGCTTAATGGTTAACATACCACCTTCTGCAATGGTCGTCGAGCTGACACAATGTTCTGTTAAATTAACGCTACTATCCATCAAGCTACCTTTGCCATGTTAAATATATTTCATTAACAGCAGGTTGATTTTAAATCTGCTATTAAACCAGCGTTATACTGAAGAGACCTCTGCAACGCTATCGAACGCCACAGCAATTTCACACCTATCTTATGATATACCAACACTCAAAAGTGCTGCGATGTCTATATATAAGATGACGCATGCTTTGCTATCGTTACTTTTCATCGCTATGAATCAGGCAATAGTAATGATCCATTTGCTCATCAATAGCTTACTTATAAAGCAACTTCGCCTCTTACTTATTCGATTATAGAGAAATAAAATGAGTTGCGTTTATGAAAGCAACATCATGAGCGAATTGACCGCAGATCAGTGGCAACTAAACCAAATCAAAATGTGATGAAAAATAAGGCATAGAGTGACTTTATCGAGCATCAGTCATCACTAATGCCTAACCTAGTCACTCACTATTGGAAGCTTGAAACAATCGCAGCACCACACAGCTCGAGTAGCCCTTGTGGCATTAGCCCGATGACTAACAAGGCCAGCGCATTCAAGCTGAGTACCATTTTCATATCTAAAGGTGCACTAATAGCACTGGTGTCTAGTGGCTCGTCAAAATACATTAATTTAATGACACGCAAGTAATAAAATGCACCAATAGCGGCCATTAACACGGCAAAAACCACAACCCAAACAAAGCCTTCATGCAGCGCGGCTTGTAATACGGCGAATTTTGCATAGAAGCCGACAGTTGGTGGTACGCCTGCCATACTGAACATGGTAATTAACATCAAAAATGCCGTCCATGGACTACGCTTATTGAGTCCTTTTAAGTCATCTAATTGTTCAGCCTCATGCCCTCTTCTAGATAACAACAAAATCATACCAAAGCCAGCCAACGACATGAGCACATAAGCACAGATGTAAAACATACTTGAAGCAAATCCATTTAATGTACCGCTCATGAGTCCTAACAACAAAAAGCCAATATGCGAAATGGTAGAGTAAGCCAACATGCGTTTTAAGTTGGTTTGGGCAATTGCAGTTATATTACCAATCGCAATTGAGAGGATTGCCATGATTAATAGCATATCTTGCCAATCGCCAACCAGTCCATATAACCCAAACACTAATAATCGCAAAGCCATTGCAAAACCAGCAAATTTAGGAATAGATCCGATGAGCATTGTGATTGCTGTAGGGGACCCTTGATAAACGTCTGGCACCCACATATGGAATGGCACTGCACCAAATTTAAAAGCCAACCCAGATACAATAAACACCAAGCCTAAAATAAGCACAGGGTTATGAATGATGTCAGGATTTTGAGCATAGGCATTTTGCAATCTGGTTGAAATAGCTGCAATATCCAAGCTGCCTGTCACCCCATAAATCATACTCATACCATAAAGCAACATACCTGATGCTAATGCACCTAGGACAAAATATTTCATCGCCGCTTCAGTCGCTCTGGCATTATCACGATCTAGGGCAACCAGTGCGTACACACATAATGACAATAATTCTAGTCCAATATAAATCGTAATCAGGTTATAGCCCGAAATCATAACCATCATGCCAACAGTAGCAAACAATAATAATGCGTAATACTCACCAGAGAATAAGTTGCGTACAACCATGTAATGACGGGTATAAACAAGCATAATTGCTGCACCAATCAGCGTTGCCAGCTTTAATACATCGCTGATGGGATCGCTAATAAACATACCACTGTATGCAACATCTATAGCAAAAGCATTCAGTGATAAAACGAGATAGGCTGCGGCAAATAAGGTCGCCTGTGCCAAGCCGTAAATAATCATACGGTTATTTTTATTTAGAAATAAATCTAATATTAAAATAACCATCGCCATGCTAAGCATGACAATTTCAGGCAAAGAGATAAAGAGATCGGTATTAATTGTATCCATACTTTACATTCCTGCCGTCGGTAATTTACTAATTGCCATGTGATTCAAAAATCTGATTGATGTGGCCTGTGTCATCTCGGTAATCACTTGTGGATAAACACCAATACCAATAGTTAAGAATGCTAACACTGTCAATAATGCAAACTCACGACGCGTTACATCTTTTAGCGCCGCTACTTTACTATTCGCCACCGTTCCATAAAACACCCGCTTAACCATCCATAGGGTATATGAAGCGCCAAAAATTAAGGTAGTCGCTGCAATAAACGCAACCCAAAAATCATACTTAACACTTGCTAATATCACCATAAACTCACCAACAAAGCCACTTGTTCCTGGTAGGCCGCTATTCGCCATCGCAAATAAAACAGCAAAAGCTGCAAATATAGGCATAGTGTTAGCAACACCACCGTAATCAGCAATTTGTCTGCTATGCATACGGTCGTATAAAACGCCGACACATAAGAACATTGCAGCCGAAATAAAACCGTGGGAAATCATTTGTACCATTGCGCCTTCAAGGCCTAATTGACTGAAAAGAAAAAAACCTAGTGTGACAAATCCCATATGGGAAATAGATGAGTAAGCAATCAGCTTCTTCATGTCTTTTTGT
This sequence comes from Methylophilaceae bacterium, assembly GCA_965655675.1. GTDB lineage: Bacteria > Pseudomonadota > Gammaproteobacteria > Burkholderiales > Methylophilaceae. Next base: position 1,248 of record CBFHHI010000080.1, on the reverse strand, counting down.
ACTAATGCTACTAATGCAATATACAAAATCGCAACCAGCGACAGTACAATCATAAAGCCTGATAAGTAGTGTGACGCATCAGGCGCAATTGGCATCGCAAAGCGTAAAAAGCTGTAGCCCCCTAATTTCAGCATCACTGCCGCCAAGACGACAGAACCTGCAGTTGGTGCTTCCACATGGGCGTCTGGCAACCATGTATGCACTGGCCACATTGGTATTTTGACGGCAAACGCCATAAAAAACGCTACAAAAATCAAAATTTGCACATTCAGTGGCAATATGACGTCATGATATTTGGCAATATTGAAGCTACCCGTGACATGGAATAGATAGATGAAAGCGACTAACATGAGCAATGAGCCAAGCAATGTATATAAGAAAAATTTAATCGTTGCATAAACGCGATTAGGGCCACCCCAAATACCAATAACCAAGAACATTGGTATGAGCATTGCTTCCCAAAATACGTAATACAAAATACTATCTAGCGCACTAAATACTCCTATCATCAAACCACTCATGATTAAAAAACAAGCCATATACTGAGCGATGTTTTTGGTAATGACTTCCCATGAGGCAACGACGCAAATCATGGTGGTAAAACTGGTCAATAAAATCAATGGCACAGAAATGCCATCCACACCTAAATGGTAGTAAATCTGAAAAGCAGGTATCCAATAATCAACTTCTTGGAACTGAAAACCGCCTTCGCTAAAATTAAATTGTTGATAGAGTGGCAAAGTCACCAAAAACCCTGCCAGCGCGCCGAATAATGCTAACCAGCGAGTCAAACTTGCCCGATTATCATTGCCCAGCGCCAGTACTAGCACGCCAGCAAAAATAGGCACCCAAATAGATAAGCTTAAAATATGTTCAGTTAGCATTAAAAAATCTTAGAAAAAAAAGTTAACAGCAAAAATGCACCTATAATCATGGCAAATGCATAATGGTAAATCATGCCAGATTGCAAATAACGTACAACGCCAGACAGCTTACCAATCAATTTAGCTGTGCCATTAACAATGGCTCCATCAATCAATTGTACGTCAGCAATTTGCCATAATTTATTCCCTATTAATCGTGATCCGCCAGCAAAAACACGTTCATTAAAGCTATCAAAACCATATTTATTTTCTAAAATACGATGAATAAAACGACATTTTTGCTGAATCGTTGCAGGGATATCTGGGCGCTTCATATAAAAGAACCATGACAACACTACACCAAATGCCGCCAATGCAAATGGCA
>CBFHHI010000079.1:0-8478 GCA_965655675.1 Methylophilaceae bacterium | reverse complement strand
ACTTGGGATCGAATTGGTAAACAGTACTTTGATATTCTTTATAGGGAATATAGATAGGCTTTAAAAGGGAATTCCTACTTTTTCAACATAACGCATTACGGTATCCGATTTAGACCAGCGACCTTTATTCATAATAATGGGTAAGCTAGCACCAGATAACAGTAGATCCTGTGCTGCACCAACTCTTGTTGAGTGGCCGCTGATATTCCTGATTTCCTCTTCTTTAAAATCAGCTTTTTTGGCGAGTTTTTTATATATTTTAGCCAGTTGGCTATCATCCAGTTTTTTAGTCAATTGATTGGCGCGGTCAATTCCTCGAAACAGTAAACCCTCTTTAAGTTCAGCATTTTTAATCCAATCCATGATCGCTTTAGATGTTTGCGCTGAAACTGGAAGCCATTTGCCATGGGCTTGTTGGTCAGTTTTACTTTTTCTTAAAAAAATTGCGATTGATTGCTTGTCATTATTGCTTTGCAAATCGACATCCTCCACCCGCAAGGATAGCAACTCAGCCCGTCGACAAAGGGTGTCATAGGCTGTCATCAATAAGGCGCGATCACGATAGCCCCTTAAACTGTTATCAGTCACTGCTAATAGTTTATCTAATTTTGTCTTGTTTAGTCCAAGCGCCTGATGGCTGAATCGACCAATTTGCCTGTGCATGCGTCGTAAAGTGAGCTTTACTTCTATGTCCTTGGTTGGGTCTGGCAAACCACTTAACGTATGGATGGAGCTTATTCCTGCGATTGCTCTTCTAATAGATGCTGATTTTCTGGTGAGATCAATAAGGTGATTGATGAACTCACATACGATCATGGGATCGGCAGGCAATGCTTGCTGTTCATGTTTTTGTGCAAACTGAATGAAATCAATAAAATCTTCACGGTAAGCCCTGATAGTGGCTGGGGCGTAAGCGCCATCAATTCTTATCAAAGTTTGTCCTAGCTTTTCTGTTGATGTATCATTAAGCATAAATACCTCTATATAAGAATCAAAATATATCTTTAAAGAAACATTTTATACCAATGATTACAGGTTCGCAAGTACGCGCAGCAAAAGCATTATTAAATTGGTCTGGTACTGATTTGTCATTACATGCGAATGTAAGTATTTCATCCATCAGGCGAATAGAGTCGTGCGATGGGTTGCCAAATGCAACAAGTGTTAAAGTTTTAAATGCTATAAAAATAGCATTAGAAAAAGCTGGTATTGAGTTCTTGGGTTCGCCAGATGATAGGCCTGGAGTGAGATTACATTTTCCCCCTCAAAACTAAATCGTTTCATTACACATTTACTTAACTCCATCGCTGTTTTTCAATAAAATCGAATATTAAAATTGATGCATTATTTGATAGAGGGACAATCTGATGATTAAATCTAAGCGTGGTGGTGGTCCTAAGACCGCAGAAGGTAAGTTGACCGCCTCGGCAAATGCCATTAAAACTGGCGTCTATAGTCGTCATGTTGTAATGGTCTAACAATCTGCCACACTAGCTAAGGTTTTTGCTGATACTTTTGCCCATACTCTGCTGGTGACAAATTACCCAGAGTAGAGTGCCGGCGCCTTTGATTGTAAAACGGCTCAATATATTCAGCAATATCTTTCATTGCCTCATCGCGGGTTTTGTATTGTCGATAGTTCACTCTTTCTGATTTCAAGCTTCTAAAGAACCGCTCAGTGACTGCATTATCATGGCAGTTTCCACGTCGACTCATGCTTGCGATGATGTTATGTTTGCTGAGCGTATGTCTAAACATATCACTGGAGTATTGCACACCCTGGTCCGAATGAAATAATACGGACTGGCTTGGTCTGCGATGTTGCACCGCTACTTCTAATGCGCGTACACTGAGTTCGCTATTAGGTTGACTAGAAAACGCCCAACTCACTACACGTCTTGAGTATAAGTCCAGCACAATGGCTAAATACAACCAGCCTTGGCTGGTACGGATGTAAGTAATGTCGCCTGTCCAGTTAACATTCGCCATGGGTGGATTAAATTGCCGATTTAGCGCATTGGGTGCAACCGCGCTAGGCTTCCCTGCAACTGGATAGCGATGTTGACGAGGCCGCTTGGCTTTCAATGACAACGCTTGCATCAGGCTGCGTACTTTATAGCGCCCAATCAAAAAGCCCTGTGCATTCAACTCTGCACGCATTCTACGGCTACCGTAAGTCGCATGCATCTCGCTGTGTATTTGCCGCACTGCCACTTTAAGTTTCACTGTTTCAACATCAATGGGCTTTTGCACAAGTTTGCGATAGTAGCGGCTACGATCAATGGATAACTGCTTGCAAACTTCAGCGACTTTAAATCCTGCCTTCTTCAACTTTACTGCGACGATTTGTTGTTCGCTTGCATTTCGATGGCGAAGAAGGCCGACGCTTTTTTTAATAAATCATTATCTCGTCTGAGTTGTCTGATTTGCGCTTCAAGGGCTTGGATGCGTTGCTGTTCGGGGGAAATTGCACGTGCTTGTGGGGTGATACCCTTCACCTCTTGGCGATATTGCCTTAACCATCGTTGCAGTGAAGATTGACCAACGTTCATAGCTTTAGCTGCCTGTAAAACACTGTAGCTTTGATTAAGAACTAAGTGCACGCATTCTTGCTTAAATTGTGTTGTAAATTGATTTCTAGGTTTAGTCATTTTAATGCTCCGTTAAGTGATTATAATCTCTTAACAAGTGTCGCATTTCATTAGACCATTACATGTGGTGTTGCCGGGCGAATCAGAGCAGGATTTTCTAGAGCTGCTGACGCAATTTAATCGAGATTTTTTACCTAGCGATGTGGCAGAGGCTGCCATCGTCCGAGAGCTTGCCGTGCTCACTTGGAAGAGATTACGACTAGAGCGTCTCGAGTACTCGGCATTCCTAGACGCGATGAATGAGCCCATCTCACATATGGATTTATACGCAAAAGAAGCACCGATGAAAAGTGGCATGGATTGGTTGATTGCTGACCTCTCTGTGGTCACACCCGAACTCGTTAACGACTGCCAGCAGATGCTAGTCGCGGTCAAGCGATTGACTGATTCAAAGTCCTTGGCAGACGACTTCGCCAAGCTGCCCAACGAGCATCCCAAGGTATTCCAGGCATTCGTCGACTTAGCAAAAGAGCATTTCGTGTTCGATGATGATGAGCGCATTACTCCTCAGCTTTTATTAAGACTAGAGCTTGAGTATCTGAATAGCCATCAAAATTTTATTGAATCGGCCATCATCCAGCTGCAAGATAAGGCAGATCAAGTCATCTTCGTAAACTATCATTTTGACAAACTCAAGCAGGTGGTAGCGAGTATCAAGGAAGAACGCGTGCTCCAGCAGCTCAGGAAAGATGGCGCCCAGCGGGTCAGCGATGATCTCAGCAGGACTTTCTTCAGGACACTGGCGGAGCTTAGGCGTCAGCAAAAATGGCGTAAAGACATCGGCACCATCGACGTAACTGTAGCGGAAGATGGTAAGGACTAAGTGGATTTGATATTTAAGTTACAGCAATTGCTATTTTACAAAACGGACTCATTCTTATTAAGACCAACGTCATATCAAGTTCTGCTTGTTTTGTTCACATTGAGTAGCCATGCGATCGAAGGCAAGCATGGTCATTAGTCGAAAGGCATGGCGGGTGCTACAGGTCCTGTGCTTAACGGCCGCAATTAGTATGGTTTTGATGCTCTTCATCATGGCGGACACTAGCTTGGCAACCCAAACTTTAAGCCTTACGCCGCCATTGGATAAATACTTACACCTTATCACCTACGGCGTTATTGGTGCCTTACTTCGTTTGTCGGGGGTGATTAGCAATAGCTTCTTGATTTGGCTGCTGCTGGTGGGTGTTGGCATGGCGGACGAGCTGCACCAAATGCACATCCCTGGGCGTCAGGCGCATGTCTTAGACCTCATTGCTGACGCAATTGGCATCGCCATCGGTGTGTTTGTAATGGACCGTATTTGCCGCCTAATTCGGGTGCGGTGAGGGTAGATTGTCCTGCTAATGCCGCTTTGCAGGCATTTCTGTAGTAACGCTTTTTTTGGAATAATCCTGCTAATACCCTTTATAAGGCAGTTTACCAATCAACTGAGTTTCAGTACGCATCAGATGTTCCCGTTGCATCCCACATTAGCTAACCCATCATTTGATCATGATTACATTGTTTTTTTAAAGCCAATCATCAAGCCATCATGCTAGCCAACTTTAAAGCTAGCACATACCGTAAAAATGCATTTTTAAGTTGGCATTTACTTTTAATTTAGGTGTACGCTTAGTTAGTTGTCAATATTAGAAGTATATTTAACCTGCCAATGATGTCATTGACAAAGGAGTTATTTTGCAATGATAAATAAATATAGCAATGCGCATCGATTTACATAACCATATTCTTCCAGGCATTGATGATGGGCCAAAGCAGCTTGCGGAATCTCTGGAGATGGCCAAAATAGCCCTAGATGATGGCATTGAAGTGTTAGTGTGTACGCCGCATATTTTCCCGGGGGTTTATCACAATAACACCGCCATTATCCAGCGGGCTGTGAATAGGCTGCAACGCAAACTAGATGAAGCTGGTTTGCCCTTAAGGTTAATGATGGGGGCAGATGCGCATGTTACCCCAAATTTACTTGAAGATTTACAGTCAGGCGTCGTTCCTTCTATTAATGGCAGCCGTTATTTTTTGCTCGAGCCGCCCCATGTCGGATTTCCAAGTTATCTGAAAGCAGAAGTAAAGCGCTATTTGGATGCTGGTTATGTGCCGGTGTTAACGCACCCAGAAAGGTTGGATTGGGCGCATCAGCATTACGCTTTATTTAAAGAGCTGGCGGCTATGGGTTGTTGGATTCAGATTACAGCGGCTAGTTTAACTGGATTTTTTGGCAAAGGTGTAAAGCGGCTTACTGAACGTTTGTTGCTTGATGGTGTGGTGCACGTGGTGGCGACCGACGCGCACTCATCCAGTTTTCGGAAACCGGAACTCAAAGCGGCTTTTGCACGTGCAGTAGCGCTTGTTGGCCATGAAGAGGCGCAGGCTCTTTTTGAGTTGCGGCCATTGGCGGTGATTGAAAACCATGCGCCTGAAGGAGTGCTAGCCGTTCCTTACTTGTATGATCATTTTTTTAAGCGGTTCATTTGGTTGGCGAGCAGTCGACTGAAGTACCGTTTAAGGTTGTTGCGTGAATGGTGTTAAATGAGGGGTAAAGTGAATTGATGCAAAATCTAAATAGATATCGAGTTTTAGTGTGGAGTTTGTTGCTAGTGACGCATTTAGTCATGGCTGAGGAGGCTTTGCAGGCGGATGCCGTTAAGCTGCCTGAAACGCTTGAAGTTAATACGCCCGAACAAACGTCATCTGGAAACGCTGATTATTTAATCGGACCACTAGATTTGCTTGAAGTGAAGGTTTTATATGCGGAAGATATTTCTAGAACCGTGCGTGTCGATTCACAGGGTAATATTTCTCTGCCTTTGATCGGCGAGGTGGCGGCTGCTAAGTTAACCAGTTTTGAGCTCGAGAAAGTCATTGAAGAAAAGTTATCCAAAGATCTTATCCAAAACCCGCAAGTGAGCGTGTTTATTAAAGAATTTACCAGCCTACGCATGACTGTTCAAGGTGCTGTCACTAGGGCTGGGCTATACGACTTTCAGGGTCGCGCGACTTTGCTGCAAGCTATTTCTATGGCTGGAGGGGTTACCGAAAAAGCCAATCAGCAGCGGGTTAAGGTTATTCGCCGTTTACCAAATGCTGGTTCACAGACATTAGAATTTGATTTGTTTGCAGTGAGTCTTAATAAAATCAATGACCCAGTGTTGCAAAATGGCGATATCGTGGTGGTGGAGGAAAATCTACCGATAGGGGTGCAAGGTAACGTGCGTAAGTCTGGTAACTTCTATCCAAGGGGGGCTTCGATGACCTTGACACAAGCCATCTCCCATACCGAGGGACTGACTCAATTAGCAGATCCAAGTGATATTAATGTGGTTAGGAATACCGGTAAGGGAACGCAGGTGACTATGGTATACGATTTACGAAAAATTCAGGCTGGTAAAATGCCCGACCCTGATCTCTTCCCAGGTGATCTGGTGGTGGTCGAAAGTTCAGGTGTCAAATCTATTGTTTATGGCATTACCAGTACTCTGCGTGGCTTTATCATACCGTTTGTTCCCAACAATTAGTATCTGAACTGATGGGAAACATGCAAAATCAAGATGACCTTGGCCAGAGCCAACAGCCTGCCCCACCCCATCAGGCACTGAGCACCAATGTGCTCTACCGTCAAGCTGAGGATAATTTCGACGAGGATATCATTGACCTTAAGGAGTACTGGTCGGTTATCTTCCGCCGCCGAATATTTATATTGGTGGTCTTGGTTGCGGTGGTCATGCTAGTGCTGTTAGCGACACTGATTCAGACCCCGACCTACAAGGCAACATCATTGCTTCAGATTGAGCGTGAGGCAACTAAAGTGGTGGAGTTTGATGATGCTAACCCTATTGAGCGTTCTGGTGATAAGGACTTTTATACGACGCAATATGAGCTTCTGAAGAGTCATTCGCTGGCGGAACGTGTTATTGCTGAGCTTAATCTGCAGCCACAGAGTGATCCAAATCAGCAAGGTATATTGGCTTGGATAAAGGGTCTTTTTGAAGATAAGGACGCAGATTCGTTTGCTACAGTAGAGCAAAGTGATCTGCTGAAAGCCAGTAGCGATAAAATCAATAAGGTTAATGCGTTTCTTGGTGCGCTTAGCATTGAGCCTGTGCGCAACTCGCGCTTGGTAAAAGTCAGTTTTGTCAGTCCAGATCCAGTATTGGCCGCTCGTATCACTGATACCTATGCCCAAAGCTTCATAAGCATGAACCTAGAGAAAAGGTTTGAAGCAAATGCCTATGCGAAAACTTTTTTGGAGGAGCGTATTCGTCAAGTGAAGTCTAAACTTGAGGATGCAGAGCGAGCACAAGTGGAGTATGCCCGACAGAACGATATCTTTAGCTTCGACAAAGAGGGTGGCACCACCAGTGGGCAAAACCTACAAGAGTTTAATGTTGCTATGGCTAAGGCTGAGCAGGAGAGGATTAAGGCGGAATCGCTTTATACTCAGATTTATACAAAGTCATCTGATCTGCCACGGGAGCTTGAGAATGGTCTTATCCAACAGCTGAAGTCAGAACGTGCAAAAATTGAGTCTGACTATCAGGATAAGTTAAAAACGTTTAAGCCCAACTATCCTGTTATGCAGGAGATGACTGCTCGGATTAAGGAGATTACGCTTCAAATTAATAAAGAGGTTGCCAGTGTGCGGACCGCGGTGAAGAGTTCGTATGAGGCGGCCAAGCGACAAGAAGACATGCTGCGTGGCAAGTTAAGTGAAAGTAAGGGAGAGGTTCTAGACCAACAAAGTCGTAGCATACAGTTCAATATCCTCAAGCGAGAAGCGGATACTAATCGACAGCTTTATGATGGCCTGTTGCAACGACTAAAAGAGGTGAGTGTAGCTGGTGGTGTGGGTGCTAATAACATTATGGTGGTGGACAAGGCCGATATTCCCAATACCCGTTTCAAGCCAAATATCAAGCTTAATCTTTTGATTGGTCTATTACTTGGCACTTTTGCTGGTATTGGCTTAGCCTTTTTTATTGAGTATTTAGATGACACATTTAAGTCTGGAGAGGACATTGAGCGTTCGCTTGGCTTGCCTTTAATGGGGATTATTCCAGAAGTAGAAGAGGTGAATACTATTGCTGATACCCTAGCGCAAATGAATGATGATGCCTCACGCTCTGCTATGGCAGAAGCCTTTAGATCCGTTCGAACGGCATTACAATTTTCAACACCTGAGGGCGCGCCCAAGGTGCTGGGGATTACCAGCAGTCATATGTCTGAGGGCAAGACCACAACCAGCCTGTGCTTGGCTGTTAATTTTGTGCAGTGTGGTTACTCAGTGCTTCTGATTGATGCTGATTTGCGTAAGCCTTCATTGCACAAGTCTTTTGAGTTAGATAATAAAGTTGGGCTGACAAACCACTTAGTTGGATTGTCACCGATGAGTGAGATTATTCATACCACAAAGGTTGAGCGGCTATTTTTTGTGCCAACGGGTTCGCTACCACCTAATCCTGCCGAACTATTGCAAGGTTCAAAAATGCGCGATTTGATTGAGGATGCTAAAACTAAGTTTGACCTCATTATTTTTGATGGTCCTCCAATTTTAGGTATTGCAGATGCGCTTATCCTTGGTAATGCAGTTGATCGGTTGCTGTTAGTGATACGGGCGGGAACTACCGAACGCAGTGTGGTGAAGACTGCCTTGAAGCGCTTGCGCATGGCTAGGGTTAATCCTATTGGCTGTATTTTAAACAAGCTTGACCACAAGAGTCTTGGCTATGGCTATGGTTATCACTATAGCTATTATGCATATGGTACAACGCCTAAAGAGCTCTCTTGGATAAAACGCCTTTTTAGGCAATCTAAATAAAAGAGATTT
>CBFHHI010000078.1:0-8826 GCA_965655675.1 Methylophilaceae bacterium | reverse complement strand
AGCGTAATTGCTTCGTCCATTTCACCAAAAACAATTCGTACTCGTGATTCTTTGAAACGGGATATAAATTCTTTTTTGATTTTAAATGCAATATCGGTCTCAATATTGGTAGGACGTTTTTCTTTTAAAACTTCTGATACTGCATTGTGTGCATCTTTGATTTTACTTTGGATAGCCGTGACCAGACGTAATGCATCGTCATTCGTCTCACCAACAACAAACTTGATTGCTTCTGAATTAAGTTGAATAGCCGATAGTATTTGACCAAGCTCATCGTGCAGATCTCTGGTCATTCGCTCTCTCTCTAATTCAATGAGCAAATCTAAATCTTCATTATCGGGTAGCAAATCTAATGGGGCAATGTCTTGGTTAACTTGCATAAAAAACCTCATTCCTAAATAATTATCAAGTTGTAGCAATCAAATAGCCTATTTCAATTTATAAAGTTAGCTTTACATTGAAATGGGCTTTCGTTTATGGTCAATGACTAATCTGATTGCATAGCATCAGTACTCAGTATTGCTTGAGATGCTGAAAACCTAAAATTCGACGCCTTAATCGTTAGCCATTTATGCAATTTAGTAGCCTCAGTTTTAACTTAAAGCTATATGCTTTCTAACTCGGTCAGAAAGGATGCCCGTGGCGCCACTCACTATTTGATGAATCTTTTTTCACGCGAATTACTCAATCACCTATATACAACTAATCCTTACCTTTTTCCTCAAGCAGCTCTGATTAGTGGAAAACACTAAATCATGCAACAAGCACAAAATTTTACTTTCAAAGCAAATAATTTTATGTAGGCTAACCCCTAAACATGCACCAAGCACTCAATTAAGAATTTATAAATATATACAATAAAAACAGTGAGTTAACATTTTTAATGTTATATATCCTCAATGAAAATACAGTAAATACTTAAAGTGATAGAAAATATGAGTTAGAACTACCTAAATTAAAATTAGTTATATATTATCTGTGACACAGTGTAGTTGTGAGTCGTCATTATTTTTGTACTAAACCGAAAAAACGTTAGGTTTTTTCAAATTTACTTAAAAATTGATAATGTTAATTAATGGAGATGAGTAATGAACAAAACGGAATTACTAGCACGTGTCTCGGCAGAGACAGGCGTGTCTCAAGTGGTCGCTAATAAAGTAATATCTGCAACAACGGATGCGATTAAAAAAAGTCTATCTGAAGGGGATGCAGTTCGACTAGTTGGCTTTGGTACATTTAAAGTCAGCCAGCGCAAAGCCAGAGTGGGTGTGAATCCACAAACTGGAAAAAAAATTGAAATCCCGTCTCGTAAGACTGTGCGCTTCCTTTCAGGCAAGGCTACTAAAGAAGGCGTAAATTAAAAATATCATCCGTTTATCGTAATATTAGCTTTACTGCAAAACGGATGATATTATTTCTAATGACGCAATTTGAGCAGTTCTGCTAAGTTCTGCTCAAATTGAGTTCTGCTCAAATTAATCTAGTTAAGTAGAATATCAGCCAATCAACATCATTTGTTTCAAGCCATCAATCGATAGTCATTTCAGCTACTCACCTGGCAATTACTTATTTAATAACAATAAATATAACCGTCTTTTTCTTGCAAAAAATTAAGGATATCCCGATTACTGGGTACATGGCTCTTAGATTAGGCTTCACTAAGGTATTTTTATTTCGCCTTCATGTGAACGTGGGACTAAACCAAGATTAAGAGAAAGCATTTTATTGTATGCGGTTATCAGTGCTTACCAAGGCGATCAAAATTAGTCAAAAGTTAAAACTAGATCTTAGTCTTTACCAAAACAATTTCAGAGGGCTGTATGTTTTAACACAGTCATCAATGTATGGCGCTATTATTTTGTTGTTATGCTTAGATATCGCAAGCGCAAAAAATACTACACTCAACAATATCCAATTTTTACTCAGTTTACTAATCCTGTTTATCTTTTTTAGTGGCTTAGTATTCAACTATTTAAGAATACTCAGAAAAAAACTCAATTTATATGCCAGGATAATTGCTTACTACATGTTCCCCATTATGGCTGCGCTGACTGGCTGCATATGGTTCATAGGCACCATTTAATTGATGGTTAATCCATGCAAGCTATGACTAAGTTTTTTATCTATTTATCCTTTGAGACATACGAATGATTCAATTGAAAAACAAGCATTCTGTTGAAGTTGGAGCAATCAGCTTAAACAATAAAATCAAAAGACTATACGAAATAGAACTTGTTTATCTTGACACTAAAAAAGAGGATGTCTGTCGTGTGCTAGCCTATAATGCGTTAGCAGCATCGATTATCACCATAAAGAGATTAGCTAAAAAGGGCATTGAGCCACATAAAATACACATTCTCTCGACATCTCACATTCACAACTAAAAGGGCGCTACGTACCCCAAATTAACAACAACACGTCTTATATCAACCATCAAAATAATTCCTCTACGTGCTTTTTGATATTAGCTGCCATTGTTTTGGTGGGCAAATCATTGGCATCGTGGCCAAAAGGATCTTCGATTTCTTCGGCTATAAGCTCTAAACTGGCTAGCACATAGAAAATAAACACAACAACTGGAATAACATAATAGCCCAGACTAAATACATAGCCAAAAGGCAATGTCATGACATAAAAAAAGATGAATTTTTTAATAAAAGAACTGTAAGAATAAGGTATTGGTGTGTTTTTGATCCGTTCACAAGCACCACAAATATCAGTGAAAGATCGCAGTTCTGTATTGAGCATGTAGAGTTGTTCTCCGCTCACTTTCCCTGAAGTGTAAAGAGCATTTGCACGATGAAATAACATTTTTGCTACTTGGTTTGGTCTGTGTTTTTCATTATCGATTGTCAAATCATCAGACAGCATTTTACTGGTTGCTTCGTTTAATAAATGAGTAGAAAGTATCGATGCATAGGCAGGAATCGCGCTTTTGAAGAAGTCTCTATCACTTTGTTCAACGCATAAGACAGAAAGTTTCATTGCCAAATTGCGACTATTATTGACCAATGCCCCCCATAGTTTTCTGCCTTCCCACCAACGCTCATAGGCTGTGTTGGTTCTATAAGCCAATAATAACGACAACACAAATCCGACTGTGGTATGCATTAAAGGAATATTCTTGACATGGCTTTCATCTGAAAGCTGCCAATATGCCAACTCTAGATAAGCGATACCACCAGCATAACACCCAATCAGAATCATCATCGGAATCAACTGCCGGAATGTGTCTGACTTATGAAAACGGAAGATAAAAATAAGCCAGTCTTTTGGATTGTATTGAACCATTTTTAATTGCTTGATGTGTATTGAGTATTAGTGATGAGTCTATCATGACAGGACAACAAAAACTATAACCATCTTAAGCTATCAATGGTTATTTATGAATGAGTTCTGAGCGGATCCAAGTACTTACAGATTGCGGTGTAAAGGTTTTAGAGGTGAATTAATTGCAGAACTATTCAACTATTTGCTTTGTTTTTTAGCAATCAAACTCAATATAAATGCTTCTAGCAAAACAAAATCAACTGGTTTAAAAAAGAGTTTAACTGTAGAGGGAAAGATACTCGTATCTGGAAGGTCATCCGGCGATAATGCTGTAATAATTGCAATATCAAGCTTATTGAACTGCGACGATGTCTTCAGATGCTTAACCAAATCAAACCCGTTGATTCCCAACATATTCAGATCAGTGATCAGTAGGTCAGGCATTTTACGGCCAAGCGTTATCATGCCGTCAAAACCATTACTAACAATATCTAAACCTATCTTGTATTTCCAGTCTGTAAAGTAAAAAGCAAATAACTTTCTCAATTTTTCATCATCTTCGACGAGTAAGATATTAAATTCATTATTAAGGCTATTCAGTTTATGACTGTTAGCTGCTAATGCTTGCTTTCTTTTCTCTAAAACTGCTTCAATAGATTCTGTTGAAACTTTACGATGACCACCAGCCGTTTTCCAAGCATTTAGCACGCCAGACTCAACCCATAATTGAATCGTTCTTAACGATACATTGAGCATATTTGCAGCAACTCTTGTTGTTACATAATGATCAGTTTCTAACGTCGATATTGTTGTCATTGATAACTACTTTGCTGTTGAATTTAAAGTTTGGCTTAGTCGCCATTAAAAACACGTAAGCTATATTGTTAACTTAAATGAATCATAACATAAGTAGCCACTATTTTACTAGACGTATATAAGCCGTATTTATTAACAAATGATCATGGTTTAAATAGGCTGAAAGTTTTATGAGAACTGTATTTCACGTTAATAAATAGAAAACGCATCAAGCACGATTAGTTTCTATTATTAGTCAATCTATTAGCTTTTAATGAGGTATAAAAAACAAGGTGTAGGTGCCAGTACTAAACTTGATTCAAGCAATTACTGAGCTTGAAACAAACCAAGGGCCATTAATTTAGCGTGCAATCGCGCCTCTATCAGTTGATAGCCCGCAGCATTCGGATGTACATCATCCGCTTTCAACGCGCTTTTAGATAAGACTTCAGAAAACACTTCATCTACTAGTGCTACATTGGTTTCTGCTGCCAATTTCGCATATAAAGGATGATCGCTCAAGCCAACTAATGCCGCTTTTATCGGCTCATAAGCAGGTATTGCAAGCAATACTATTTGCACCTTCTTCAATTTTGCAGCTTGAATAATGGCGCGGATATTGGCTTCTGTTTCTGTAATATTGATGTTGCGCAAAAAATCGTTACCTCCCAACGCAATCATTAATAATGTAGGTCGATGTGTTTCCAATAAATCAGGTAATCGTGCCAAGCCTTGCGCACTAGTATCACCAGGCACACCTGCATTAACAATGTGCCAAGCTGTACGCGCTGCTAATAGCGTAGGATAATCTTCCCCTCTAGCAGCGCCTGTACCATAGCTGAGGCTATCACCCAAGATAACCACTGTTGAACCTGCGGGAATAGCCGCGAATTGTTGAGTGCTGCTACAAGCTAACAGGGTTAACGTTAATAAACACAGTGCGATGTATTTTTTCATTGGATTCCTCTATCCAGCGTGCATAAAAAAAGTAGCCGCAGCTACTTTTTTATAATCATGACTAATCTTGATCCCAGCTATCTTCCCACATACAGTGTTTTACTTTTTGACGATTGGCAATCAACTCATCAATACTAGGCTCATCGTTTAATGCACGTTTAATGGCAAGCTTAGTCGCTTCGTAGTTATTCTTGTACATATCTTTTTTGTCTAAGTTAGGATCTTTAGCTGCACCTGGATCAATCCATACCAAGCTGATAATACATAAATCATTCACTTGGTCTTTTGGAATAATTCCTTCAATCACGCAATCTAAAATCGCATCTGCCGTTGCCGCTTGTACCAAACCACCAAATAATTCGATATTGCCTGAATCTTTTAGCGTTACTTTTGGCACTGTCATACACACAGGACGCACCATTTGATTCAAATCACGCACAGCAAACATCGCTGTATGACCTTTAGATTGTTGCATCAAATTAGCAAACGCTTGGCCAACTGGACCATCAACAGCACCGATTAAAATTTCTGGCATTGCTGCTGATGTATCTTTGCCTTCTGTGTATAAGGTTGCTTCGCCTGCTTTAAAAATGATTTTTGACATACCTGTCCTTTAAAAGTGAACTGAAAAATACTAAAAATTAATATGGAATTATACAATTTTAATGTTATGACTTAAATCTTTAGTTGCATATCCACATGCTCAATATCGGCATCTAGATAAAGATCACTACACACAACAAATCCAACTTTTTCATAAAATGTAATTGCATGTGTTTGTGCAGAGAGTGTCACGTGATTTAAATGTCGCTGCTTATAAAATTGGATGGCTGATTCTAATAATGCTGTTCCTGCACCCAATCCACGTTTTTCTAACAACACTGCCATTCGGCCGATAGTGCCTGAAGACAATAACCGTGCGCAGCCAATTGGCTTTGATAATCGATCAAGCGCTAATAAATGCGTTGCATCAACATCTAAACCATCCCACTCTAATACAATAGGAACATGTTGTTCTAACACAAACACTTGCTCACGAATCTGCCTTAACTGTGCTTCATGAGTAGCCCAATCGACTTGTTTAATATAAAATTCTTGCATGAGTTTTTGTAATACTTGCAGTCCATAGTGCTTACAGGCATTATGCATGCATAATTTTAATATGTGAATTTAAGGATGGGATGATGCAAAAATATCAAACAACAGTTGCGCGAGTATTACTAGCATTGGTTTTTCTAGGTACTGTTATCGTGTTATTGTTAAATATCACCAACACACCGGGTGGTTACTTGCAATATCAAATGGCACTAGGTCAACTTGGGTTACCTACAGTGTTTGCCCCGTTGATTATATTGATTAAGTTAATTTGTGGTTTAGGATTATTGATTGGTTTTAAAACAAAAGTTAACGCTTATGTGCTGGCTATATTTGCAATTTTTAATGCTCTAGTCATTGGCACCAGTGCATCACCCAATGCCGTTGAAGTGTTTTTTACCTATTTTGGTTTGGCAGGTGGCTTGTTATTGTTGGCGCATTATCCACAAGCACCTTGTAGCGTAGATAACATAAAAAAATAAATCATTTAACTTCATAAGCGGCAATTGCCGCTTTTTTTATTCCCACTCTAGCGCTGGATAAATGGTATTGACGTTTCTACGATTCGCCACATCAAATAGCACCCATTTGTCTTTCTCACTTGCTGCTGCGGTATCCATTGCTTTTGCTAAACCGACATCATTCGCTATCGCGGCACGCACATCACGCAGTAACACATTTAAATAATGCAACTGGTTATCGATAGCTAGCATCCAATGGCTAGTTGCTTGACCATGGCCAGGCACTAAAAACTGGATACTCGAATTGGTTTTCAACTGCTCCAACGCTGCAATCAGACCTTTTATATCACCTTCAATGACAGGTGTGCGCTCAATAAACAATAAATCGCCAGTAAATAAAGTCTGTGTTTTAGAATCAATCACCGTAATATCGGTATTGGTATGTGCGACTGGATAAGCTTGTAATGTTAAGCTTCTATCACCTAAATCAAGATTCAATGTATCTTTAACG
Source organism: Methylophilaceae bacterium (assembly GCA_965655675.1). Taxonomy (GTDB): domain Bacteria; phylum Pseudomonadota; class Gammaproteobacteria; order Burkholderiales; family Methylophilaceae. The sequence continues at coordinate 1,737 of CBFHHI010000078.1, read as the reverse complement.
GCTAAAGTTGGAATGACAATATCGCTGCCTTTCGCATTCACACCAAGATATTTCTCATGGAGCTTTTTATAGCCTTCTTCACGAAGTTGCATGGCTTCGGCTAAAGACTCGTGCCCAACAAAAGTTGGATTATCGGCAATAAATGCAGCATTACCAAAAATATGGTCAGGATGCACATGGGTATTAATCACATATAAAATGGGTAGCTGCGTAATTTCCGCAATAGCTGCGCGTAATTGTTTACCCACTTCCAAACTGCCTGCGGTATCAATAACAGCGACACCTTTGGTACCAACTACTACACTAACATTACAAATATCACCTTGATAACCCGCATCAATATCTAAATGCTCGCCGTGATGGATATAAATGCCGTCACCAATATCTTTTAAGAAGCCCATCGGCATACTTTCTGCACAGCTGGATAACATTAACAGTAGTAGTATTTTGATTAAAGTCTTCATTATTTTGTCGCTTTTGGTTTTTAACAGTTAAAATATAATGCGTTTCGAACAAGAATGTAGTGACGATTGTCACATAATACATCAACTAGACTGGCACATTATTTAGGGGAAAGTATGAATAAACGTTATACAATGATAGCCATTATCTTGCATTGGCTTATTGCCGCAGGTATTTTAGCTATGTTTGCTTTTGGTTGGTATATGACAGAATTGCCAAGAGAAGCACCAGAGCAAACCACCTATGATTTATTTGACTGGGGTATTTATACTTGGGAACTGACCAAATCAGCCTCACCTAGAACTTTTTATTTCAATCTGCACAAATCAATTGGCATTACACTGCTAGGTCTGATTATTATTCGCATTCTATGGCGCATTAGCCATAAACCACCTGCCGCATTAGCAAGCTATCAAGCATGGGAGCGTAAACTATCCACTAGCGCCCACCATTTACTATATGTATTGATGCTGGTTATCCCAACAAGTGGTTTGATTATGTCGATAGCAGGTAAATATGGCGTAAAGTGGTTTGGTCTAGATTTTATTACTGGTTTTGAGAACAAAGCAGTGCGAGAAATTTTTCATGAAACACATGAAATTGCAGGGCTTATATTACTAGCTATTGTTGCACATTGTAGGTGCCTTGAAACATAAGTTTATTGATAAAGATGAGACCATGAGTCGCATGTTGCCCTGAAACAAATAAAGCTCCTTACGGAGCTTTTTTATTTGCACTACATCAAGCTAGTATCTTTTTTTCCTAGGTGTAAAACTGTTACTACCTTGCTCAATATGCCTGAATGTAATACGACCATTATTAATATCATATGGTGACAACTCGAGCGTCACATTATCACCCGCCAAGATACGGATATGATTTTTTTTCATCTTACCGCCAGCATACGCAATCAATTTATGATCATTTTCTAATGTCACACGATAACGCGAATCTGGTAACACTTCAGTTACCACACCATTCATCTCAATTAATTCTTCTTTAGCCAAATAACTCTCCAAAATCTTTCAAATTGCTTATAATCACGGACGCAGTATAGGCTTAGAAGCTGTGTTTAGCAACAAAAACACCAAAAAAGCGACTTTTTTGTGCTTTTTTTGCAAAAAAATGCTTTTTCCACTTGTATTTATTCTCATTAGCGTGTACAAAGCGTACTAAGGCGTTGGATTTTTCAATTTTAAGTCAGTAGGCATTAGATTTTAAAACCCAAGTTTTCAGGGTGCCTCCCTATTTAAAGTATGAAAGATATAAGACATG
>CBFHHI010000077.1:0-8852 GCA_965655675.1 Methylophilaceae bacterium | reverse complement strand
GGTTTCAATTGCTTCAGGCTTTTCTTCTACAATTTCCTCATCATCAATCGACAAAATAAACGCAGATGCACGACTTTGCTGTTGGGCAAAAGAGGCTAAATCACCATAACTGGTCACGCCTAATACTTCAACGCCTTCATCTTCGATGGCTTTTGCTAATACGCGAATGCCTAAACCAGAAGAGTTGTCGGTGCGAAAATCTTCGTCAATAATGACAATTGGGAATCTAAATTTCATGTGTCTGGCCTAATGTTAATTGCTAGGTTTTTGGTAATGTTACGCCAACTTGGCCTTGGTATTTTCCACCACGGTCTTTATAACTTGTTTCGCAAACGTCATCTGCATCTGCTTCAAAAAATAATACTTGTGCACAACCTTCGTTGGCATAAATTTTAGCAGGTAGCGGTGTGGTGTTGCTGAACTCTAAGGTGACGTAGCCTTCCCACTCAGGTTCAAATGGCGTGACGTTCACAATAATGCCGCAACGCGCATAAGTTGACTTGCCCAAGCAAACGGTTAATACGTTGCGCGGAATGCGGAAGTATTCCACCGTGCGCGCCAAGGCGAATGAGTTTGGCGGGATAATACAAAAATCTTCTTCTACCTCAACAAACGAATTAGGATCGAAGTTTTTTGGATCCACTATCGTACTATTGATATTGGTGAACAGCTTAAACTCTCTAGAGCAGCGAATATCGTAGCCATAACTTGAGGTGCCGTATGACACCATACGCTCGCCTGTTGGGCTCAGTTTTACTTGATTCGGTTCAAACGGCTCAATCATGCCGTGTTGCTCCGCCATTTTACGTATCCACTTGTCTGATTTAATGCTCATTGTTTTGCCTAATTAATTTATTTAGTATGTTGATGAAGCTTTTGCGTTATTTGAACGCGTATTAGATAAAAAGCGGAGTTTAACTCCGCTTTTCATGACTGACAATCATAACAATAAAATGCAGGTTGGTTGATAACTTTTTAATCCGCATTACTAGTTAATTTCTATAGCGATTTAGTGCTGATCACCACCTAATTCAATGCTGTAACGCCAGAATTGATCTTCAGATTCAAAAATCACACCAGACTCTTTAGGGTCACGGCTACCAGCGGGGTATTGATGTACTGGCGTTGTGTCAGCTGCCCATGTTTCCACAATTGGGTCAATCAATTTCCACTGCGCTTGCACTTCATCAATATGCAAGAATAGCGAAGCATCACCTTCCATGAGATTCAGTAGCAATGTTTCATATGAATCAACGCTGTCATCTGTCGCTTGGCGAAGCTGACCATCCATACTGATTGAGCGTGTAGCAATATCCAATCCTGGTACTTTGGTTTGAATTTCAAGTTTAAGGCTTTCTTTTGGTTGAATGCTGAGGATTAGCCAGTTTTGTTGTTGACCTTCTTTCAGCTCCATTGGCGCTTTCTTAAAGCGGATAGAAATGGCCGTGCTACCTTCGTGCATACGTTTTGCAGTGCGCACATAGAACGGCACACCTTTCCAACGTGGATTATCGATAAACAATTTAATGGCGGCATAAGTTTCAACAGAGCTCGCTTTGCCTAGTTCATCAAGATAGCCTTTTACATGCTCTGAATGACCATCGCGCGCTGGCACATGACCTTCTTTATATTGGGCACGGAAAGCTTGTTTGTTGAGGTTTGCTTTATCAATTGGACGAATAGACTGCAATAATTTAATCTTTTCTGCACGAATGCTATCAGGATTAAAGTCTGCTGGTTTTTCCATTGCGACCAATGCCAAGGTTTGCAATAAATGGCTTTGCGCCATATCGCGTAAAGCGCCTGTACTATCGTAAAACTCGGTACGGTCACCAACACCAAGTGTTTCATTGTTGGTGATTTGCACGTGATCAATATGTTCGTTATTCCACAATGGCTCTAGCATATGGTTGGCAAAGCGCGTTAGCATAATGTTTTGCAAGGCGGCTTTACCTAAATAATGATCGATACGGTAGATTTGTTCTTCTTTTAAATGTTGCGTAATAGAAGCCTGTAATGCTTGTGCTTTTTGTAAGTTGGTGCCAAATGGTTTTTCAATCAGCACACGTCGCCAGTATTTACTGTCATCTGTTAAGCCAACAGCCGCCAATTGTTCAACCACTGGTGCAAAATCCACAGGGCGAATGGACAAGAAGTAAGCAAAGTTTTGTGGGAAAACACTGTCATCGTTTAAGCGCGCAGCTAGCTTATTCATTGCCTCAGGGTCGTCAGAGCCATTTTCTTGATAATAATTACGCGCAATGAAGCGTTTAAATACGGCTTCATCAAGACCGTTATAAAATTTAGCTTCTAGCATTTTACGGACTTCCGCTTGCCAATCTTCATGTGAAACAGGCGATCTACCTACCGATAAAATCTTCATGTCATCAGGTAATCTGCCTAGTGAATCTAAGCGATATAAGCCTGGCATGAGTTTAACGCGAGATAGGTTTCCGCTGGCACCGAAGAGCACTAGCGTGCAAGGATCAATTTTTTTAGTCATTTTTCAGCCGATAATTATGTAAGAACAAGTATAATTATAGCAAATGCAGTCGCATGACTTAATCATCTCCGATAATAAAATGTAAGGTTTTTTGTAATATGACGCAACAATCTGCTACTCGCTGGCATTCTTTCGACTCGCAAGACACCATTAATCAAGCCGCTACTGCTAGAATTTTGCAAGCCGCTGATGAGGCAATTAAAAAACATGGTAGTTTTTATATTGTATTGGCAGGTGGTAGTACGCCTAAAGCGGTCTATCAGCTGTTAAGCCAACAACAAGCCGATTGGGCAAATTGGCATGTCTATCATAATGATGACCGTTGCTTGCCTGTTGACCATGATGAGCGCAATAGCAAAATGGCACGTGATGCATGGTTAAGTAAAGTCGCGATTCCTGAACAGCAGATTCACGATATTCCTGCAGAATTGGGTAATGTGGCGGGCGCTAAAGCGTATGCGGAAACATTAAAAGGGGTGCGTGCTTTTGATTTGGTGATTTTAGGCTTAGGCGAAGATGGCCATACAGCTAGTTTGTTCCCTAACCAAACAGTCGATAATAGTGCAGATGCGGTGCCTGTGTTTGACGCCCCAAAACCACCTGCAGATCGCATTACTATTAGCCAGAATCGTTTAAATAACACAGCTGAAGTCATGTTTTTAGTCACTGGTGCTGGTAAGCAAGAAGCGGTGAATAACTGGCGAAATGGTGTTGCTATTCCAGCGACATTAATTACAGGCAAAAATGGTGCAGATGTGTATTGTTTTGGAGTTGTGTTGCCATAAGCGTGACTGACTAACCGTAAACAAAAAAAGCGCCGTTAGGCGCTTTTTTATTAAGGATTCATCTTTAGGTATTCTGAATCACAATATTCGGGAATTTACTGCTGTGATCTAAGCCTGCATTAGCAATCTTAATTGCGGATTGACGAGCGATTGATTTATAGATGGTCGCAATTGTGCTGTCTGGCTCTGCAACAACCGTTGGTTTGCCATTATCAGCTTGTTCACGGATTTTAATATCAAGCGGTAAGCTACCGAGTAAATCAACATTGTAGTCTTTGCACATAGACTCGCCACCGCCTGCGCCAAAGATATGCTCTTCGTGGCCGCAGTTGCTACAGATATGCGTACTCATGTTTTCCACAATGCCTAAAATGGGGATGCCGACTTTTTCAAACATTTTTAAGCCTTTGCGCGCATCCAACAAAGCAATGTCTTGCGGTGTGGTGACAATAATCGCGCCAGTGACTGGAATTTTTTGTGCAAGCGTTAATTGAATATCACCAGTGCCAGGTGGTAAATCAATGACTAAATAGTCTAAATCGCGCCATTTAGTGTCACGCAGTAATTGCTCTAACGCGCCAGTCACCATTGGGCCGCGCCAAACCATTGGCGTATCGGTATCGACTAAAAAGCCAATACTCATGGCTTGAATGCCATAGGCTTCCATGGGCTCTATACTTTTGCCATCTGCACTATCTGGGCGACCGCTTAAGCCTAGCATTTGCGGTTGGCTAGGGCCATAAATATCGGCATCTAATAAGCCAACCGTTGCGCCTTCTGCTGCGAGTGCTAATGCCAGATTAACCGATGTCGTTGATTTGCCCACGCCGCCTTTACCTGATGCGACTGCAATCACGTTTTTAACATTTGGTAGTAGATTAACGCCTTGCTGCACTTTATGTGAAACGATACGGCTACCAACATTAACATTGACTTCTCCCACGCCATCTAATGCTTTTAAGTCATTGCTTACTAATGTTTTGATATCATCCAATACGCTATTAGCAGGGTAGCCAAGAATGATGTCTAGGCTGATATTGTTGTCTTTAATTTGGATGTTTTTGGCAGATTTTCCAGTGATAAAATCTTTACCTGTGTTGGGATCGATGCATAGTTTAAGTGTGCTTTCAACCAAAAGTTCTGTAATTGCCATTGGATAATCCTTACTATAATTCTTGAGTAAATAATTAAGGTATTTTAACGTAAATGCACTTGCACGTCATCGCTAGTACCGTTATTTTCTAGTGTTGTTTTTATGTGGCACTATCATTGCTTGCTAAAGCGCTAGGCGCAAGCATTGAGAATAATGATCGGATTTTTGATACCTCTTTTGTGTTAAATCAAGATGTTGATGATGAATGTGTACTAATCTTTACGGTGGAAGAGATGAGCATGGCACATTGGTTTTCATTAAATTAATTCATCATCAAATAGAGAATAAATAAAATTATTCATTTGACCGGTATCAAACATCAATTAAAGATAATGTATCTAGTATGACAAAAGCAAACCTAGTCAATCAGGAGCGAAGTATGCAAGAGGATTTAACTAAATCGTTTCATGCCTTGGATGTAGATAAGGTGTTATCTACTTTAGAGGTGTCTAGTCAAGGGCTTTCTACGTTTGAAGTAGAGCATAGATTGAGTCGTTACGGCAGTAATGCCTTACCTTTTAAACGCGCAACCCGCCCTTGGGTGCGGTTTTTGATGCAGTTTCATAACCCATTAATTTATGTGTTGCTAGCGGCTGGCGGCATTACTTTTTTATTAGAAGATTATGCTGATGCAGGTGTAATTTTTGCTGTGGTATTGGTTAATGCGCTCATTGGCTTTGTACAGGAAGGAAAGGCCGAGAAAGCATTGGAAGCGGTGCGAGGGATGCTGGCGACTCGAGCTCGTGTGATACGCAATTGCGAGCATGTTGAGATTGATGCAAGTCAATTAGTGCCTGGGGATATTGTTTTATTGGAGCCTGGGGATAAAGTGCCTGCTGATTTGCGATTAATTTGGGTGAAAAATTGCCAAGTGATGGAGGCAGCCCTCACTGGTGAGTCCGTGCCTATTCAAAAGAAAGTTGACTCTGCGGTGTTACAGTCAGCACTTGGTGACCGACATTGCATGGCTTATTCTGGCACTTTGGTGACTGCAGGACATGCACAGGGTGTAGTGGTTGCTACTGGCAAGCAGACGGAAATTGGAAAAATTGGCACGATGGTGGGTGCTGTACAAACTTTAGCTACGCCTTTAACCCGCCGTCTAGATACCTTTGCTAAGCAAATGACCGTATTTATTTTACTGATTGGTATGTTTACATTTGCCTACGGTTATTGGTACATGCACATGCCAATATTAGAACTGTTTTTAGCAATCGTTGGATTGTCTGTAGCAGCCATTCCTGAAGGCTTGCCTGCGGTAGTGACCATTGTTCTGGCAATAGGCACAAGGGTGATGGCAAGTAATAAGGCGATTATCCGTCGATTACCAGCGGTTGAAACACTGGGCTCTGTTACTGTTATTTGTAGTGATAAAACGGGGACATTAACGTGTAATGAGATGACCGCTGTGAATGTAATCTTGCCAAAGAATACGCTATCGGTTACGGGTGTGGGCTATAGTCCGGAAGGCGGGTTTCTTCAAGATGCAAAAGCAATTGATGTGACACAAAACCAGTCGCTACAGGCACTACTTACTTGCGCTATGTTATGTAATGATGCTCAAATTATACGGGATGAAGCTGGAAGCTGGCATATGGTGGGTGACCCAACGGAAGGTGCGTTGCAAACGCTGGCTTGTAAAGCTGAACTTGATGTAAAGGAGATGAATCAGCGTTATCCTAGGGTCGATGAAGTGCCATTCTCATCCGAGCTACAGTTCATGGCAACACTACATCACAACCATCATGGAGGTGCTTTTATTTTACTAAAAGGCGCTCCAGAGAAAGTGCTTAATCTTTGCATACGAGATGCAGAGGGTAAAATAAATAGGGCTGATTGGGAGGCGCGAGTAGCGCAGTCTGCCAGTAGTGGGCAGCGTGTTCTAGCCTTGGCGCGTTGTGATATCGCATCTGAAACGAATGCCTTAAATCTAGCGGATATTACCGATCGATTTGAACTGCTAGGCATGGTTGGTATGATTGATCCTCCGCGTGACGAAGCTATTCAAGCAGTCGCTGAATGTCAGTCTGCAGGTTTGCGAGTGGTGATGATTACGGGAGATCACGCCGTGACAGCTACAGCGATTGCTAAGCAATTAGGCTTGTCAGATAAACAGACTTTAACCGGTACAATGATTGATTCGATGAGCGACGCTGAGTTGCAACAAGAGATACGATTTGCAGATGTGATTGCACGCGCGAGTCCGCAGCATAAATTACGGTTGGTTTCAGCCTTACAAGCCAGAGGTGAATTGGTGGCAATGACCGGCGATGGAGTGAATGATGCGCCAGCTATTAAAGCAGCTGATATTGGTGTGGCAATGGGTGGTAAAGGCACAGATGCTGCACGCGAGGCGGCTGATTTAGTATTAACAGATGATAACTTTGCTACCATTGCGCATGCTGTAAGAGAAGGTCGCGTGGTGTTGGATAATATCAAAAAATCATTGTTATTTATGTTGCCGACTAATGGTGGACAAGCTGGTGTGATTTTGTTGGCTGTATTTGCTGGTATTGCGTTGCCAATTACCGCTAGCCAAATTCTTTGGGTGAATATGGTTACTGCGATCACTTTGGCCTTGGCGCTGGCATTTGAATCGGCAGAACATGGCATTATGCAGCGTATGCCACGTCCGCCAAAAGAACCGCTGATTACTAAAATACTCGGTATTCGTATTTTATTTGTTAGTTTATTAATGGTGGCGGTTACTTTTGCTACATTTGAATGGGAGCTTGCACGTGGTCAAACGCTTGCATATGCCAGAACATCAGCAATTAATATGTTAGTAGTAGGGGAATTGGTTTACTTATTTAATGTGCGCTTTTTTACAGCATCATCCTTGACTTGGCGTGTGCTTTTTTCAAACCGTGTCGCTTTTTGGGTAAGTGTTGCTTTAATCGGTTTTCAGATGGTATTTACTTATGTACCACCTGTGCAGCAACTCTTTACCAGTGCTTCTTTGAGTTGGTCATCTTGGATGTTTATTGCATTACTGGGGCTGATTAAATTTTTAGTAGTAGAAGTTGAAAAATCGATATGGCGAGCACTAAAAGTCAAGGTCATCTAAAACGAGAGAAGACAACAGCATGCATAGTCATTTAATTTGGTTTTTTTCGGTCATGGCAGCAATTATGCTATTTTTGCATGGGCTAGCTGCTTTTTCAGATGAAGTGACTAGGCTAGGTGGTGAGAGCCTTAGTCAATTTTTAAAGCGTATCACAAGAACAGATTGGCGAGGTGCGTTGGTAGGGGCAATTAGCACGGCCATTGTGCAATCTTCTTCTGCCGTTACTTCAATGGCTGTTGGATTGGCGCATACTAGAGCGCTGACCAACAGAGGTGCGCTTGCAGTAATGATAGGTGCCAAAGTCGGTACCACGCTGACGGCATGGTTAGTGGCCATGCAAATTGAAGGCTTAGGTCCAGTGTTTGTAACATTAGGTGGTTTGTGGTCGCTTTTTGGATTGCGTCCATGGCGTCCCTATGGCAAAGCCGTCTTTTATTTTGGTTTAATCTTTCTCGCTTTAGATCTAATCTCGCAAGGCTTGGCGCCTGTCGCGCAGACATCGATGATTACAGATTTACATTATTGGCTGGATTCATTTGTCATTGCGCTATTAGCAGGCGCCATATTAACGGCTGTTGTACAGTCCTCTTCTGTGGTGAGTGGTTTAGCTGTGCTTGTTGTTTCACAAGGATTAGTGGCACCAGAAGTGGCGGTATGGATGGTGGCAGGCGCAAACGTTGGAACAACTTCTACTGCTTTAATGGCCAGCAGTGCGTTGGATATTGTCGCTAAAAAATTAGCGTTGTTAAATACAGGCTTGAATGTGATTGGCGTTTTGCTGTTTGCAACACTATTACAACCGATTGTGGGTTATGTTTTGGCATTAGATAACTTATTACCAGAACAACAAGTGGCGTTGGTACATACGGTTTTTAATCTGGCAACAGCGATAACAGCATTAATAGCATTGCCATTTGGCTGGAAAAAAATTGAGCAGTGGCTAAGAAAAAATCCGCTTAGTGATGAGAAAATACCATTAGATTAATTCGTGCTTATTTAAAGCTTGCTGTGTCATGACTAATACATCTTGTGTGCATATATTAACGATTTCGTTTGTAACACTGCCTATGAGAAACTCTTCTGTGAGATGTTTACCCTGTTTGCCTAGCACTAATAAATCGCAACCATAGTCATTAGCGTAGAACATTATTTTTTCAACTACACTGCCTTGAGCAACGATGATGGTTGAACGATTGGTATCTAAGTTGGCAGCATCAGCAATAGCTTCCATTTTTAATGCAGTTTGTAATCTTGTTGGCATTCCAGCTTCTTCAAGAGCACCTTGTAAAGCCATACCGTTAATTACTGTAGCTAACATTCCCATATAATCACCTTGAACTCTAT
>CBFHHI010000076.1:0-9379 GCA_965655675.1 Methylophilaceae bacterium | reverse complement strand
AGGACAATTTGATTTGGTTGGATATGGAAATGACAGGTTTATTACCTGATTCAGACCGTATTATTGAGTTGGCTGCAGTGGTCACTGATGCAGAGCTGAATGTATTGGGTGAATCGCCAGTGATTGTAGTCCATCAATCAGATGCAGTATTAGATGCTATGGATGCATGGAATACTGGCACACATGGGCGCAGTGGTTTGATTGATAAAGTAAAAGCATCCACAACAGATGAAGATGCGGCTGCTAAGCAGATGATGACGTTTCTTGCACAATATGTACCGCCCGGCAAGTCGCCCATGTGTGGCAACTCTATTTGTCAAGACCGCCGCTTTATGGCGCGCTACATGCCAGAGCTAGAGGCTTTTTTTCATTACCGTAATTTAGATGTGAGTGTCTTTAAAGAGCTCGCTAGACGCTGGAAACCTGAGATTTATGCAGGCTTTAAAAAATCATCCAAGCATGAAGCGTTAGCAGATGTATATGAATCAATTGATGAGCTTAAGTATTATCGTGAGCACTTTATTGTTAAATAGAACCGCCAGATAAAAAAATGAGGCGGCATTTATACTGAAATGACGCCTCAAGGGAGGAGATTTAGCTTTGGAGAAGCTAATTATTCATAAGCATGTAGCGTGCCAAGTCTGCTTTTGTTATGGCGATACTGTTTTTTGATATAGATCTAAGTATAAATTAGCGCTGGATGACCAGCTTACGTCTGTTTGCATACCATTCTTCTGAATCTTTCTCCATATTTTTTTGTCTCGCCAATACGCGATTGCTTTTTGAATAGTGCCCAATAATGATGCATCGGTGACATTATTGAGCACAAAACCAGTTGCAGTCCCGTTTTTAATACTAGTCGGAGTTGTGTCACAAACCGAATCAGCTAAACCTCCGGTTGCAGAAACAATGGGTGGTGTACCATAGGCTAAGCCGTACAATTGATTCAACCCACACGGTTCAAAACGGGAGGGCATGACAAATAAATCAGCACCCGCCATAATCGTATGAGACATGGGTTCGTTATAGCCAATTGTTACACTCATACTGTTAGGAAATTGCTTTTGCAAATGGATGAATGCATTTTCGAGCTCCTTTTCACCACTGCCTAAAATAGCAATTTGGCAACCTTCTGTAATTAATTGCGGAATAATAGATGGTAGTAAGTCTAAACCCTTCTGATAAGCAAATCGACTAACAATGCCGATGAATGGTGACTCTGCATTAACATTGAGCCCCAGCTTTTTTTGCAACTCTTTTTTAACCCACTTTTTCCCAGTGATGTTGTGATCAGAATAGGGCTTAATTAAATAGCGATCGGTTTCAGGATTCCAATCTTGCGTATCAATACCATTCAATATACCTGTTAACTGGCTGGCGCGAGAGGCCAGTAAACCCTCTAATCCAAAACCATAATCTACGGTCTGTATTTCTTTGGCATAGGTTGGGCTGACCGTGCTGAGTTGGTCGGCATAAAAAAGACCTGCTTTCATGAATGACACTTGATCATAAAACTCGAAGCCATTGATATTGAAATGTTGTAGCGGCAGTTCTAAGTCATGTAATGCGCTACGGTCAAAATTACCTTGATACGCCATATTGTGAATGCTGAAGATTGATTTGGCTGAAACTTGATCAATAAGCTTCATATAAGCAGGTGTCAAGCCCGTTTGCCAGTCATTACAATGCACAAGGTCAGGTTGCCAATTCAGTGGTGAGCCTTGTTTACACAGTAGACTGGCGATTCGAGATAACACACCAAAACGTAACGCGTTATCCGCCCAATCAGCGCCATAGGCGTCGCTGTAGGGGCCGCCATCACGGTCATACAAAGCATCATTTTTGATAACAATCACTTCTACTTCGCTATCTGGCATATATCCAGATAACAGCGAGCAAGATTGTTTTAATACATGCAAGGAAGTTATTTCTTTAACGCCAGTTAATTTAGAGATGACGCCTCGATAAGCGGGGATTAATATTTTAATATCGCCATTTAATTGAGATGTCTGCTTAATGGCTTTAGGTAGGGCGCCACTCACATCAGCTAGACCACCTGTTTTGATTAATGGAAATGCTTCTGATGTTACAAATAAAACGTGCACATTTGTTCTCTTATGGGATTTTATGAAAGATGTTATATTGATTGTTATTATAGTGGGTAATGGTTAATTTCTAAATGAAGGAATCGTATGTTAATTGGACAATTTGTTGCAGTGGCATTGGGCGCAGTAGTCGGCGCATGGTCAAGATGGGGATTGGGGATACTATTAAATAATAGTGCATTTCCATTCGCAACATTAACCGCCAATTTACTTGGTGGTTTTTTAATGGGATTAGCAATAGGGTTTTTTATTACAACGCCATCTAACAATGAATTGAGACTGTTTGTGATGACAGGGGCTTTGGGGAGTTTAACTACGTTTTCTACTTTTTCTGCAGAGGCATTTGGTTTTTTACATAAGCAACAATACCTATTGGCTTCATCCCATATATTGAGTCATGTAGTGGGCTCTTTGGTAATGACTGCCTTAGGATTTTGGTTGTTTCATACGTTAAAAAGCTAACCTGTTCAGCATCACAAAAAAGCCCGACAATGTCGGGCTTTTTTCTTGGGGATCAAGCAACTTTATTTCTGTGTTTCTACCATTACTAAAGGCGCTTCAGCTTTGTCAGCTAACGTTTCTTTTTTCCAACTGGCTGGTTTACGAGGTGCTTTTGGTTTTGTTTCACTCGTTGCCGTTTGTTCCTTTTTAGGAGTGCTTTTCGTTTCTACTAATTGCAAGCCACTATCAGCTAAATCAGCTGATTTGGTTGCTTTCGTCTTGCGCTGAGTAGTTGCTTTTTTAGGCTTAGTCGTCGTTTTTGTGGCATCAGCGGTGGCTTCAGCCTTAGCCGTCGTATCAGTAACAACATTTTCTGTCTGCACTGGTGCATCAGCTTGTTTTGGCTGCGACTCCTGTTTTGATTTCGTCGTTCTACGACGTTTTGGTGCAGGTTTTTTGGGTGTAGCGTCATCATTCACAGCAATCGCTTCGCCAGCGCTTGTTTTGGCTACCACTTCTTTTGACACACTTTCTTTTGTCTGTTCAGCTTGTGAATCAACGACTTTAACTGGTGTCGGTTCCTCTTTAACTGTTGACGTTGTTTGAGCTGGTTTAGGTGCTTCAGCTGCCACTGGCGTTGCTATTGCTGCTGGCGTAACGTTAGCGGCTATCGAGGTGTTTTCTGCTTCTTCACGCGGTCTGCGGTCTCTTCTGTTGCGATTACGACGACCACCACGTTCTTGACGCTGCTGATTATTAGGTTTGTCAGATTGGTTGGCTGTATTGATTTCAACAGGCTCAGCTTTTTGCGAAACATTTGCTTCTACAGGAGTTTGTGACTTAGGGTTACGCTCTTGTTTTGCTTGGTTTTGTGGCTGTTGCTGAGTGACTTCATTACGCTCGCGACCATTACGGTTTTTATTGCGATTACGGTTGCGATTACGGTTGCGGTCGCGGTTGTGGTTTGCTTTTTCTTCAGGTGTTTGTACTGCAGGTTTAACTTCACCTTCACCACTGAACCATTTTTTAATACGTCCTAATAGTGATGTTTTTGTCTCAATTGCAGCCATAGCAATCGGCGCAGGTGTTGATGTTGTTACCCCTTTCACAAGTGCCTCTGCAGCAGCCGGCTTAGTCTCAGCAGATAAGCTACGTACATAATCATTTTCTGCTGGAATTTCTACTAAGTTATAGCTAGGGGATGACTCTTCTTTAACATCATCTTGTTTAATTCTTACCACACTATAATTCGGTGTTTCCATATGAATATTAGGGATTAGAACAACTTCCACACCCATTAATTCTTCAATACTATGAATTTCCGCACGTTTTTCATTCAGTAAGAAAGTGGCTGCATCCACTGGCAATTGCACTTGAATAATCGCACTATTATCTTTCATCGCTTCTTCTTGCGTAATGCGCAAGATGTGTAGCGCTGTTGATTCGATACCACGAATATGCCCAGTACCATGGCAGCGCGGGCAAGCGGCATGGTTCGCTTCACCTAAGCTTGTACGCAAACGCTGACGTGAAAGTTCTAATAAACCAAAGCGTGAAATTTTACCTGTTTGTACGCGTGCACGATCAGGGTGCAACGCTTCGCGCAATGCATTCTCTACTTCACGTTGATTGCGTTGGCTTTCCATATCAATAAAATCAATCACAACTAAACCGCCAAGGTCTCGTAGTCGCAATTGACGTGCAACTTCTTCTGCGGCTTCAAGGTTAGTGTTGAACGCAGTTTGTTCAATATCAGCACCTTTAATCGAGCGACCAGAGTTCACATCGACTGACACTAACGCTTCTGTATGGTCAATCACAATAGCACCACCAGAAGGCAGGCGCACTTCGCGTGAGTGCGCTGTTTCTATTTGATGCTCGATTTGAAAGCGAGAGAAAAGGGGTGTTTCATCCTCATATAACTTAACACGGCTCACATTAGCTGGCATCACATGATTCATAAATTGAACCGCTTGCTCATGCACTTCTGCTGTATCAATTAAGATTTCACCAATGTCTGCACTGAAATAATCACGAATAGCGCGAATGACCAAACTACCTTCTTGATAAATTAAGAAAGCGCCTTTTTGAATCGTGGATGCGTCTTCAATCGCTGTCCATAGTTGCAGTAAATAGTTTAGATCCCACTGCAACTCTTCAGCCGTGCGGCCAATGCCAGCGGTACGCGCGATGATGCTCATCCCTTTAGGCATTTCTAGTGCTGCCATGGTGTCACGCAATTCATTGCGTTCTTCACCTTCAACGCGTCTTGAAACACCACCGCCGCGAGGATTGTTTGGCATTAATACTAAATAGCGTCCAGCCAATGAGATATAAGTGGTTAATGCAGCACCTTTGGTGCCACGCTCGTCTTTATCCACTTGGATAATAATCTCTTGTCC
Organism: Methylophilaceae bacterium; assembly: GCA_965655675.1. Lineage (GTDB taxonomy): Bacteria > Pseudomonadota > Gammaproteobacteria > Burkholderiales > Methylophilaceae. The sequence continues at coordinate 4,431 of CBFHHI010000076.1, read as the reverse complement.
TTCTTTAATCACATCTTGAATGCGGACTTTTCCACCTTCAGCTTTATTGTTATTAAAGTAAGAACGAGAGATTTCTTTAAAAGGTAAAAAGCCATGACGATCTGTACCATAATCGACAAAAGCTGCTTCTAGTGATGGCTCTATACGGGTGATAACCCCTTTGTAGATATTGCTTTTACGTTGTTCTTTACCTGCGTGCTCAATATCTAAATCGATGAGCTTTTGTCCGTCAACAATCGCAACACGTAGTTCTTCCGACTGTGTTGCATTAAATAACATGCGTTTCATTGAATACTCCCGCGCTTAGCAGGCAGATTGGTAGTCGAGATTAAAGCTCTGAAGGGGATGATGCACCTAATGTGTCATCAATAAGGAATTGATAGGATTGAGCAGGACTGACTATTTTTGTGCTATCCGCGTGACATTTACGATCAGTGTTGCTGATGTTTAATAATCGTTTTGACGTTAATGTGCGCCAGCGTTACCCACTATTTTATAGCGGTGAACAGTGATGATTAATTAATATGTCAGTTAAATAGATTAAAATGATGCCTGTTATCGTTATAAATTCGTTAAAATCGTATCTTCAGTAGCTTTAGTCGCACTTTATACTTTTTATCTGCGGCGGCTAGAGCGCAATTTTATTTTATCGCTACTTAAATATGGCGAGCGGTATTAGCCAAATGTTCTATTAAACTCATTCAATTTAAAATGAGTATCGTTAAAATATTGCTTGTTTAGTTTTAAACGACACTAGAGTATAGGCGCAATTGAGATTTTAAGCAAAAAATATGACACAAGTCAGTGAAAATAAACAAGTAAGTGAGCATGCCGCAGTACAAATAGTGGTAGATGAAGCAAGTGAAGGACAGCGCGTTGATAATTTTTTAACTAAAATCCTTAAAGGTGTTCCTAAAAGCCACATTTATCGTATTCTGCGCAGTGGCGAGGTGCGCGTTAATAAAGGGCGCGTCGATGCGTCACGTAAGTTATTAATCAATGATGTGGTGCGTGTGCCACCCATGCGCGTCTCTGCGAAGCAAGTGACCGGCGATGAAACGCCTGTAGTCTCTAAATTTACAGATGCGATTGTTTTTGAGGATGATGCAATGTTGGTGATTAATAAACCAGCTGGATTTGCTGTGCATGGAGGCAGTGGCGTCAGTCGTGGCGTGATTGAGCAGTTGCGTTTAGAACGCCCAAAAGCTAAATTTTTAGAATTGGTACATCGTTTAGATAGAGAAACATCTGGTGTGCTGCTGTTAGCCAAAAGGCGGTCAGCATTGGTTGCATTACATCAAGCAATTCGAGAAAATAAAACGGATAAGCGCTATGCTGTATTGGTGGTTGGTGAGTGGTTAGAGACCAAAAAGCATGTAGTATTAGATTTGCAAAAATATACGCTTCCTAGTGGCGAGCGACGGGTAAACGTGGTGACGGATAAAGCAAAAGATAAGTTTAATGAAGCGCAAGTTTCTGAAACTATTTTTTACCTCAAGCAGTCTTTTGAAGGGTTTAGTTTGCTGGAGGCTAAGTTAATTACTGGTCGCACTCATCAACTGAGAGTCCAGCTTGCGCATTTAGGCTTCCCAATTGCGGGTGATGATAAATATGGTGATTTTGAGCTGAATAAGGCATTACAAAAGCAGGGCTTAAAACGGATGTTTTTGCATTCTATTGAAACAAAGTTAAATCATCCGCTTACGCAAGAGCGCTTGCATTTGGTGGCGCCGTTACCCAAACCACTAGCGCAGTTTATGCAATCGTTAAATACAAAAGCAATTGTTTAAATAGAAAGAAATAGCTTGATAAGTCATAAGGAAAAACAATTTGATTTAATCGTGTGGGATTGGGATGGCACACTTGCGGATTCTACAGGCATGATTGCTCGCGCGCTTGTGCAAGCAGCAGAGCAGGTTGGGTTGCCTAAGCTAGCATTAGAAGAGGCGCGCCATGTCATTGGCTTAGGTTTGCGTGAATCCATTAAGACACTGTTTGGTGATCTCTCAGATGCGCAATCACAATTATTAGCAAAGCAATATACAGTGAATTATTATGCTACTGGGCAAAAGGTTCCTTTATATGGTGGTGCGGCAGCGCTGATTGCTGAGCTGACGAAGCGAGGCTATAAACAAGCGATTGCGACTGGCATGAGTAGGCGTGGCCTAACTCAGGCGCTAGAAGATACAGAAGTGGCTAAATACTTTCAGGCTACACGCACGGTTGATGAATGCTTTTCTAAACCACATCCGCAAATGCTAGACGAGTTGATGGATGTTTTAGTTGCAACGCCAGAGCGAACACTAATGATTGGTGATAGCAGTTATGATTTGCAAATGGCACAAAATGCAGGTGTACAATCAATCGCGGTGACTTTTGGTGCGCACTCAAATCAGCAACTATTAAAGCTGCATCCAAAAGTGATTTTCAATACATTTGGTGAGCTTAGTGATTGGTTGTTGAATAATGCTTAGCAAAAAAATTGTATTAAACAGTAATGATCTGCAAGAGAAGTCGCAAGGTTTGCGTTTTGATTTGCCGCACTTAGGTGAGCATGCAACTGGTTTTGTTATACGATTTAATGGAATCCCTTATGCTTATATTAATCAATGTGCGCATATGCCAGTTGAGCTGGATTGGAACCAAGGTGAGTTTTTTACATCAGAGAAAGACTTTCTCATTTGCGCAACACATGGAGCGTGTTATGAGCCAAATACGGGGCATTGTGTATTTGGGCCATGTAAAGGTAAGCAATTACAACCATTGCGAGTGGCGGAAGAAAATCAACAAGTGATTATTTGGTTTGAGTAGATTAAAAAATAAACACTCTGGAACTTAACGATATAGGAAAATAAAATATGGCAGAAGAAATAAATGATCAAGACAGTCGTTGGCAAAAAGATGTGATTGAAAAGTTGGCAATGTCTAGCTTGAAAGAGCAGAGATCAGCTAGGCGATGGGGTATTTTCTTTAAAGTATTAACCTTCATTTATTTGTTTGTCATTCTGGCTTATGCCTTAGGCTGGGTTGTGAAAGAAGGAAAAGCTGCCGCCGGTGAACATAGCGCGTTGATTGATGTTGCTGGCGTTATTATGCCAGGGGGTGAAGTCAATGCAGAGTCCTTTATTGCTAGTTTGGCCGATGCATATGAGAGTAAAGGGACTAAAGGGATTATTTTACGCATTAATAGTCCTGGAGGCAGCCCAGTACAAGCTGGCATTATCAATGAAGAAATCAAGCGCCAAAGAAAGTTGCACCCCGATGTCCCAGTTTACGCGGTCGTTGAAGACATTTGTGCGTCTGGTGGCTACTATATTGCTGCCGCTGCAGATAAAATTTATGTAGATAAAGCCAGTATCGTTGGATCTATTGGTGTGCTGATGGATGGCTATGGATTTACTGGAGTGATGGAAAAAGTTGGTGTAGAGCGACGTTTATTAACAGCAGGAAAAAATAAAGCCATGTTAGATCCGTTTTCTCCTGTCAACCCTGAGCATAAAGCCTATGCGCAAACGATGTTAAATCAAATTCACGAACAGTTTAAAGCGGTAGTGCGCGAAGGGCGTGGTAAGCGATTAAAAGAGACACCAGATACTTTTAGTGGTTTGTTTTGGAGTGGAGAAGAAAGTATTAATATTGGTTTAGCTGATGCGCTTGGTAGTGCAGATTATGTTGCGAGAGAAGTGATTAAGCACAAAGAAATTGTAGATTTTACTTATCAAGAAACGTTTGCGGATCGATTTGCTAAGCGCTTGGGGGCTAGTATTGCAAAGCATATAGGCTTTGATCTAGCGTCTACAGGCATTAAGTTGCGCTAATAAACAGAGTTAAGACTATATCAAAATAAAAAAGCTGGGAATCCCAGCTTTTTTAATGCGCCATTTACTCAGTTAAGCATTCTGTTTTGTATAATTAATTAAGCCATTTGTTGAACTGTCATAATTAGTGACTACTTCATCATTAGTGAGTTGCGGCAAAATCTGACTGGCAATCTGCTTACCATACTCAACTCCCCATTGATCATAACTATTAATATCCCAAATAATACCCTGCACAAAAATTTTGTGCTCATATAGTGCAATTAATTTGCCTAAAGTGTTTGGTGTGAGTTTGTTGAACAAAATAGATGAGGTAGGGCGATTGCCTTCAAATATTTTATGCGGTAATAACCTTTCTAATGCTTCGCCAGATAAGCCTTGTTTTTCTAGCTCTGCGCGTGCTTCTTCTTTTGTCTTGCCTAACATAAGCGCCTGTGTTTGTGCCAAGAAGTTAGCCAACAGGATTTTATGATGCTCATTGCCGTTAGTGCCTACTGCATAATGGCTATGAATTGGCATCAAAAAATCAGCAGGAACAACTGGCGTACCTTGGTGAATTAACTGATAAAAGGCATGTTGACCATTTGTACCAGCTTCACCCCAAATCACAGGG
>CBFHHI010000075.1:0-9401 GCA_965655675.1 Methylophilaceae bacterium | reverse complement strand
GGCTTTTTTTACGCATGCTAGAAAAAGGTATCGCCTACAAAAAAACACAAACCGTGAATTGGGATCCAGTTGATCAAACCGTGCTCGCCAATGAACAAGTCATTGAAGGTCGTGGTTGGCGTACAGGTGCATTGGTTGAAAAACGTGAAATTCCAGGCTATTACTTCAATATCACCAGCTACGCACAACAATTATTAGATGATTTAGACCAATTAACTGGCTGGCCAGAGCGCGTCAAAACCATGCAAGCCAATTGGATTGGTAAAAGTGTGGGTGTGCGCTTTGCGTTTACACACGAGATTAAAGACGCGAATAACAACTTGATTGATGATGGCAAGTTGTGGGTGTTTACTACCCGTGCTGACACGATTATGGGCGTGACTTTCTGCGCAGTAGCGGCAGAACATCCATTAGCGACATTCGCTGCAAAAAACAATCCTGCATTGGTGGCATTTATCGAAAAGTGCAAGCTAGGCTCAGTGACTGAAGCTGATATGGCAACCATGGAAAAAGAAGGTATGGATACGGGCTTAACCGTCACGCATCCATTGACTGGCGAAGCTGTGCCAGTTTGGGTTGGTAATTATGTACTCATGTCTTATGGCGAAGGTGCAGTAATGGCTGTGCCTGCACATGATGAACGCGATTTTGGTTTTGCAAAAAAATACAATCTAGCGATTAAACAAGTCATTGCAACGGATAGCGTATTCTCAGATGAGGCTTGGCAAGAATGGTATGGCGACAAAACCAAAGGTGTGTGTATTCACTCAGCAAAATATGACGGTTTAGCCTATGAAGCGGCAGTTGATGCCATTGCCGCCGACTTAAATGCCAAAAACCTAGGTGCTAAACAAATCAACTGGCGCTTACGTGATTGGGGCGTTTCTCGCCAACGCTATTGGGGTTGCCCAATTCCGATTATTCACTGTGACACCTGCGGTGATGTGCCTGTGCCTGATGACCAATTGCCAGTCAAATTGCCAGAAGATTGCGTGCCTGATGGCTCTGGTAATCCGCTGAATAAGTTAGAAAGCTTTGTGAACTGTGCTTGCCCAAGTTGTGGCAAACCAGCCAAGCGTGAAACTGACACGATGGATACATTTGTTGATTCCAGTTGGTATTACGCACGCTACGCTAGCGGCCAAACTGATACATCTATGGTGGATGCTGAAACCAATCATTGGATGCCAGTTGACCAATATATTGGCGGCATTGAACATGCTATTTTGCATTTACTTTATTCCCGCTTTTGGAGCAAGGTGATGCGTGATTTAGGTCTCGTTAACTATGATGAACCATTTGCTAATTTGCTGACGCAAGGCATGGTGTTAAACCATATTTTCTCTCGCCGCACCGATAAAGGCGGCATTGAATATTTCGCGCCAGAAGAAGTCACATTGGTGCATGATGAGCATGGCAAAACCATCGGCGCAACGTTGCTTGCCGATGGTAAACCAGTTGATTTTCAAGGCATGGGCACCATGTCTAAATCCAAACGTAATGGTGTCGATCCGCAGTCATTAATTGAACAATATGGTGCAGATACCGCGCGCTTCTTTATGATGTTTGCTGCACCGCCTGAGCAAACATTGGAATGGTCAGACTCTGGCGTAGAAGGCTCGCACCGCTTCTTAAAAAGGTTGTGGAACTTTGGTTATGCTTTATCAACAGAAGCAAAAGCTGAAATACCCGCCAAACTCAATAGCAATTTAGCCAATGCAAGACGCGATATTCATTTAGGCTTAAAACAAGCCAGTTATGATTTAGATCGTCAACAATTTAATACGGTTGCGTCTAGCGGTATGAAAATATTAAATACCTTGGAAAAAGTGCAAAAAGAAGCCGAGCAAGATTGGCAAAGCGTTGCGCATGAAGGATTATCTATCTTATTGCGTTTGCTTTCTCCATTAGCGCCGCATATTGCGCAAACCTTATGGAAAGAATTAAGCTATGGCGATGACATTTTGCAGGCAAGCTGGCCAGAACCGTTAGAGGCTGCTATGGTGCAAGATGAAATCGAGATGATGATTCAAGTGAATGGTAAATTACGTGGTAATTTATTGATTGCGCGCACGACGGCTAAAGAAGAAATTGAGCAATTAGTGGTCACTCAAGAATGCGTGACGAAATTCTTGGTTGATGGCCAAAGTGTGCGTAAAATCATTGTCGTACCCAACAAACTCATTAATGTTGTGATTGGATAACACTTGAAATCGATAACTTATTTGTTCTTAACATCGCTTATCATTGCCAGTTTAACCGCCTGTGGCTTTCATTTACGTGGTCCCAGTGACATTCCTTTTAAGTCTGTCTATATCCAAGGGAACACCTTAACCATCTCAAAAGACCTTAAAAAGTATCTGAATACCAATGAAATTAAGATCATGCCCTCTGCCGAGAATGCGGAATTGTTAATTGATTTACTTGGTGAAGAAAATGAAAAGCGTATTTTGTCATTGGCTGGCACTGGTACAGTAAACGAGTTTGAATTGTATTACCGTATCAGCTATCGAACCAAAGTATCTAATCAACCGCTGTGGTCTCAAGCTAACATGATTGAATCTAGGCGTGATTTAACCTATAGCGATGCCACCCTCTTATCAAAACAAGCTGAAGAGAGAAAGTTAAACGAAAATATGCAACAAGAGGTAGTGAACCGATTAATTCGTAGACTCTCTGCACTAAAAAAACAATCACAATAACAATATGCAGTTAGCGCCCGCTCAGCTACAGCAACACTTAAATAAAACCTTATCATCTGTTTACGTATTAGCAGGTGATGAGCCTTTGGGTCAAAGTGAGTGTTTGGATGCTATTCGGTTGGCAGCTAGAAAAAGTGGCGCAGAAGAACGAATGGGTTTTATTGTTGATCGCCATTTTAATTGGCAATCTGTGCAACAATTTGGACAGGCTTTATCGCTATTTGCAACGCAACGCATACTAGAAATTGCTATTCCAAATGGCAAGCCAGGCATTGAAGGCGGTAAAGCATTAGCCGATTTGGCAGAAAATCCTATTCCAGATACCACTGTCATTATTATTTTGCCTACTTTAGCGCGAGAGGTGAAAAAAAGTGTTTGGTTTAATACATTACAAAGCGCAGCAACAGTGATTGAGCTCAATGATGTGGCGCCAGCGCAGTTGCCACAATGGATAGCCAAGCGACTCGCATTACAAAATCAAACAGCAGATACCGCTTCACTTGAATTTATGGCACACCAAGTAGAAGGTAATTTGCTAGCGGCGCATCAAGAAATTCAAAAACTGAGTTTGCTCTATCCTGAAGGCGCTATTAGCTTTGATGATATTGAAACAGCGGTACTCAATGTGTCGCGTTACGATGCCTTTAAATTAGGCGAAGCCGTTTTAGCAGGCGATGCCGCACGTACCTCAAGGATTTTGCAAGGTTTGCAAGATGAAGGTGAGCAACCTGTAGCAGTCATGAATCCACTCATTTGGGTGTTGCGTCCATTGGTTCGCGTTAAACGCGCGCAGGCCAATGGCGAAAATATCAATCAAGCCATGACCAATGCGCGTATTTATGGCGACCGGCAGCAAATTACGCAACGCGCATTATCGCGCTTAAGTCTGCGTCAATTAGAAGCTGCCTTACAAAAATTGTGCGATATTGATAGAATCGCTAAAGGCATCATGATTGGTGATGCATGGTTAGAACTCTCTAGGCTGTGTTTTGGTCTAGCCAAAGTACGTAGCAAACGCTAAATAGATAAAGAAAACACAATATGAATATTGCAAATATCAAAGACTATATGGATGCGCTGGGCAAAAGTGCTAGAACCGCATCACGCGCAATTGCCAATGCAGACACCAACGTCAAAAATGCAGCACTGACCAACATTGCGCATGCTATTTTGCGCGAAAAAGACAGCTTGTTAGCCGCGAATGCCAAAGACTTGGCTGCGGCCAAAGCAAATGGTTTAGAAAGCGCATTGGTTGATCGCTTAACCCTCACAGCAAAAACCGTTGATAGCATGGCAGAAGGCCTATTACAAATTGCTAGCTTGGCTGATCCAATTGGTCAAATGAACAACTTTAAATATATGCCAAGCGGCATTCAAGTGGGTCAAATGCGCGTGCCTTTAGGTGTAATTGGCATTATTTATGAAGCACGTCCAAATGTGACGGCAGATGCGGCTGGCTTATGTATTAAATCGGGCAATGCCGCCATTTTACGTGGTGGCTCAGAAGCCATTCATTGCAATCAAGCCTTAGCAAAATTGGTACACGAAGGCTTAGAAAAAGCTGGCTTACCAAAAGAAGTGGTGCAAGTGGTTGAAACAACAGACCGCGCGGCAGTGGGCGCATTGATTACCATGAAAGACTATGTGGATGTGATTGTGCCACGCGGCGGCAAAGGCCTGATTGAACGTATTTCTAATGATGCGCGCATTCCTGTTATTAAACATTTAGATGGCAATTGTCATGTGTATGTGGATAGCGAAGCCGACTTTGATAAAGCATTACGCATTGTTGAAAACAGCAAAACGCAGCGTTTAGGCACATGCAACACCGCAGAATCGTTATTGATTGCACGCAGCATAGCTAAAGAAATGTTACCTAAAATTGCTAAAATGTTAATTGGTAAAGGCATCGAGATTCGTGGTTGCGCAGAAACTTGCACCATTGTAAAAGAAGCAAAAGTGGCAACAGATGAAGATTTCTATACGGAATATTTAGATGCCATTATCTCTTGCAAAGTGGTAGATGCTCTAGATGAAGCGATTACGCATATTAATCAACACTCATCGCAACATACCGAAGGCATCGTGACGGAAAACTATACAAAAGCAAGAAGGTTTTTACGCGAGGTTGATTCGAGTAGTGTGATGGTGAACGCATCCACTCGCTTTGCCGATGGCTTTGAATATGGCTTAGGCGCCGAAATAGGCATTTCTACTGACAAATTGCATGCGCGTGGTCCAGTGGGCTTAGAAGGCCTGACCTCACTCAAATATGTGGTCTTAGGTGACGGTCATATTCGCGCCTAATAGTACGACTTTCATTAAAACCATATGCGCTTAGTCGGCATTCTTGGCGGCACTTTCAACCCCATTCATTATGGGCATTTGCGCATGGCGCAAGAGTTAGCGGATGGCTTAGGCATGGATGAAGTCAAATTCATCCCCTCCGCCAACCCGCCACATAAAGACAGCGTCACCGTGTCAGCAGAACACCGCGCCGCGATGGTTCAACTTGCGATTGCTGACAACTCATTATTCACCCTAGATAAACGTGAGCTAGAACGCGAAGGCACTTCGTACACGATTGATACCTTAATCAGCTTGCGCGAAGAATTAGGCAACGATACCGCGCTTTGCCTAATGATGGGTAGCGATGCCTTTGTCAAACTCAACACCTGGCACCGCTGGCAAGAACTGCTCGATTACGCACATATCATTTTGGTGCAAAGACCAAACCAAAGTAAACCGCAAGAACCTCTGCCAGAAGAGTTGCAAACACTATTGCGCGACCATTACGCAGAACAAGTGAGCGACTTGCATGGAGAAAAAGCGGGCTTGATTAATATGCAAGCGATTTCAGCGCAGGAGATTAGTGCGACGCAGATTAGGGAGTTGTTGAAACTTGGGCAGTCGGTGAGGTATTTGTTGCCTAAGGAAGTGATTGAATATGTGCAGCAAAAAAAGCTATATCCAAAAATAACATAATATTAGGAGTTATTTTAGCTCATGCAAAATAAACCTGTTTTAACAAAAGAGCAAAAAGAAAAACTAGCCTATCTTGAGCCACAATTAAAAACCTGTGTAAGGTCTGCCAACTTATCAAAAGCTAAAGAAATAACAGCTCAATTACAAATAATACTTAGACCGACAGGTCATGAAACTCGATTACTTCAAGCAAAAAACTGGCTTTATGAAACAGCAATGGAAGCAAATAACCTTAGTTACGCAAAAAGGGGGTTTGAGGGCACCATTCAGAAGAGCAATACCTCTACTCGGCTACACTTAGAAGCTTTGGCTCTATTGGCTATATGCTACCTTCGTGAAGAAAATTTAGATAAAGCAAGAAAATTAATTGTTAAAGTAGTTCAGAATATAAATAACATTAAATCCGATAAAAAAAGAGAACAGTTTCATAAAAGGCTGATTGAACGACTTGAAGAAGAAAGTATTTTAATTGGGTTGTCTGATGAGGCCTCTACCCCACTGGATTTAGAAGAAGTCAATCAGCAGACTGTAAAACTGATTATGACTAAGTCAGAAAATCAAATATATCTTGAGATGGGCAGAGCAGTACCTCAACGCTCCATCGACCTTTTATCTGATGTAAGAAATACATATACACTTAAGCTACCCGCGCCAGATCAAAAAATGTTACCTCCACCAATTACTGAACAGAACAAAGAAGAGCTAGGTAAAAGAGCAAGCTCCGCCTTAAGAAGGGTTGCTTGGCGAGCAATTTGCAGCCCAGAAAGCGATATATATAAAGCATGGAGTCAAGGTTTATCAATCGTGTACGATAAAAAATACATTACTGGTGCCATTGTTGCATCTTTTAATTCAGGCCATATACCATTAATTATGGTAGCGGCCAGCGCTGCAGCACTAGCTATTAAATTTGGTGCAGAGGTTTTTTGTGAAACATTCGCACCTAACTCGATAATGATAGACAAGAAAGATAACGATTAATAAACTAACGTAGAGCAGAATAGCATAACGTTATCTTCCGCTCGAACTTATAGTCGCTATTCTCAAAGTCGCTTTTCGCGCGACGGCGACCCTATTTCTTTTGCTTAGCCAAAAGAAACAGGGGAAAGAAAAGGCTACCCCGTCACCACGACCTAAAGGTTTCCCTGCGCTACTCAGCAAACAAGGCGTCTGCGGAACTCGCCATATAAAAACGATATGGCTCAGACAGTCCTCGACGAAAACTCCTTGTTTACTTGCGTTGCTCGGCGTGGCTAAAGGGGGCGAAAACCCCATGAAGTTCCCAAATGGCAGCACTGAACAAAAAAACAATCTACTGTATTGGGTTTGACTTTGTATCCCTTTATCAAGCTGAGTAGCGCAGACAAAATAAGATGAAGGCGAGGACCTGTTTGAGCACCGCGACAGACTACGTTTTGTGTAGTCTGTTAGGGCGAGTTCCGCAGCCGCTTATTTTGTTGAGCAACGCAAGGTACCCAAAGGGCTTGATAGCAGGGTGTGTATTTCTTTGGTTACTTTCTTTGGCACAAGCAAAAGAAAGTGAGTCGCCTAAAGGCGAAAAAGAATGTTAACTACAGACTAAATATTATCTAACCCACTCCGAAACCAACATCGGCTCCACCCCAAGCTGCTCCGTTATCGTTTGAATATTCTCTTGCTGCACTTCCATCTCAGGATCAATATGATTCGCCACCCAACCATGCAATTTCAAACCTCTCCCTTTAATCGCTTCCACCGTTAACAAGCTATGATTAATACAACCTAACCGTAATCCAACGACTAATATCGTCGGCAATCCTAACGCAATAGCCAAATCTGCCATATTGGCTTTGGCATTGAGTGGCACTAAAAAACCACCTGCGCCTTCAACGATGACGATATCTGCCATGGTTTGCAATTGTTTAAAGGCGTTGACGATGGTTTCAATTTCTATCGTCACGCCCACTTTTTCGGCGGCCAAATGCGGTGCAATGGGTTCTTTAAAGCAGTATGGGTTAATTAAATCGAGAGGCGCTTTTACATTGCTGGCGGCGATGAGTTTTTGTACATCTTCATTCACCCATTCTCCATTGACCAACTCACAACCTGCGGCAATCGGTTTCATGCCGATGACTTTTAAACCTTGTGCTGCGTATTGTTTTAATAACAGACAACTGACATGGGTTTTGCCTACTTCGGTATCGGTGCCTGTGACGAAAAATGCGTTGGTCATGGTGTTAGTTTCTTGGTCTAAAGCTGATGGGGGAAACGCCATCGCCTAAATCTTGAATGGCGTGTTGTGGCGTTTTTGGCGTCCAAGCATGGCCGTAAATCACCTCAAAGGTGGCAGGCAATTTACCATCTACTCGAAACTGCTCATATTGTGCGGCTAACGCTGTTAGAAAACCTTTACCCGCTAAACCGCGCCCTCTGCCTTGCGTAGCGTTATTCGCGCCGATAGACTTTAAATCGACCATCACGCTACGCACATCATCATAAGTGAGCGTATAGCGTTCTACATCCAAGACAGGGGCATTAAATCCATTGCGCGTTAAGGCGTCGCCTATATCATGCATATCAATAAATCGGCTCACGTGCGTGTTTCCATTGTTGGTGGCGGTGCGCAACTCTTTGAGCGTATCGGGGCCAAAGGTGCTAAATATGAAAAGACTATCTGGCTTTAATAACCGGCTGATTTCAATAAAGCTTTTGTCTAAATCGTTACACCATTGCAATGCTAAGTTTGACCACACCATGTCCATACTGTTATCAGTAATCGGTAGGTTTTCGATATCGGCGCAAATGAGTCGTTTAGGTCGCAGTAGTTTGTTGATAAAGCTTTGTTGCGCATGGGTTTTTTGCAGCATGCCGAAGGCTAAATCTAAAGAGAACACCTGTGCTGTTTTAAACCGTTTTTGCAATGTAAAACTGCCATATCCTGTGCCGCAACCTGCATCTAGGATATTGTTGGGTTTTACTTTAATTAGATCTAAGCGACTAAACATTTCTTCGCGCACCAGCTTTTGCAAAACGGCAGCAGCATCATAAGTGTTGGCAGCGCGATCGAAGGACGCACGAACGCGTCTTTTATCAATAAAATACTGATCCATTAAGCGTTACCGTGTGGATTTAAAAACTGGTCTAGCGCATGGATAAACAGTTCACGATGGGATAAAAATGGCGCATGTGCCGCTCCTGAAATAACGCGCAACGTTCCTTTTGGCAAATGCTGCATCATCCAATGCGCCGCTTGCACTGGCACTAAGGTATCACGATCGCCATGAATACATAAAGTTGGCTTGCGGATTTTAATGCTTTCTTCGCGCAAGTCACTTTCTAGCAAGATATGCAATCCTTCTCTTAATGTTTTTTGTGACGGAGAAGGCTTTGATTCAAAGCTTAATCTGAGCTGTTTAATTGTGTCTCTGGCATCTTTTGCGCGCATGCATTGCAAGGTCAAAAATTTAATCATGGTGCGTTGATAGTCGGATTCTAAGTTCTGCGAAAACGTCATAAAGTAATCACGACGAATAGCTGCTTGCCAATCGTTTTTTTCTATAAAACAGGGTGTCGAGCCAACTAATACTAATCTTTTTACGCGGTCTGGCTGTGTGGTTGCAATGTTTTGCGCAACTAAACCACCAAGCGACCAACCCAAAATATCGGAAACACCAGGAATAACCTCTGCAATTTCTTCGGCTAAACGATATAAATGATAGGGCTCAACAGACGGAC
>CBFHHI010000074.1:0-9604 GCA_965655675.1 Methylophilaceae bacterium | reverse complement strand
TTCCCAACCATAAGAGTCAATGCCGAAATTTGCATGGTCATCGCTATGTGATTGAAATCACCCTTAGTGGTGACATTATTCAAAATGAAAAAACGTCAGAGGATGGCATGGTGATGGACTTCTCTGATGTGAAGCGAATCGCGCGAGAAAGTGTTGTTGATGTTTGGGACCACGCATTTTTAGTGTATCGAAATGACCGCGTGATACTCGATTTTTTAAATACACTGCCTAATCATAAAACCGTTATTTTTGAAACAGTCCCAACTGCAGAAAACATGGCTGCTGAAGCATTCAGAATATTAAAAGGTCAATATCAAGACATTTACGGCAACCACTTAATATTAAAGCGTGTAAGACTGTATGAAACGCCAAATAGTTGGGCCGATGCTATTGCTTAAGTAATAAATGCTCCATCACCTGTTTCAGCGCGACTTCCCAAGACGGCAATGTAATGCCAAAACGCTGTTGTAACTGAGCATTATCTAAGCAAGAGTTTGCAGGTCTTGATGCTGGTGTTGGATAATCAGTTGTAGCAATTGGTTTAATTTCTTTAACCTTCAAAACAGGCCTTTTATCCATTTCGGCGTATTGGCGCACAATTTCGCTAGCAAATCCATGCCATGATGTATTACCACTATTGGTTAAATGGTAAACACCACTTTGTTTACCGTCCCAACTTTTTAATAGTTGTAGAATCGCTGATGCAATACTCACACTCGATGTTGGTGCACCATTTTGGTCTGCAACAATACCTAGCTGCTCTCTTTCATTAGCTAAACGCAGGATTGTATTAAGAAAGTTTTTGCCATAAGCACCATACACCCAACTAGTGCGTAAAATGAGGTGTGGCACACCAACTGCCTGTATTGCTTTTTCGCCAGCCAGTTTACTACTACCGTAAATACTTTGTGGATTTACGCTATCTGTTTCAACATATGGTGTTTTTTTACAGCCATCATATACATAATCTGTAGAAAAATGTATCAGCGCGCAACCAAGCGCTGCGGCTTCTTCTGCAATCACTTGCGGCGCTGTTGCATTAATCGCATATACCAAATCAGCTTCTGACTCTGCTTTATCAACCGCTGTATAAGCCGCTGGATTAATAATTAAATCAGGTTTTATTTCGCGAATAATATGTCTAATCGCATCAGTATTGCTTAAATCTAGCGCTTGACGATCCAGCCCCACAACATCGTATTCTGATAACTGTGACAGCAAAGCATGTCCTACTTGGCCGTTAATACCAGTTAATAAAATTTTGTTCGGTTTCATTCTGTTAAACAAGGTCTTATTTAAATTTAGGTGCAAGAGAAAAGTGTAAGCCAGCGCTATCTTTTCCTGAAAGAGCTGGTGCCCCATCCAAAGGCCAATCAATTCCGATATCAGCATCATTCCAACAAATACTCACTTCATGTTCTGGCGAATAAAAGTCCGTTGTTTTGTATAAGAATTCCGCTGTTTCTGACAACACTAAAAAGCCATGCGCAAACCCTGCTGGCACCCATAACATACGCTTATTGTCTGCTGAAAGTCGTTCGCCTACCCACTGTCCAAACGTTGCAGATGATTGACGCAAATCGACTGCCACATCAAATACTTCGCCTTGGGTGACTCGCACCAATTTGCCTTGTGTATGTTGCGTCTGATAATGTAAGCCGCGCAACACATTTTTAGCCGATTTCGAGTGATTATCTTGTACAAAGTCGACCTGTAATCCAGTCGCTTGCTCAAATGACTTGGCATTAAAGCTTTCATAAAAAAAGCCGCGCTCATCGCCAAATACTTTAGGTTCAAATAGCATGACATCCGGAATTGTTGTTTTAATAGTCTGCATTTAAAAAACCCGCTCTTCCAGCATCTGAAGTAAATACTGTCCATAGCCATTTTTGGCATATTTATCTGCCAATACTTTCACCTGTGCTTCATCAATAAATTGCATGCGGTAGGCAATTTCTTCAGGGCAAGCCACCTTTAAGCCCTGCCGTTTTTCTATGGTTTGAATAAAACTACCAGCCTCAAGTAATGAATCATGTGTACCAGTATCCAGCCAAGCCATTCCCCTACCCATTACTTCAACTTTTAAATTGCCTGCATCTAAATAAATACGATTCAAATCTGTAATTTCTAATTCGCCACGTGCTGAGGGCTTGAGATTTTTGGCCATCTCCACAACAGCGTTATCATAAAAATAAAGGCCTGTTACCGCATAACGTGATTTCGGCTTAGCTGGCTTCTCTTCTAGACTAATAGCAGCACCATGCGCATCAAACTCGACAACGCCATAGCGCTCAGGATCATGAACGGGATAGGCAAATACAGTCGCACCACTAGTGCGTTGCGCAGCCTTTTGTGTCATTTGCGCGAGTTCGTGGCCATAAAAAATATTATCACCCAACACCAAAGCGCATGAATCATCTCCAATAAAACGCTCACCTAAAATAAATGCTTGCGCCAGTCCATCAGGAGAAGGTTGCACGGTATAACTAATTTGCATACCCCATTGGCTACCATCTCCTAAAAGACTTTCAAACCGAGGAGTATCTTGTGGCGTAGAAATCACCAGCACGTCACGAATACCACCTAGCATTAATGCTGACAATGGATAATAAATCATGGGTTTATCATAAACAGGTAGTAGTTGTTTAGAGACAACTTCCGTGACTGGATATAAGCGCGTACCTGATCCGCCAGCTAAAATAATCCCTTTGGTTGCCATTAGGCTTTCTCCCTAGCTTGATAATGATCGCCAATCCATTTTTTATATTCTCCACTCGTCACATGCTCGACCCAGCTTTGGTGATTTAAATACCAGTCCACTGTTTTACGGATGCCTGTTGCAAAAGTTTCTGCTGGTTTCCAGCCCAGCTCAGACTCGATTTTTGTTGCATCAATGGCATAACGTTGATCATGGCCTGGCCTATCTTGCACATAAATCATTTGATCGCGATAACTGCCTGATACTTTAGGTTGCGCTTGGTCTAATATGTCGCATAAAGTATGCACCACCTCTAAATTAGTCATCTCATTCCACCCGCCAATATTATATGTTTCCCCTACTTTTCCAGCTTCAAGCACTCGACGTATCGCACTACAATGGTCCTCAACATATAACCAATCACGCACATGACTGCCATTGCCATAAATCGGCAAATCCTTGCCATTTAATGCATTGTGAATCATCAAAGGGATCAATTTTTCCGGGAAATGATACGGGCCGTAATTGTTAGAGCAATTAGTGGTCAACATCGGCATGCCATAAGTATGATGATAGGCACGCACTAAATGATCAGAAGCTGCTTTTGAAGCTGAATAAGGACTATTTGGTTCGTATGGGTTGGTTTCTTTAAAGGCTGGAGCATCAGCTGCTAATGAGCCATAAACTTCATCAGTCGATACGTGTAAAAATCTAAAATTGTTTTTATCGCTTTCGTTTAGCGTACCCCAATAAGCGCGCACTTCTTCTAACAAATGAAACGTACCCACAATATTGGTTTGTATAAACTCGCCAGGCGCATGAATTGAGCGGTCTACATGACTTTCTGCAGCGAAATTAAGCACTGCTTTTGGTTCGTATTGTTTTAACAATTGGGCAACAAGGTCGCGATCTCCAATGTCAGCTCGCACAAAAATATGATTTTCATCATCTTTAATTTCTGCCAGATTCTCTAGATTGCCAGCGTAAGTTAATTTATCTAAATTGATTACTTTACCTAAACCGAGCTTAACCCAAGCATTGACAAAATTACTGCCAATAAAGCCTGCTCCACCAGTCACTATAATACAGTTGTTCATTTTTTATTTACCTAACATCTTAAAACATTCATCTTAAAAATGCCCTTCACCAAGCAGGCTTATCTACATCACCCAAGCCCTCTAAATAAGCTTCATGCGCAGCACATTCTACTTCGTTTGCCATTAAAACCTTTAATTTTAACTGAACATCACTGGGCAAAAGGCCTTTTGATAAAGCAACATCATGCTCCAACTCCATCATCAAGCTGTCTTGGCCACGCGTTAGTGCCATATAGACTTCTGCCAATAGCTCGGCATCTAATAATGCTCCATGCAAGGTTCGTCTGGAGTTATCAATCCCAAAATGCCGGCATAAAGCGTCCAAATTATTACGCTGCCCAGGACGCGCATCCTTTGCCATTTTAAGCGTATCGGTAATGCGATCACAAACACGTTCTATTGGGTCTAAACCCAAACGACCTAATTCACTATTAAGAAATCCTATGTCAAAAGGTGCATTGTGAATAATCAATTCGGCATCTTTGATAAATGCCAAAAAATCATTGGCGATGACTTCAAAAAGTGGTTTGTCTTGCAGAAACTCCAAGGTAATACCATGCACTTCTTGAGCCCCTACATCAATTTCACGCTCGGGATTAATATATTGATGATAATGATGATTGGTTGGACGGCGATTAATTGTTTCAACCGCAGCAATCTCGATGATACGATGACCCTGATCGGGAGAAAGCCCCGTTGTTTCAGTATCTAAAAATATTTGTCTCATTATATTAAATAGCCTTATTTAGATTTAAAACTTGATCAACACCTGCATTCGCCAAGGTGTCTGCGCGCTCGTTACCAACATTGCCATCATGCCCTCTCACCCATAACCATTCAATTTGATGTTGATTAGCCAATACATCTAATTGTTTCCATAAATCCGCATTCTTAACCTCTTGTCTCGCAGCTGTACGCCAGTTTTTAGCTTTCCAGCCTTGCAGCCACTCTGTCATGCCTTTTTGCACATAAGAAGAATCGGTATATAACTTAATTTGACTCGGGCGCTTCAGCGCCTCTAAGGCTTTGATGACTGCCATCATTTCCATGCGGTTATTGGTGGTGTTTTGTTCGCCCCCAAAAATAGATTTTTCATTACCTTTGTAATGAATCCAAGCACCCCAACCACCAATACCAGGATTGCCTTTACATGCACCATCGGTATATATCTCTACTACATCCGTCATTATTTCATTTCTTTCATGCTGTTCTGCTGTTTCTGTTTATTTTGATTTCTATTTTTTTGCCCGCCGATGACCAAACCAGACTGCAACAAGCTCCGCTTCCATTTGGGCTTTAGCAACGTAATATTTACAACTCGTTTTTTCGCCACAATGACATATTGACCACCCATCATAGGCCACCACTTGCGACCTAGTTTCTCGATAAATGAGAACCTTTTTAGCCATTTTTCATTATTAATAGGCAATTCATGAGAAAAAAACTGTGCGTCAACACACTCCAAACCTAATAAAGCGAGCCAATCTTTAATGCGAGATAAAGAAAAGAATTGCCCATGCCAAGGATAGCTTTTTACTTTCATCATCCGCTTTTTCAGGCCCCAAAAACTCATAGGATTAAATATTGTCAAAATAACATAACCTTCTGGGACCAACACTCTTGCTGCTTCTCTGAGTGTTTGATGAGGATTATCGCTAAACTCTAAAACATGTGGCATGCATAATAAATCAATACTACTTTCTGCAAACGGTAAATAACTACTTTCACAATGCACATGCCCAGTTGTATTGCTCGTACAAATGATATTAGGAATACGTGATTGTTGTAAGCAGTTGATTTGTGGTGAGCCTACTTGCACCGCATAAAAACCAAAAACATCACCTACCGCATGATCGAATAGCGCCTGCTCATGCGACAATAAGCGTTGACCTAATGTTGTTTCAAACCAAATTTTTTGTGTATGTACTTGCATTAATTAATCAACAACAATAGAAATCAACCCTATTTAGCGTTATATTTAACATCTAAAACGTTCAGGACAATCAAAGGTAAGCATGCTGCAACCGATACAGATTGAGGCAATTCCAGCCTTTGAAGATAATTATATATGGCTTTTACACAATCGGCGTGATGCAGTTGTCATTGACCCGGGTGACGCAGCGCCAGTTTTTGCCACATTAAAAGCACACAATCTAACATTAAGAGCAATTCTGATCACGCATCATCATGCTGATCACATTGGTGGCGTATCTGCCTTAAAAGAGCAATATTCAATCCCTATTTATGCACCAAGCTATGAACAGTTTCAGTTCCAGCATATTGCAGTGTCGGAAGGTGATACAATTTATTTAGCCGAACTGCAATTAACACTATCCGTCTTGTGGTTACCAGGCCATACCTTGGGCCATATTGCTTTTTTTAATCATCAATATTTGTTTTGTGGTGATGTTTTATTTGGTGCAGGTTGCGGACGTTTGTTTGAGGGCACGCCTGCACAAATGCTACACTCTTTAAATCGCTTAAAAAGCTTACCTCCCAATACAAAGGTATATTGTACACACGAATATACCTGTAAAAATATTGATTTTGCATTAACCTTAGATCCAAATAATCAAGTGCTTATTGATAGAAAACAGTCCGCTTCTGAATTAAGAAAAATGAATAAAACTACGCTGCCAACGACAATTGGATTAGAACTGGATACCAATCCATTTTTACGCTGTAACGAAGCCAGCATTAGACAGTATGCAAACGTGGTTGATACAGATGAGTTATCTGTTTTCTCTAAAATCAGAACGCTAAGAAATCATTATTAATCAAAATGATAAAATGCAATCTTAAAGCGCATTTATCCTTGACTAGGTGAAATGAGCTGGCTAGTATGTAGTCTAAATTATTTTAAGACATTCTGTTTGATGAACCAACAAAAGCAATTTTTAGCCGAAGTCCTTGGCAAGCATCGAGCGGTGACAATGACTAGTTTCATTCTGCTACTGCTAAACTCATTTTTCTCTCCTCAATTAATGGCAGCAACTAACGCAAAAGGCGTTGAAATTGCTTTTCTGTTGGATAACAACCTCAGCGAGCCATTAACAACAGTTCAAATAGAGCCAGCCACTACCCAAGGCAACCTATGGGCTCGTATCGAACAAGGCTATGTAATGCCAAACATCGAATCACCATATACAAAGAAATTTGAAGATTTCTATGCTGCGCGCCCACAGTATGTTAGCCAGATGATAGCGAGAACTCAGAAATATTTATTTTATGTGGTTGAAGAAGTTGAAAAACGTGGCATGCCAACTGAAATTGCATTACTGCCAATGATAGAAAGTGCCTATAACCCACATGCACAATCACGTAGCCGCGCAGTCGGTATCTGGCAGTTTATTCCGTCTACTGGTCAATATTTTGGTTTGGAGCAAAACTGGTGGTTAGACCATCGTCGAGATGTCATCTCTTCAACACAGGCTGCGCTAGATTACCTAGAAAAACTACACACGATGTTTGGTAGTTGGGATTTGGCACTGGCCGCATACAATGCCGGTGAAGGCACCGTCAGTCGTGCAATTGCGCGCAATGCAAAAGCTGGATTAGCAACCGATTATATCAATCTAAATTTGCCACCGGAAACAGTCCAATATGTGCCTAAACTGCAAGCAATTAAAAATATCATGACTAAACCCCAACAGTTTGGGTTGCATATTGATAGCATAGCAAACGAAGCTTATTTTGCTGAAATAGATCCCCCTTTTCAAATTGATGCAAAATTAGCGGCAAAGCTAGCTGAAATTTCAGATGAGGAATTTGGGCTATTAAATCCAAGCTACAAACGCCCTATTATCGCCTCTAAAAATAATACGCATAAAATCTTATTACC
Organism: Methylophilaceae bacterium; assembly: GCA_965655675.1. GTDB lineage: Bacteria > Pseudomonadota > Gammaproteobacteria > Burkholderiales > Methylophilaceae. Next base: position 1,968 of record CBFHHI010000074.1, on the reverse strand, counting down.
TATCATCAGTATCGAGACGTTTAACACTAATTTAGCGAATCATGATGAATCGCTTACTAAATGGTCTGTATATAATGCCAAACGTGGCGAAAATTTAGCCACCATTGCTGATAAGTTTAATATTGCTTTGGACAAGTTACGCAATATCAATAGCCTTTCTAATGAGAAGAACTTAGAAAGCCCGCTCTATTTACTAGTTCCTTCAACTGAAGAATACGCTAAAGCAATCGATGTTTCCCAGTTATCGGCACAAATAGTTAACCCAAGCCATCCCATCATCAAGCAGATTGTGCATAAAATAGAGCGTGGTGAAACGCTTAGCACTGTTGCTAGAAAATATGGGACAGATACTAGAACTTTAATGCAAGTGAACCGTCTAAAATCATCTAAAATTAAAGCTGGTCAAATCATTAAAATCACAACAACGCCTGAAAGAGACAAAGCAAAAAGAATTTAACATCTGCAATGTGCTTAATACTTGGCGCCTATTGGCCAATAGTCAAATAAGCGTATATACCGATTAACAATATGAACATTCATACACTTATTTTTCATGACGACCAGTTTATTCAATCTACAAAATTAATCGCCGCGCTTTTGATTTTAAGTAGCTTTATGCTCGCTGGATGTAAGCAATCGGCGTCTAATGAAATAGACTACAGCAAGCAGTATCCTAGCCAGCAAGGTGGTAGCATGATTAGTGCGATGGCTGCAGAACCGAGTGGTCTCATTTTTATGGTTGCGGGCGAATCTGCATCCGCAGCGATTGCAGCTAATATTTTTAATTCACTATTAAGCTATGATGCAAACCTAGATATAAAAGGCGATTTGGCAGATAGTTGGCAAATTTCAGACGATCAAAAAACAATTACATTCAAGCTAAAGCCTGATATGAAATGGGCCGATGGGTCACCACTCACAAGTGCAGATGTTTTATTTACTTGGGAGACGGTAACCAATGAAAATACACGCAGCCCTTACGCTTCAGATTATCAGCTGGTGACTCATGCTGAGGCACCCGATGACATGACTTTTAGAGTAACTTATGGCCAAATATATGCACCCGCATTGGATAGTTGGGCAAGCCTGCATATCTTGCCAAAGCACTTATTAGCTGGCCAAGATATTCGCACTACAGCATTTGCACGTCAACCTGTTGGTAGTCACTATTATCAATTATCCCAATGGAATCACGGAGAGAACCTCAAGCTCACACGCAATCCTAATTCAGTGCTAGGCCAAGCAGCTATAGACCAACTGGTGACAAGAATTATTCCTGATAACTCAGCGCAATTTTTAGAATTAATGGCAGACAATATCGATAGCATGGGTTTGGATCCGATTAAGTATTCACGTATTATTCCAGCCAGACCAGAATTAAAGAAGAATCTTAATTTATACAAAGAGCTAGGTAATAGTTATACCTATCTTGGCTTTAACCTCAAACACAAACCATTTGACGATATTCGTGTACGTAAAGCGATTAACTATGCGATTGATAAACAAGAGATTATTGATGGTGTTTATTTAGGGTTAGGCATTAATATTGCCTCGCCTTACAAACCTGGGACACGCTGGAGCAATCCAAAGCTGACACCCTACTCTTACAACCCTGAGAAAGCCCGTACTTTATTGAAAGAGGCTGGCTTTATTCTGAACGCCAATGGCATATTAGAACGCGATGGTCAGCCGTTTGCTTTTGAAATCATAACCAATCAAAACAAAGAGCGTGAAAAGTCGGCTGTCATCATTCAGCGCAGACTCAAAGAAGTGGGCATTGACGTTAAAATCAGAGCTATCGAATGGGCAAGCTTTATCAGTCGCTTTATTAATACGGGAGATTTTGATGCGGTAATATTAGGTTGGGGCTTGGGTTTAGATCCAGACCAATATAATATTTGGCATTCTAGTCAACAGGCTCCGGGGCAATTTAATTTTATTGGTTACAACAACCCAATCGTTGATACT
>CBFHHI010000073.1:0-9610 GCA_965655675.1 Methylophilaceae bacterium | reverse complement strand
ATAAAAAGTAGTACACAAAGAGAGTATATACAAAATGATCTACAAAATTAATGAAGTCGAAATTAAAACGTCGTCCCTTGGCCGTTCCGGCTACTACGGGGTGACCTTTTCCCCTGCATGGACTCTTGACTTAGAGTATCCCTTCATTGCAATGCGTCAGAATCCAGTTAATGACCCTGTCCTTTCCAAGTGGTTAACCGCAAAAGAGCGTCTTTCACTACACCTTGGCGTCTATGCTGATGCACGCGAAGCCGCCTATGTTGTTGGTCTTTACGAAAATGACCCAGAAGAAATTTTGAAGGTACTGTATCATAATGGTTCTATCGAAGTTGACTTCCCCCAAGAATTATATAAGCTTCCTGTTTTCATTGCTTTGGATGAAGTCAAGAAACTAATTAATGAAGTCAAAGAAAAGAAAAAAACCAAGAACGCTCGCCCAAAAATTAAATTGCAAGAGGCACTCGCCGCCGCGCGTGAAGTCTTGTCTGAAACAAAAATCAAAAATGTCGCATTTGTTCGGAAACAAATTGAGCAAAAAGTAAATAAAAAGCAATATGCATCCATTGATGATGTGAAATTACACGTCATGGAAATGGCTGCATATACTTGAAAGGATATGAATGATAAAACTTTTAAATGGTGACTGCTTAGAAAAAATGGCAGAAATAGAAACAGGATCTGTTGACATGGTAGTGACAGATCCTCCTTATGGCATGGAATTTGTGTCTAACAGGTCTAAGAATGGCCCTAGACATAAAGCTATTGCAAACGATGACATTTTTTTTACAGAATGGTTAGGTGAAGCTTTTCGCGTCTTAAAAGACGGCGGTGGGCTCATTTCCTTTTGTGATTGGAACACAAGTCATGTATGGCGTCAATACATTGAACAGTATGGATATGATTTAAAATCTCAGGGCATATGGAACAGAATGCATCATGGCATGGGTGATTTGACGGGTTCATTTGCGCCTATGCACGATATTATTTGGTATGCCACTAAAGGCAAGAGAACATTCGCCAACAAAAGACCAAAATCAGTTTTTTCGCATAGGAGACCAAGTCCTTCCGAAGATAACGGTCATCCAACATGCAAACCAGTTTCATTGATGCAAGAATTGATTCATGGCATTGGCGATGGGTCAGATGGGATTGTTCTTGACCCATTTATGGGTTCTGGTAGCACTGGGGTTGCAGCACAATCATTAGGCCTTCCTTTTATTGGAATTGAACTAAATAATGAATATTTTGATATTGCAACGAAACGCCTTCAGGGAAATAACGGATTGTCAAGTTTCTTTGCATGAATTTCAATAACATAAAATGATGGAGTACAAGATGAGCGTGAATGCTATTCTAGCGCACGATACAAACCATGGCATAGGTTTGAACAACAGTCTTCCTTGGCCGAGATCAGATGCTGATATGAAATGGTTTCAAGACTCCACAAAGGGACATGTAGTAGTGATGGGTCGCAAAACCTGGGAATCGTTGAACGAAAAGAAACTACCAAAAAGAGTGAATGTGGTAGTAACCCGATCACGACTACATGGAAACGTTCCAGACAAGATTTGCTCCGGAAGTATGTCAGAAATTGTACAGTCGTTGAAGGTAGATTATCCACACCTCAAAATTTGGATAATTGGAGGTGCTGAGATTTACAGACAATCTATTCCACTTTGTGACAACGTATATATTACGGAGTTTAAAGGTGCCTTTGAAGCGGACACTCATTTAAAGGTGTCTGATTATCTGAAAAACTTTACGCTAGCCGCCAAAAAGGAAAGAGATGATCTGACGTTTAGTATATGGAGCAGAATATGAAGCAATATCATAAGTTACTAGAGGACATTTTAGAATATGGTCAAGAAACTACCGACAGAACTGGGGTGGGAACCAAGTCGATCTTCGGATACCAAATGCGATTTAACCTACAAGATGGATTTCCAGCAGTCACCACAAAGCGACTTGCATGGAAGTCCGTCGTCGGAGAGCTGTGCTGGTTTCTTGAAGGAAGCACAGATGAACGAAGACTGGCTGAACTCACGTATGCAAAAGATCGAACAGAGCTTGTCGGAAGAACTACTATCTGGACTGCTAATGCAGATGCCCAAGGAAAAGCCCTCGGTTATGTCAACAACGAGTTTACAAAAGAGTTGGGACCAGTTTATGGAGCACAGTGGAGGCGCTTCAACTACTACGATGACACAACCGCAGGCGAAGACCAAATTGGATGGTTACTTAACGAACTACGAGCCAATCCAGATTCAAGACGACTTATACTATCAGCATGGAATCCACAAGTACTTGACATGCAAGCACTTCCTCCATGCCACTTACTCGCCCAGTTTCGTGTATACAACGGTCGCCTAAGTTGTCAGTTGTACCAGCGCTCAGCTGACGCGGGGCTTGGAATACCGTTCAACATTGCTTCCTATGCGCTGCTGACTCACATTATTGCTCGTGAGTGCGATCTAGAAGTCGGTGACTTTGTTCATACTATCGGTGATGCTCACATCTATTTAAATCATATTGATCAGGTAAAGGAACAGCTTTCTCGCAAGCCTTATAATCTCCCTACTCTGCATATCAGTAATTCATTTAATCTTGCAGAAGGTCTGAAGGGCGAATTCGACATTGATACGGTAAATATGTTTACACTCAAAAATTATCTGCACCACCCCACAATAAAAATGGAAATGGCTGTTTAATTTATTAGGAATTGAGTTCAACTTCATTAAAAATAAAAAGGAGTTGAAATGGAATCTGGAATCTACGGAATAGATATTTGCGGTATAACATACGTAGGTAGTACAAAAAATTTTACAAACCGATTTAAACAGCATCTGGGCGGGCTTCAGAAAAATAACCATCACAATATTATTTTACAGAGAGCATTTAACAAATATGGTATTGAAAACGTTGAATTTTTTATAATTGAAGAAATACCGTATGAAAGAGAAATAATATTAGAAAGAGAACAGTTTCATATAGACAAAACAAAAGAACGGGGAAAATGCGCAAATCTTTCTGGCGCTTCATTCGGTGATACAAAAACTGGGCACCCAAATAGAGAACTTATAATCGAAAAAGCAACAAAAACTGCGTTGCAAAACATGAGTAATTTAACTACTGAAGAAAGAAAAATAAAATACGGCCAACCGGGCGCGCTTAATGGTATGTATGGCAAAACGCACTCAGAAGAAGTAAAAAAGGCCTCTAGAGAAAGAATTTATACTAAAGATACGAGAAATAGGATGTCTGAATCTGCGTATAAAAAATTTGAAGAAAGGACAGAACTTAAGGAAAACCTTTCAAGACACGCCGCACAAAGAACAGGCGAGAAAAATCCATTTTACGGCAAGTCTCATACAAAAGAAACTAAGGAAAAAATACGCAATAAAAATAAAGGTTTAAAGCCTGTTAATAGAATAAAAATACAAGTTACGGGTAAGGAATACGAATCATACGGAGATGCTAGTAAAGATTTGGGCGTCGGTGTTACAACTATCAGGTGGAGATGTCTATCAGAAAATGAAAAATTCAAAGATTATCAAATTATCAAAGCACCGATGGCAGTTTAAAGTAACATTTTTGAAAATAGTGTAACACGTCAACATGTTGAGGTTTACAAATTATAAATATGCTATGTTGACTAAAACACAATAGCAAAATCCCCATTTGATCAGTTTACAACCTTCGTATTTTGAAGGTATGTGTTCTGTAGTAATAACTAAATAAGAAAGAGGTATAAATGCTCGATAATGCAATTCAATTCGGTAATTTTGGCGGCGATAGAGATACCAAGGATCTAATGTCAGACGCTAAATTCTTTGAGGGATATTCAAGATGGGATGATTCAAAGAATAGATATGAAACTTGGACTGAAGCAGTGGAACGTGTAATGAATATGCACAGAGAATTCTACAAAGAAAAAATGACACCCGAACTATCCGACATGATTGACGAGGCGCAGGATTTATATACGAAGAAATACTTTCTAGGAGCTCAACGAGCGCTACAATTTGGCGGAGATCAACTAATCAAACACCAAATGAGACTTTATAACTGTACATCCACATATGCAGACCGCGCAGATTTTTTTGGCGAATTTTTTTACGTTCTTCTGTGTGGAGCAGGGGCTGGCGTTTCAGTGCAAAAGCACCACATTGCAAACCTACCAAAAATCCAAAACAGGACAAAGCAAGCAAAAATCCACAATGTAACTGATGATATTGAAGGATGGGCAACTGCTGCGGATGTCCTGATGTCTTCATATTTTGTCGGCGGCGGCAAACATCCTGAGTTTGAAGGCAGAAGAGTTTACTTTGATACGTCGTCTATTCGCGATAAAGGCGCCATGATATCTGGCGGGTTTAAGGCACCTGGTCCAGAACCGCTTCGCCGCGCATTAGATAAAATCGAGCATCTGTTGCAAGGTCTTATTCTAAAGGGCATTACAGTTCTTTCTCCAATTCATGTTTATGATGTTGCAATGCATCTTGCTGATGCAGTCCTTGCTGGTGGTGTCCGCAGATCAGCAACCATATTCCTATTCTCGCCAGATGATGATGAAATGATGAAGGCAAAAACTGGCAATTGGTTCGCCGAAAATCCTCAACGTGGCCGGTCAAATAACTCTGCTGTTATTGTTCGTGGCGATGCTTCTAGGGAACAGTTCCACGAATTGATGCAATCAGTGCGACAGTTTGGCGAGCCTGGGTTTGTGTTTGTGGAATCCACAGAACATACATATAACCCATGCGTTGAAATCGGTAAGTATCCAGTTCACATTGCAGAAGATAACACAAAACATTCTGGGTGGCAGGGATGTAACTTGACCGAAATTAATGGAGCCAAAGCAAAAACCAAGGAGGAGTTTTTTGCTGCATGTAGAGGTGCAGCCATACTTGGGACACTCCAAGCAGGTTATACAAACTTTAAGTTTATCCATGAAATCTCAAAGAAAATTTTTGAGCGCGAGTCGCTGCTTGGCGTCTCAATTACTGGATGGATGAACAATCCACAAACTCTACTCGAGCCAGAAATTTTACAGAACGGCGCAAAAATTGTCCGTGAAGTAAATCGCGAAGTGGCAAAGATGGTTGGTATTAACCCTGCTGCTCGTACTACTTGCGTAAAGCCGGCTGGCAATGCTTCTGTCCTATTGAAGACCGCTTCTGGCGTGCACGGGGAACACTCCCCACTATATATCAGAAATGTGCAAATGAACAAGGATTCAGAGGTCGCACAACTAATCAAAAAACTCAATCCATATATGGTCGAAGAATCTGTATGGTCGCAGAACAAGACAGACTACGTTATCTCGTTCCCAGTAATTTCGCCGAAGACGTCTATTTGGAAAAAAGATCTTTATGGTACAAAGTTGCTTGAAAAGGTCAAGCTTATCCAAGAAAATTGGGTGGAATATGGGACCGACGAATCGCTGTGCGTCGATCCTACCGTTCGTCACAACGTATCAAATACAATCGACGTTCTTCCGGGGCAATGGGATGAGGTGGAAGAGTATCTATTTGAAAATAGAGATTCGTTTGCTGGTGTAAGCTTACTTTCGTCAATGGGCGACAAAGACTTTGCTCAGGCCCCATTTACTACAATAGAAAGTGAGAAAGAAATCGTACAAAAATATGGACGCGGTGCAATGTTTGCATCTGGTCTTATTGTAGATGCGGCAAAAATCTTTGACGATTTGTGGTCTGCTATCATGATTGCGACGCATGGAGATTCTGGCGGCAGTCAAGAGAAAGCGGATATTCGCGCTGATTGGATTCGTCGCTTTAACAAATATGCCGATTCATATTTCAAAGGTGATATTAAGAATGCAGAATATTGTCTAAAGGCAGTATATCTTCTTCATAAATGGACAAAAATTCAGGAAAATTATCAACCTATCGAGTTCGCATTTGAACTAGAATCCAAGAAGTTTACTGATATAGATACCACCGGCGCTGCTAGCTGTGCGGGTCCAATCGGATGTGCTATCTAAATGTGTCTATACTATAGCTTCTCAATGTCCGCTGCTCAGGCTCTCACACGTAAAAGAGTGCAGTCGATGGGCTGTGCCTCGTGTGAAGCATGAGGTTTTGGTTCGACACTGAGTTCTACGAAGATGGTAGAACAATTGAACTAATATCTATCGGGGTCGTCTGCGAAGACGGCTCCGAGTTCTACGCTGAAGTTGAAGGGGTAGAAATTACGGATCCGTGGCTTATCGAAAATGTAAAGCCATATTTGACCGGACAAACAATGTCCAAAGATCAGATAGGACCTGCCCTGTTACAATTTGTGTTGGACAGGACAGACAAGCCTGAATTTTGGGCCTACTACTCGGCCTATGACTGGGTAGCCTTGTGTCAGCTATATGGCAAGATGAACGATCTTCCGAAAGAATTTCCAATGTTCTGTAGAGATCTAAAGCAAGAGCTAGTACTATATGGAAATCCTGTAATCCCCATTGAGAATTCACAGGACCACAATTCTCTTGCTGATGCGAAATGGACACGTGACGCACATATTTGGTTTGAAAATAACGTGTGCTATGACTGAAATTCCAAGTCGCGTGGGAGGATACGATGACGATCTTTAGATACAAAAATGGTTTGCTGTACACCATTACTCAACAGCGTGGGCGTTTTGGTAGTTCTTATAAAGCCTATCCTTATAAACACAATGTCGAAATTGGAGTGATGACTAACACCAGCCACTCGCGCTATAGAGACTTTAAATCTAACATGAGCATTAGTGATTTTAAAGTTGTGGCTGAGTGCTAAAGAAATCTAAACGAAACCTCAAAAATTTACAAAGAAAGAAATTATATAATGATAGAAATAAAAGCACCAGAATATGTAGAATTTGATAGAGACGAGGCAATTACTATTTTTCTTGCTGGTTCTATTGAGATGGGTAAAGCAGAACCTTGGCAAGAAAGACTTGCTGCAGAATTGAGCGACTATGATTGTGTTCTGTATAATCCGCGCCGCACCGACTGGGATTCTTCTTGGGTACAAGATCCTACTCTTGGAACACAATTTAACAAACAGGTAACGTGGGAGCTGGAACACATAAACGAAGCTGATCTAGTCATATTTTATTTTGACCCAGCTACGCAGTCTCCAATCACACTACTAAAACTAGGATATGCTCTAGGTTCAGACATTCCAGTGGTAGTTTGTTGCCCTGATGGATATTTCCGCAAAGGCAATGTGGTAATTACGTGTGATATGGTCGGCGAAAGCGTGTTGAATTCGTTTGACGAGCTTGTCGACGAAATAAAACGTTTAATCGGTGACTATTTAAGTGTTGACTTACAATAAACTTTTGTATATGATATGCCTGTAAACAACATACAGGTATAGCATGAAAAAGTTAATGACAACTACAGCAGCGCTGTTTAACGTAGGTGTACTGGTGGCAATGACTGCTATTGGAGCATATTCGATTAAAGATGCTCATGCACAACAATTCGTTCACAACATCTCTGAAGAAGATAAATTGTGTTTGCAGCAAAACGTCTTCTGGGAAGCGAGAGATCAGAGCACGTTGGGTCAAGTCGCTGTTGCGTGGGTGACAATCAATCGCGTCGAAAGTTCTAAATACCCTACTACCATTTGTGAGGTTGTTAAGCAGGGACAAAGACATGCAGACGGCAGTATGGTCCGTAACAAGTGTCACTTCAGCTGGCACTGTGACGGGATAAGCGACAAAATTCCTGATAACGCAATTGCTCAGCGTGCGTGGGAAGATGCTGGAATCGTCACAGAAGTTGTTCTGTATGATTGGGCTCGTGATCGTGCGTCGCCAGTTAAAGATGCGGTAATGTACCATGCAGATTATGTAAATCCATATTGGGCATCGTCTTATGAAGTAGTTACACAGGTTGAAGCCCACATTTTTTATAGATAAGGAGAAGTAACAGGTATGCCCATAATAAGTGTTGATGTAGGTCACGTCGATAATGTTGTAGATTTGGACGATTTGGACGACCGAGATCTTGTTGCAGAGCTCGTCGGTCGTGGATACCACATATTAGACAACAAGCATGATGTTGGAACCTTGACGTCCGACGACATTCATGTTTTAATGGATACGATTGATGTGGTTTCTCCTAGAATCGGGTCCATGCTTTATGACATCCGTGAAAAGCTTGCGAGACTTCTGTGATAATTTCCGTTGACGGAAACAGATATCAGTTTTCGTATTATCCATTTTTTCGGATGGAACAGAAAGACGATTTTCACGTTTATGGGATGAGATTGCCTTCTGGTAAAATTGAAGATGTGCTGGTATTTGATATGGTTCGTCCACTAAACTCTCTTCGAGAGTATGCAGAATTTTTAATTAGAGAATATGTTCTTGAAGAGGATGATATGCTGACTCCAAGAGCGATGGATTTGAAACGAGAATTGCAGGAGCTGCTAGGACATGAAGAGAACAGATGAAATGTTGGAAAACATGATTGCTCATTTTGGAGTCGAGAACATTCCCAATCCACTACATTATCCGATTAGATTCGAATTTCTGGTGAGGTCTTATGAGCATTATCTTCGCATGAAGGGAACGACGAATGAAAACATACAATAAAATTGAATGTCTGGTATGCAGCAAAGAATTAGATAACATGCAATACGATGGACAAGATGGTAAACCTATTGAAGTTCATCCTATGGGAGGTTTACACTTCCAAACATATGGCCATTACGGCTCAGTCATTTTTGACCCGTTGGGCACAGGCGAAAGTCTAGATGTCGCAATTTGCGATCTATGCGTCATGAAAAACCTAGATAAAGTTCGTGGAAGCGGAAAGAAAAGTCTTGAAGATAATGTGGATATGCTAGTAGATGCAGCAGAGAGGCACGGCTAAATGATTATTGTAGAATATTACCCAGCAGGTGAAGCAAGCCCACTTCCAAACGGCGAAACTGTTCATTTGTTTAAGACATTTGAAGACTTCAAAGAGTGGGTTCAGTCGTATGTTTGTATTCATTGTCTTGTTGATTTCTACGATTTTTACGATAATGCTATTCCCTCTACATTAAAGGATTGGTTAGATATGGGCTGTGGCTGTGAAATTGGTGTAGAAGACCCCAATGATTTAATCGACTGGGATTCAAAAATGAAACTGCCCGACAACTTCATGGAGTTGGTTCATGTATAACGAACATGATATAAGTATCCTAAACGACATTAGAAGGTTTTTAGATGATAATGACATTATATACAGCACAGAATACGACAATTTTTGTTTGAACTATGGCAATCCAGACGGGAAACGCTCATATGAAATTTGTTATGTGGCTTCGCGTCTTTGTCCAATTGAATATAAGAAATACAGCATCTCTGGAGTCGCGAACGATTATTTTTTCAAGCAATCTTATCAGGCAGAACATGAACACAATTCATTCAAGTGTTGGGTGAAGGATTTTGAGTGGAATGATCCTAGAAAACGAGAGGTTCTAAAATCGTATTTCTTATATGCAGCCGACAAGATAAAGAATAAGTTTTATGCACGTGACTGCGAAGTAAGAGAAGTCCCATCAAAGATTGCAAGGGAATTCGAGAGTAATAATTGTTTTTACGGTAAGAGGGGTGCCTC
>CBFHHI010000072.1:0-9631 GCA_965655675.1 Methylophilaceae bacterium | reverse complement strand
AGTATTGATTAATCGCAGTGAGCTCGTTTTTTAATACTGCGTTTAAAGTGGCGAGTATTTTTTTATCAACTTTCATTTAGGCTCCTTTTGCTGCTTGCATTTGACTTTGTTGGTAGTTTTCTAAACCAACCAGTTTAATCAATTTAAGTTGTTTTTCTAACCAATAAGCATGATCCATCTCAGTATCATCCAATTGCGCCACTAGCATCTCGCGGGTGACAAAATCTTCTGCTTTTTCACAGGCTTCAATTGCTTTTTTTAGGTTTTTAACAACGCTATATTCCAAGGCTAAATCATTTTCCAACATTTCTTTAACATTTTGACCAATATTGAGCGCCTCACGCTTAGCAACATTCGGTGTGCCTTCTAAGAACAAAATACGTTGAATAATCAATTTTGCATGTAGGTGTTCATGTTCAGACTCGTGCAGCATATGTGCGGCGAGTTGTGGCAAGCCAAGATCGGAAACCATTTCACCATGGATTAAATATTGATCGCTTGCTGATAATTCGCCAGTTAGCAGGTGATTTAAAACATCAATTATTTTTTTATCGCCCTTCATTAAAACTCTCCTTGTTCAATTTGTGACTATGCTACGCAAACTTTTAAAAAAAAGCAATCAAAATTGACTGTTAGTTATTGATTTTAAATGGAATTTTAATGATAACGCCAATAACAATCATTCCTAGTTAGCTTGTGATTTGTGCGCGTTTTCTGGCAAAGTCAGCTTTAAAACCATCAAATTGATCGGCTTCAATTGCATCACGCATGTTTTGCATGAGTGTTTGATAATAATGTAAGTTATGAATGGTGTTTAAACGTGCGCCTAGTATTTCACCTACTTTGTGTAAATGATGCAGGTAAGCGCGGGTGAAGTGTTGACAGGTGTAGCAAGTGCAATCAGCGTCTAACGGTTGCATATCCCTTTTATAAGTAGCGTTTTTGATTTTAACGTCGCCATATTGGGTAAATAGCCAGCCATTGCGGGCGTTTCGTGTTGGCATGACGCAATCAAACATATCAATACCTTGGCTAACCGCGTTGACTAAGTCTTCTGGCGTACCAACACCCATTAAATAACGTGGTTTGTCGACTGGCATTTTAGGTGCTGTGTGGGCAAGAATGCGTTTCATATCTTCTTTTGGCTCACCAACCGATAAGCCGCCGATAGCAAAACCGTCAAAGTCAATAGCGACCAAGCCGTTCAGAGAAATATCTCGTAAATCTTCATACATTCCACCCTGGATGATGCCAAATAAAGCATTGTCATTGCCTTCATGTGCTTCTTTGCTACGTTGTGCCCATCGCAATGATAATTGCATCGAGTCTTCAGCTTCTTTGTGTGTTGCAGGGTAGGGTGTGCATTCATCAAAAATCATCACAATGTCAGAATTCAACACTTTTTGAATGCGCATAGATTCTTCAGGGGTTAAAAAACAAGTGTCGCCATTGATTGGGCTTTGAAACTTCACGCCTTCTTCGCTAATTTTGCGCATGGACCCCAAACTAAACACTTGAAATCCACCAGAGTCAGTTAAGATTGGTTTATCCCATCCCATAAATTTGTGCAAACCGCCATGCGCTTCAATCACCTCTAAACCAGGACGTAGCCATAAATGAAAAGTATTGCCGAGTACAATATGTGCATTGATATCATCCAGTTCTAATGGCGACATGGCTTTTACTGTGCCATAAGTGCCAACTGGCATAAAGGCGGGTGTTTGAACATCGCCGTGTTTAAGGTGTAAAGTACCACGGCGAGCTTGGCCGTCGATATGGTGTAAGGTGAATTTCATGTTAAAGATAAGCGCTAAAACAGGTTGATTTAGCGTGATATTAACACATGCTTAATCATTGAGCGCTGAATCAGGAGGTGTATTTGATAGGAAGTTTAGTTGATTGCTTTGACTGTTGTTGACTCTGTGTTGTCGGCTGCTATGACTCTATTGCGTCCAGCATGTTTGGCAGCATAAAGCGCCGCGTCGGCACGTGGGATGATTTCTTCTGGGGTTTCTTCGCCTATGCGCTGGGCAACGCCAGCACTAAAGGTGATGACCACGCGTTCATTGCTGTGCATAAAAAACTCTTTGGTGAGTTTGCGTTGCACACGTTCAATCACTTTAACTGCGTCATTTTGTATTGTATTGGGCAAGATGATAATAAACTCTTCACCGCCATATCTAGCTAGTACATCCGTTGTGCGTTTGACATCTTTAATGACTTTGGCAAAGTGGGAGAGTGCTTCATCACCAGTGCTATGGCCGAGTGAGTCATTCAGTTTTTTGAAGTGGTCAATATCAATCATCGCAATACAAAGTGCAGTGTTATGGCGATCGGCACGACTAAATTCACGCTCTAGTGCTTCTTCCATGCCACGGCGATTAAGCGTACCGGTTAAATAATCTTCATTAGCTACTTCATTAATATACTCAAGCACTGAGGTGAGTTCCTGAATTTTTAGCTCTGCTTGGCTCACCTTTGCTTTGCTGTCATTAAACTCTTCTCTGGTGCGCTGTACCGTCAACCCCATCATGCGCGTATCATCGAGAACATTTTTTAATACGCTATTTAATTCATCAATACTAGTGACATCACCTAATTTAAGTTGATGGCTTTCAATTTTGTGATGATACTCATCCGTCGTTTCAGTCATATCTACTAATCTTGAAATGAATGTTTCAGCCATTTTCTTGATTAAGCCCTGTGCATCATGAATTGCTGGTTTTAAGCTAGATTGTTTATGCACCAACTCTTTTAAACTGCCGAGTGCATTATCTAAAGTTTTAATATCGATAGGCTGATTTAATACATCACTTACAATGGCCAATTGTGCTTCAAACCAAGTATCCTCAACGAATAATCCTGACATGCTTTTGGCTAATAGCCTGAGTAAGTCAATGAGTGCTTGATGAATACTGTGTTGATTTTCTCGTTCAGTTTCTATCGTGAACAACATATCTTTTAAAGTCGCACGACTTTTGTTTGATAATGGCTGTGTGACGTCACGTAACTCTTGAAGTAATTCTTGCGCATTTTTATGCGCAGTAGGTACTTCTGTTAATGAAGGTATTAACACAAGGTTGACTGTCCTGATCAGCATATCTCTTAATTGAGATGCGGTATTATTGTCAGCTATGCTCGTTTCATTTCCTGATGACGATGGGTTCTGTGCAGAGAGTATGATGCTAGTCGCAGGCTGGCTTGTTTGGGTATCTATAGTAATGGCTTCATTTCCCCAAGATCCGATTAAAGCTTGTATTTTTTCATACAAGATAGCAGGATCCTTAGCAAAGTTTGTTAATACACGGTTAAGTCCTTCTTTTTTGCGCGATAATGTTGTGCCTTTATGGCTGGTTTCTAATTGTCTGAGCAATGCACGAATCAGCATTGCCCAATTAATTGGTATGGTTGCGTTAGGGCTATTTTGGGAGAGTAATAGCTGTAATTCATTTTCCAGCACAACCCATTTTTGATTCTCGATGGCGCTTAATATTTTTTTTTCTTGCGCAATATAAGTTGCACTTTTTTTGCTTGAGTTGGCCAAAGCTCTCAATAGCGCTTGGCTAATCGGAGCATTCGTCTGTGATGTTTTGCCAATAATTTTATGATAAGCCGCTTCATAGTTCTCTGGTGTTGGCGGCAAGCTTTCCTTTGCTAGTTGTACAAGTGTACGTCTGGCAACGTCAGTGGGGCTATATTGTTGTTCCATTAATTTGTTATTCCATCACTCGTATTTCACAAAAAAACTCAGTCATCTAAAGGAGAGCATACGCAAAAACAAGCTATTTTTATTGGTTGATTAAAGGCTAATAACACTTTCTATTTAGATAATTAAGAGAGCACAATGTTGTAAATACAACTTAATAATGAGCGTGCTTTTGTTATACTAAGACCAATACGTTCTGGTAACTGGATAATATGGCAAAACAACCAACAAACTTAACAAGACGAGAAGCTGATCAGGTTGACAACGCGAGTTTGCGAGTGAGAGGTATTTATCTACTGCCTAACTTGTTTACTTCTGCAGCTTTATTTTCTGGTTTTTATGCCATTGTTAGCGCAATGAATGCTAATTACGAACAAGCTGCAATAGCCATTTTTGTTGCGATGGTATTAGATGGTTTGGATGGTCGAGTTGCACGTTTGACTAACACGCAAAGTGCATTTGGTGCCGAGTATGACAGCTTGTCAGACATGGTTTCATTTGGTGTGGCGCCTGCATTGATTATGTATGTATGGGCACTTAAACCACTCGGTAAAATAGGCTGGATTGCTGCCTTTATTTATTGTGCATGTGCGGCGTTAAGATTAGCCAGATTCAACACAAAATTAGAAGATCCATTTCAAGATAAACGCTTTTTTCAAGGGCTACCTAGTCCAGCGGCCGCTGCGTTGTTAGCGGGATTCGTGTGGGTGTCTTATGAATATGGGATTTCTGGCAAAGAAATATTTTTTGGTGCCATCAAAATCAAATGGCTCGCGTGGGGTTTGACCGTGTTTGCGGCTGGTTCTATGGTCAGTGATTTGGCTTTTTACAGTGGTAAAGATATCAACTTGAAAAAAAGTGTGCCTTTTGTTGCAGTGATAGCCATTATGTTGGCTTTTGTTTTGGTGTCTTACAGCCCACCGGAAGTATTGTTTACTGTTGTGTTTGTCTATGCGCTATCTGGCTATTATCTGTGGCTTAAATCACTTAAAACCAAAGCGGTTAAAGAGTAACTTTTTTATCTGCTTGAAAAGAAATAAAAAACTTCCTATAATAAAACCATGTTGAATGACTACACAGTTCGAGTAATCAGTTCCTTATTAGGCTTGTTGCATACAAGCCAAGCACTACTGCTGCGCGCCAGCGCACATTAAATTTACCTCCCCCTACCGTCTCATCTTGCTCGCGCATCTTACATGCAGCGAGTAAAACCATTTATAATCTAGTGCATTGATTTAGGAATACAACATGAAACAAGACCAAGTTATTATCTTTGATACCACCTTGCGTGATGGCGAACAAAGCCCAGGCGCCGCCATGACTAAAGAAGAAAAAATCCGCATTGCGCGCCAATTAGAAAAATTAGGCGTGAATGTGATTGAAGCAGGTTTTGCAGCGGCAAGCCCTGGCGATTTCGATTCTATCCAAACCATTGCAGGCTTAATTACCAAATCAACCGTTTGCTCTCTTGCACGTGCGAGTGAGAACGATGTGCGCCGTGCAGGTGAAGCGATTACGCCAGCAATGCAACATGCAGAAAAAAATGGCCGCATCCATACGTTTATTGCTACCAGCAAAATTCACATGGAAAACAAATTGCGCATGACCGAAGACCAAGTAGTCGAACGCGCGGTGCAAGCAGTGAAATGGGCGTTGGAATATACGCATGATGTTGAGTTTTCAGCGGAAGATGCTGTGCGCTCAGAGGAAGACTTTTTAGTCCGTGTATTTGATGCAGTGATTGAGGCAGGTGCTACCACGATTAACGTACCTGATACGGTTGGTTATAGCATTCCGGAACCATGGGGCGAGCGCATGGCGAGCTTAATCAAAAGGGTTAAAAATGCAGATAAAGTGGTTTGGAGTACGCATTGTCATAATGACTTAGGGATGGCGGTTGCTAACTCGTTATCAGCCGTTGCCAATGGTGCGCGTCAAGTGGAATGTACTATTAACGGTTTGGGCGAGCGTGCGGGTAATGCGAGTTTAGAGGAAGTAGTGATGGCGATTAAAACGCGACGTGATTACTTTAATTTGGATACGCGTATCGATACCACGCAAATTGTACCGGCTTCAAAATTGGTTTCTACCATCACTGGTTATCCAGTGCAGCCAAACAAAGCGATTGTGGGTGCTAATGCCTTTGCGCATGAAAGCGGTATTCATCAAGATGGCGTATTAAAGCATCGTGAAACGTATGAAATTATGCGTGCTGAAGATGTGGGCTGGAACACCAATAAATTAACCTTAGGTAAATTGTCTGGACGCAATGCGTTTAGAACGCGCTTAAAAGAGTTAGGTGTTGAGTTAAGTAGCGAAGATGCCTTAAATGCAGCTTTTGCACGATTTAAAGCATTGGCTGATAAAAAGTCTGAAATCTTTGATGAGGATTTACATGCTTTGGTTAGCGACGAGTTTGACAGCGAAGCCAGCGAACATTTCAAATTGGTGTATTTACATGTTGCTTCGCAAACAGGTGAAACGCCTCATGCTGAGATTGCTTTATCAGCTGACGGCGTTGAAAAGCGTGATGAAGCCGATGGTGGCGGTCCAGTGGATGCGACCTTTAAAGCGATTGAAAAGATGGTGAATAGTGGTGCGGAGTTGCAACTTTATTCTGTGAACAATATTACCAGTGGCACTGATGCCCAAGGTGAGGTGACTGTGCGTTTATCAAAAGGTGGACGCATTGTGAATGGTCAAGGCGCGGACACGGATATTGTGATTGCATCGGCTAAGGCTTATTTGAATGGTTTGAATAAGTTGTACACCAAGTCCGAAAAACTAAACCCTCAAGTTTAATTCTTCGTAAAATCGAGCAAAGTCGGCGTAGTACTCACTTGCCGTACTCATCCGTACTGTCTGCGTTCGTACGCCTTGTCTTTACTCGATTTAACAAAGAATAGTGGTGATCATTTCCAATTGCATCTGTGAGCGTCTAAACTAAATGCCAACAAAAAACCAAACGTTTCTGATTATCGCCGCACTGTTTTGCACCTATTTCATTTGGGGCTCAACTTATTTAGCTATTCGGTTTGGTTTAGAAAGCTTCCCGCCTTTTTTAATGGCAGGCGTGCGCGTTTTAGTGGCGGGAGTCATTCTGTATATTGTGTTACGTTTTTTAGGCAGTGAAAATCCAACATGGGCTGAGTGGAAAGGTGCGGCGATTGTCGGATTATTACTACCTGCTTTAGGCAATGGCACGGTTTGTTATGTTCAGCAAACGGTCAGTTCTAGTGTGGCGGCATTAGCGATTGCGACAGCGCCGATTTGGATGGCAATTTTTGCTAGTGTGTGGGGTCATCATATTACGCGTCAGGAATGGTTGGGTATTTTTCTTGGTATTTTAGGGATTGCTTTGCTCAATATCGGCGGTAGTTTGCATGGTGATTACGTGAGTGCTTTATTATTGATTTTTGCGGCAGCGAGTTGGTCGTTTGGATCAATCTGGAGTAAGCACATGGCGATGCCAAGTGGTTTGATGGGTGCTGCTTGTCAAATGATAGCAGGTGGTTTCTTTCTCATGATAGCAAGTACTTACTTCAATGAGTCTTGGCCAACAGAAATATCGGTTAAATCTTGGGGTGCAATGTTGTATTTGGTTGTGCTTTCTTCACTCATTGCTTATAGTGCGTTCCAATATTTATTGAAAACGGTGCGCCCATTGGTTGCAAGTAGCAATAACTTTGTGAATCCGATTGTGGCTTTTGCAGTCGGTATTTGGTTTGCAAATGAACAAATTACGCAGAATGAATATATTGCTTTGGCGGTTATTTTAACTGGCGTGGCTTTGATTTTAACGTCTAACAATGTAGACGAGATTAAATAGTATTGAGAAGGTATAAAGAACGAATATGACACAACATTTAGCTTTGTTTGATTTAGATAATACTTTGCTGGCGGGTGATAGTGATTACAACTGGAGCTTGTTTCTGATTGGCGAAGGCTTGTTGGATAAGAAAACCCATCACGATAGAAATGAGCAGTTTTATCAAGATTATAAAAATGGCTGTTTGGATATTTTTGCTTTTTTGAAATTTCAATTACAGCCATTATCGCAACACCCAAAAGCATTTTTAGATGATTTACATATCAAGTATATGGAAAAAGTGATTCGCCCGATGATGACGGACAAAGCGCAAGCTTTGGTGAATCAACACAAAGCCAATGGTGATTTATGTATGGTGATTACCGCAACCAATAGTTTTGTCACCAAACCAATTGCAACGGCTTATGGTATTGAATATTTGATTGGTACCGACCCTGAAATGATAGATGGCCAATTTACGGGCAACGTGAGTGGCGAGCCTAGTTTTCAGCAAGGTAAAGTAACGCGATTAAATGCCTGGTTAGCAGAGCGTGGACAAAAATTGGAAGATTTTCCTGTCAGCTATTTTTACAGTGACTCGCACAATGATTTGCCATTGATGAAATTAGTGACCAACCCAGTGGCAGTTGATGCGGATCCGCAACTCAGCGAATACGCTAAAAATAATGATTGGCCTTTAATCAGCTTGCGCTAATATTGCCGATGCAAGAGTAATTCTAAAACGACTCTTGAGCCGATGTAAGATAAGACGAGTAAACCAAAGCCAGCTAGTGTCCAACGAATGGCTTTTAATCCACGCCAACCATATCGATAACGGCCATATAACAGCCCAGCATAAATAAGCCATGATGCAATAGAAAAGATGACCTTATGGCTAAATGCTAGCGGTTTGCCAAAAATCTGTTCTGAGAAAAGCATGCCGCTACCTACCGTTAATGTCAGTAAGATAAAGCCTAATGTAATCACTTTAAACAGCAAGCTTTCCATCACCATGAGCGGCGGGAAGCTTGGCAATTGAATGAAAGTGGGTTTGTTGTGCAAACTACGTTCCGCAATCGCCATAATTAATGCATGCATAGCGGCAAAGGTAAATAAACTATAGGCCAATATGGCAATCGCAACGTGCGCCATAAACCAAGAAGCTTCGGTATAAGGCGCAACATAATCATGAATGGATAATGCTGAGAGTAGTACAAAAAAAGCAGCAGGCGGCAAGACAAAGCACTGTAAAACATCAATCTTATGTTTTAAATTGGCCAACCAATAAATAAGTGCGGTCAGCCAAAGAATGGCAGAAATTGCGTAAAACAGTCCAAAATTGAAATTACCCACGGCAAATATATCGGTATACAACAATCCCGCATGAAGCGCTAAACCTAATGCAATCATGGCAGAATGTAATTTTAGCGACTGCGCTTGTTGGCCAGATGCGTTGCTGAGTTTGGCAATGCGCCAAAAATCCAAGGCGATTGCCAAATAAATGAACGCAACAACTAAATAAGGAATTAAATGTAGCATCATGCAATTATGTCAAAACTCGCGTCAATCGCATAGCATGATGTAAAATTAGGTCAAATTAATGCAATGGTTCATATTTAAATGAGCCGATTAGGATAGTGAAAAAATGTTAGACAATTTAACGGGGCGCTTGCAGGGCGTTATTAAAAATTTACGTGGCCAAGCCCGCTTAACCGAAGACAATATCGCCGATGCCATGCGCGAAGTAAGGATGGCTTTATTAGAGGCAGATGTTGCCTTACCTGTAGTTAAAGACTTCATAGCCAAAGTAAAAGAACGCGCAAATGGTCGTGAGGTATTGCAAAGTTTAACGCCAGGGCAGGCGGTGATTGAAGTTGTAAACGAAGAGCTGACAGTATTGATGGGTAACGCTAATGTTGCGCTTAATCTGGCCGCTGTACCGCCTGTCGTCATTTTGATGGCGGGTTTACAAGGTTCAGGTAAAACAACAACGTCTGCAAAGTTAGCTAAATTACTGAAAGCGGATAAGAAAAAAGTATTACTTGCCAGTGCGGATGTTTATCGTCCAGCTGCAATTACCCAATTGCAAACGCTAGCTAAACAATTAGAAATTGATT
>CBFHHI010000071.1:0-9778 GCA_965655675.1 Methylophilaceae bacterium | reverse complement strand
TGGAAAGGTTGCTCTAAACCACAGAAAGAAAAAAACCAATGCGGCCATTTTGGCAAATAACCACAAAATACTATCTGGCAAAAATGGTAGCGGTGACAACCAGCCGCCCATAAACATCAACGCTGCCAAGGTGCAAACCAGCCAGATATTGGCATATTCTGCCAAGAAAAAGATGGCGAATGCCATACCTGAATATTCCACATGGAAGCCAGCCACAATCTCAGATTCACCTTCTGCCACGTCAAATGGGGCACGGTTAGTTTCTGCGACAGCACTAATAAAATAAACGATAAACAAAGGGAAGAGTGGGATGAAATACCAATGCCAAAAACCGCCTTCTTGTCCCAACACAATATTACCTAAATTTAAGCTATTCGCACACATCAGTACGCCAACAAGTGAAAAGCCCATGGCAATTTCATAAGAAACAATCTGCGCTGCCGAACGTAAACTACCCAAAAATGCGTATTTAGAATTAGATGCCCAACCTGCAATAATGACGCCATAAACCGCAATAGAGGTCATTGCCAACACATACAAAAGTCCTGCGTCTATATTGGCTAGTACTTTAGTTCCGTCAAAAGGAATCACCGCCCAAGCGGCAAAAGCAGGCGCAATAGTCAATACTGGGCCGAGTAGAAATAAGCCTTTATTAGAAGCTGTTGGTAGAATAATCTCTTTAAATAGCAGCTTGACGCCATCGGCAATCGGCTGAAGCAAGCCGAACAACCCAACACGATTTGGTCCTATGCGGACTTGCATATAACCAATCACCTTACGCTCTGCATAAGTCAAATAGGCTACCGCAATCATTAACGGCGCAACGATTGCTACAATTTTAATTAGCGTCCAGCTAAGCAACTGAACATTGGGCCAGTAGCTACCAAATAATTGTGCGAACCATTCCATTAGCTTTGCACTTCCATTTCTTTAGCTCTAATCGCTTCTGCTTGTTCTTGAGAAATTTTTTCAATTGAAATATCACCCATTAAATCTCCCAAACCCAAGGTATCTTCATGCGCTGCAGCTAATCGAACACAACCCATCGCAACATGAGTATCACTTCTGACAGGTAAAATTGCACTGCCTTTATCTTGCTTGACCAATACCAAATCCCCCTCCGACAACTGATGCAAACGCATTTCATCTGGATGTATGCGCACAAGACGCTTGATATTGTATTTCGTTTTTCTTAGTGGCTCTGATCGTCGCACAATAGGATCTGCTTCATACTGCGGCACCTCGCCAACTCGCTGCAAACCTGGAGATTTAATTTTCGTCTCAATCTCAACCAGTTCTTTCATATTGTTATTCAAGTGACGCCAAGCATAATCAGAGGGTTTCTCACCATTGAATATCCTATCTTTCACTTCTTCACTGCTGTCGAAGTCAAATCCTTGTAACCCAAGTGTATTCGCTAAAACACGCAACACTTTCCATGCTGGCCGACATTCACCTAATGGCTTAACGACCGCTTTAAAGCTTTGAATACGTCCCTCCATACTCATAAACGTACCAGACGTTTCTGTAAATGGAGCAATCGGCAATAATACAGTTGCATTGTCTAATGCTTTTGATTTGTAAGCGGTTAATGCAACAACACACTCCGCTTTTTCCATTGCCGCTCTGGCTAAAGCAGCATGTTGGCAGTCTAATTCTGGCTCAATATTCAACAGCAAATACGCTTTTCGTGGCACTTCTAACATTGCTCTCGCATGCATGCCCGTTGCTGAGGGCATCACACCAACAAGGTGCATGCCTGTACTATTTGCTGCCGCAGGTAAAATGCCGCCTTTTGCTCCTGATACCCCACCAATTGCCTCTGCCAAACTATACATTTCTGTGAATCGTGGTGCACTTAAAGCCAGATTGCCTAAAAAGATACCTACTTTTGGCGCAATTAAGTTAACGTTTTTACCCAAACCAGCTAAGCTTTCTGCCATTGCCTCTGTATTGGGACGAACGTGTATTTGCTCGAGCAACGCACTTAAAGTTGGCGGTAAACACAAGGAAAGCTTTTGCAGCTTTGACATGGCTTTCAATATTTGCGCCAACACATTCACAATATCATTTGGTGTCACAATAATTTTATGAGCAATATCCATCAGCGGGTTATTGTCTAGTGGACTAATAATAGACAGCTCAGCACCATTATCAACAGCTTTACGGAAACGTTGTGCCAATAATGGATGCTCATTTCTTAAGTTTGAGCCGATTAATAAAATACGATCTAAATTTTCGATTTCATCTATATTACAACCCATCCAAGGAGTGCCAACACGCTTACCATCTAATCTAAAGTCAGTTTGACGTAAGCGATAGTCAACATTACCGCAACCCAAGCCGTGCACTAACTCTTTAATTAAATAGCCTTCCTCCATCGTGCTATTTGGCGAAACCAATGCACCTAGCGCATCACTGCCATGTTCGTTAATCACCTCTTTCAATTGTCCTGCAGCAAACTCTAAAGCAGTTTTCCAATCAGTTTCTTGCCATTCACCATGGTGTTTTATCATGGGCACTTTGAGTCGGTCTGGACTGTTAAGCCCTTCATATGAAAAACGGTCTCTATCAGACAACCAGCACTGGTTAATACTTTCTTTTTCACGTGGTAATACCCGCATGACTTTATTATCTTTCACATGCACTTCAATGTGAGAGCCCAGACTATCATGCGGCGCTATAGAAGGGCGTCGCGTCAATTCCCAACTTCTTGCTGAATATCGAAATGGCTTGTTGGTCAACGCGCCTACTGGACACAAATCAATGATATTGCCTGACAATTCAGAGTTAACACTTTGATCCACGTAAGCCGTAATCTCAGCATGCTCCCCACGACCAACCATACCCAACTCTTGCATACCGCCCACTTCTTTCAAGAAGCGCACACAACGCGTACATTGAATACATCGCGTCATATCAGTACTAATAAGCGGACCAATATTCTTGTTAAAAACAACACGCTTTTCTTCTGTATAGCGTGAACCGCTAGCACCGTAACCAACCGCTATATCTTGCAAATCACACTCACCACCTTGATCGCAAATCGGACAATCGAGCGGATGATTAATCAGCAAGAACTCCATCACACTTTTCTGCGCTTCAACAGCGGCTTTACTCCGCGTAAAGATTTTCATGCCTTCAGCCACTGGCGTTGCACACGCTGGCAACGGTTTGCCAAATTTCTCCACATCAACCAAACACATCCGACAATTTGCAGCTACCGATAGCTTTTTATGATAACAAAAACGTGGGATCGGAATACCCAATTTATCAGCGGCATCTATAATTGTTGTCCCGTGATCAACTTCTACTGGCTTACCATCAATTTCAATTTTTAACATATGTTATTGTCCATCAACCATACTTTTTCCGTGTTGAATATAGTATTCAAACTCTGGGCGAAAATGCTTAATAAAGCTCAACACTGGTGTAGCGGCAGCATCACCTAATGCACAAATCGTACGACCAGAAATGTTATTGCTAACATCTGTTAGCAGATCTAAGTCTTCCATTTTGCCATTGCCATCGGTAATACGCTTAATGACACGATAAACCCAGCCAGTGCCTTCACGACATGGCGTGCATTGACCGCAGCTTTCTTCGTAAAAGAAATAACTTAACCGCTTGAGCGTCTTAACCATGCAAGTCGTGTCATCCATCACAATCATCGATCCAGCACCTAAACTAGAACCCGCCTTACTTAAACCATTGTAATCCATGGTCGCACCCAAAATTGCCTCAGCTGGCATAACTGCTGTTGATGGTCCGCCAGGAATCACTGCTTTCAGCTTACGCCCTTTCCAGATACCTCCAGCCATTTGCAGTAAGTCAGCAAATGGCATGCCCATGTTAACCTCATAGTTACCCGGTTTTTCAACATGTCCAGAGACAGAGAACAACTTACTTCCACCTGAACCTGCGACACCTAAGTCAGCAAATGCTTGTCCACCATGTTGTAGAATCCAAGGAATACTGGCATAGCTCTCAGTGTTATTCACATTGGTTGGTTTGCCAAACACGCCATAACTCGCAGGAAAAGGGGGTTTGAATCGCGGCTGCCCTTTTTTGCCCTCGATTGACTCAATTAACGCTGTTTCTTCACCGCAAATATAAGCGCCATAGCCATGCACAGCGTACAATTCAAAACTAAAATTAGTACCGAATAAATGTTGTCCGATATAGCCAGCCGCCCGTGCTTCCGCTAATGCAGCTTCAAATATTTCATACTCACGCCAAATTTCGCCATGAATATAGTTGTATCCAACACCCGCACCCAGTGTATAAGCAGCAATAGCCATTCCTTCAATTAATTGGTGCGGATTATAGCGAATAATATCTCTATCTTTAAACGTCCCTGGCTCACCTTCGTCAGTATTACAGACCAAATACTTTGTGCCATCAAAATAGCGCGGCATAAAGCTCCATTTGAGCCCGGTTGGAAAACCTGCGCCACCGCGCCCGCGCAATCCAGAAACTTTTACTTCGTTAATAATATCAATTGCTTTTACTTTGTCTGTGACCAAGCGTTTCAACTGCTCATAGCCACCCAGCTTTTCATAAGTAGCCAATGATGCAGGATTTTTTTCCTTCAACGTTTGCAAGGTTACTAACGTTTGTCCCGTTAAATCGGTCATCACTGGCGTTGCTACTGTTGATGTCGCCATTATTTCAGCTCCTTCAAAATCTCATCAACTTTTGCTGTTGTCAGATTTTCATGCATCGTTGCATTATTGATACTGATAAGCGGCGCACCGCCACAAGCTCCCATACACTCGCCTTCTTTGAGACAAAATCGACCATCTTCGCTCACTTCGTTAAAACCAATTCCAAGCTTTTCTTGCAAATGATGCACAATAGTATCGCTGTCGCGCAACATGCAAGAAATATTGGTGCAAATAGTAATTTTGTATTTACCTACAGGTTCGGTATCGTACATATTGTAAAAAGTTGCCACTTCAAGCGCTGCAATTTCAGGTATTCCTAAATATACCGCTACTTCACTAATGCTTTCTTGCGATAACCATCCTCGCTCCATTTGCACAATACGTAAAGCAGACATGACGGCAGCTTGACGTTGATCTTTTGGATACTTCGTCAGCTCATACTCAATTTTTTCGATAGCTTCAACTGATAACATTAAACAACCTTCTCAATATCGATTGAAAATGTGATATTCATTACGCACATTTGCATCTTCAACGATCAATTTCTCCAAATACAATATCTTGCGTCCCGATAATCGCCACTAAGTCTGCCAGCATATGTCCGCGGCACATTTCATCCATCGAAGAAATATGAGCGAAGCCTGGTGCTCTGATTTTTAGACGATATGGTTTATTAGCCCCGTCAGAAATCATATAAATACCAAACTCACCTTTCGGATGCTCAACAGCAGCATATGCTTCGCTCTTGGGCACATGAAACCCTTCGGTAAATAACTTAAAGTGATGAATCATGTCTTCCATATTGGTTTTCATGTTCTCACGATTAGGCGGCGCGATTTTATTGTCACTAGTAATAACTGGACCAGGATTTTTGCGCAACCAATCCACACATTGTTTAATAATATGATTTGATTGGCGAAACTCTTCCATCCGCACTAAGTAACGATCATAACTATCGCCATTCACACCAACAGGTATATCAAAATCTAACTTATCATATACTTCATATGGTTGTTTACGACGCAAATCCCACTCAACACCTGAACCACGCAACATTGGTCCAGTAAAGCCTAGCGCCAAAGCACGCTCTGGCGAGACCACACCAATGCCAACAGTACGCTGTTTCCAAATACGGTTATCCGTCAGTAAAGTTTCATACTCATCAACATGTTTAGGAAAGCGATTGGTAAAGTCTTCGATAAAATCAAGCAAAGAGCCTTGGCGGTTCTCATTCAACTTATTAATTTGTGCTTTGCTACGAAACTTGGTTGTTTCGTGCTGAGGCATGCGATTTGGCAAATCACGATAAACCCCACCTGGACGATAATAAGCAGCATGCATACGTGCGCCGGACACCGCTTCATACATATCAAATAAATCTTCGCGTTCACGGAAAGCATAGATAAACATGGTCATCGCACCCAAATCAATACCATGCGCACCAATCCACAATAGGTGATTTAAAATACGTGTAATTTCATCAAACATAACACGGATATACTGGGCACGAATCGGCACTTCTAATCCAAGCATTTTTTCAATAGCCATGACATAAGCATGCTCATTGGACATCATCGACACATAATCAAGCCTATCCATATAAGGGACTGATTGTAAATAAGTGCGATTTTCAGCAAGCTTTTCAGTTGCACGATGCAACAAACCAATATGCGGATCAGCCCGTTGAATCACTTCACCATCCAACTCCAATACCAAACGCAACACGCCATGCGCCGCAGGATGTTGCGGCCCAAAATTCATTGTGTAATTATGTATCTCAGCCATTATGTACTCCTTCATCACGAATCACGCGTGGTACATTGTTGCGCAACTCTATAGAAACCGGCTGGTACACAACGCGTTGCTGCTCGGGATCATAGCGCATCTCTACATGGCCAATCATTGGAAAGTCTTTACGGAATGGATGCCCAACAAAACCATAGTCAGTCAGTATGCGACGCAAATCAGGATGGTTTTCAAACATAATACCAAACAGATCAAACGCTTCTCGCTCGAACCAATTGGCCACCGGCCATACATCCACGAGCGTTGGCAACACAGGGAAGTCATCATCTGCTGCAAACACGCGTAAGCGTACACGCTGATTAAGCGAAACAGAAAGTAAGTGAAGCACCACAGCATAGCGCTGGCCATCCCACAGTCCATCTTGAAATTCGCTATAGTCTACGCCACACAAGTCGATTAATTGCTCAAATTTAAGCTCGCCATGATCACGCAACCGAATGCAAACATCGATAAGGTCTTTGGCTTTACACTCTATGGTAATTTCATTCAAATCTTCAGTTAACTTAACCAACCCTGCATTAAGGGCTAATTTTAGTTGCGCTGACAATTCATTTAACTTATTTGACATATTTTTAACTGGTCAGTTTTCTATCTATTTTTAGCGTGCAATCGTATTCGTTCGTTTAATTTTTTTCTGCAATTGGATAATACCAAACAGCAATGCCTCCGCTGTTGGTGGGCAACCAGGCACGTAAACGTCAACAGGAACAATGCGATCACAACCACGCACCACCGCATAAGAATAATGATAGTAACCCCCACCATTCGCACAGCTACCCATAGAAATTACCCAACGCGGCTCAGCCATTTGGTCATACACCTTACGCAAAGCAGGCGCCATTTTATTCACTAGCGTACCTGCTACAATCATCACATCAGACTGTCGCGGACTTGGGCGAAACACAATACCGAAACGATCAAGATCATAACGTGCCGCACCTGCGTGCATCATCTCAACCGCACAGCAAGCTAAGCCAAAGGTCATTGGCCACATCGAACCTGTACGCGTGTAATTAATCACCGTATCCAGCGATGTGGTGACAAACCCTTTTTCTAATACACCTTCGATACCCACTTAAATCAATCCCAATAGAAAATTAATATTCAAATCAATATCTCTGATTAATCCCATTCTAGCGCACCTTTTTTCCACTCATAGATAAAGCCAATCACTAGTACAAACAGAAATACCATCATAGCCAGAAAGCCGAATAGACCAATATCTTGCAACACAACAGCCCAAGGGAATAAAAATGCAATTTCTAAATCAAAGAGAATAAACAGAATGGCGACCAAATAATAACGCACATCGAACTTCATACGCGCGTCTTCGAAAGCTTCAAAGCCGCACTCATAAGGTGAATTTTTTTCAGCATCTGGCTTATGCGGCGACACCAGTTTGCCAAGGACGAGCGGCCCTAGACCAACGCCTAAACCGACAAGTATGAACATCAAAATTGGAAAGTAGTTTTCTAGCAAAAGTGCGTCCTGAGCTTTCTTACATCAATCAACAACTAAGCGCATAAGCACTTAGCACAACAACTTTATTTTACCTTAAAACAGCTCACTCCCCAGAAAACTGCTATGGATCTACGTCCATTTTTTACTAATGGCATATTAATGTCATATTATGACAACTTAATGTCATATTTACTGAAATAACTTTAATTGTTTCAAACACAAAAAACTACGCTGTAAACAAGTAATCTTGGTGCCGACGGAGAGACTCGAACTCTCACGACTTTCGTCACTACCCCCTCAAGATAGCGTGTCTACCAATTCCACCACGACGGCATGTTTTGTTTAGGATACCACCGCCTAAATTAGTTTGGCACATCCTCTGCCGTACCAGCCGCTGGCAATGTTTCATTTGGCACAGATTCTGCACCAGCGGACTCGGTTGATAATGTTTGCACGGCTGCTGGTACCGCCTGAAGCACACTGCCTGCATTGGATTTGTGACTAGCAATATAAGCCAACGACAAACTCGTCGCAAAAAACACAATCACACTGAATGATGTTGCGCGACTTAAAAAATTTGACGAGCCACTGACCCCAAATAAACTACCGGACGCCCCGCTACCAAATGCTGCTCCCATATCAGCACCTTTGCCGTGCTGTAATAAAATTAAGCCTATTAAACTTGCCGCCGCTAACACATGGACGACCGTGATGATGTTTTCCATTTTTTACCTATAAAATTCTCTATCAAACAGTCGTCTATCCATTGATAGACTTTTCTGCTGCTTGACAAATACCTTGAAATTCTTGTGCACTAAGTGAACACTTGCCAATTAGCCCACCATCTATATTTTCAACTCTAAATAATTGTAACGCATTTTGCGGATTTACGCTTCCTCCATAAAGGATTTTTACATTATTTTTTTCTACAGCATTCGCCCGTGCTAACTTATCCGAGATGAATTGATGCATTGCTTTTGCTTGATCTGGCGAAGCTGCCAAGCCTGTACCAATGGCCCAAATAGGCTCATAGGAAATGATTGACCCATCAAACACATCCGCTCCATATAAATCAATAATTGCATCTAACTGCTTACCGACCTTTAATTCCATCACGCCCGCTTCACGCTCGATAAGGGTTTCGCCTACACATAAAATTGGCGTCATACCATGCTGTTTAGCAACCATAAATTTTTGCGCAATATTTTCATCAGACTCGCAATACGCAGTAGCACGCTCCGAATGCCCTAAAATTACATATTCACATCCAAAATCTCGCAACATTTTGGCACTGACTTCACCTGTAAAAGGACCATTTTCATTTTTGGCTACGTTTTGTGCTCCCCAAGCAATATCTGTGTTTTGCAAAAGGCTTTGCGCCTGAGCTAAATAAGGGTAAGGCACGCACACCACTACTTGAGTCTCTTTTAAACCATTAAGCAAATGAACATAACTGCTTAATAACGCTGCATTTTGTTGAAGATTACCATGCATCTTCCAGTTGGCAATTACAAATTTTTTAGCGTTTTTTTTGATGGTGGTTTTCATAGAAGCGTCATTATATAGCAGGCCAGCGCTATTTTGGCGCTAACATTTTAACGCCAAAGCAATCCATTATGCCGCATGCAATAACTGCAACTGCACTGATTGAACGCCATTATAGCTATTCACTTGTAGCTGATAAACCGCTTCCAGTTGCGCTGGCAAAGATTCTGTTTGCCCAAAGAAAATCGCATCAAATCGTTTGCCTTGTTTTTCTAATAATACTTTCAGGTGTTTCGCACCAACAATGCGCTGATTAATCACATTAAATGTGTCGCTAAATAGCGGTGGCGCAAAGCCCT
>CBFHHI010000070.1:0-10569 GCA_965655675.1 Methylophilaceae bacterium | reverse complement strand
TATCAGTAAAGTTAGCAAACAACACGCGATAATCTGGTTGCTGACTCCATAACCAAAACACCACCATAACTGCAATCACAGCAGCAATACCCGCCAATAAAAATAGTTTGTTACCAATTTGCCGAGGTAGAAAATCCGAGGTGTTGTTGTTCAATGCTGCATCTATTGCCATTCATACTCTCCAGTTAACTCAAGCCTTGTATAAGGCATTCCTGCTTTGCATCAAAACGCAATCGCATTTTTGACTCATTGTTAGCTATTATGCGGAAAGCTTGCCGTTTTGAACGGCTGAATAAAGCACTTTTACTCGTCTTATTTCCAATCTGTCAAAGCCGACAGCGTGATACATTAGTCATTAGTAGAAAGTTTGCTATTTTTTGTTAAACAGGAGGTCATCATGAAAGCAGGCGGCATTGATGCAAGTCGAATAGAATCGATGCTAGCGCAGATGAAAGCGGCGGCACAGCGTCCACAGGTAGGAAATGCTGAGGGGTTAAAGGTTTCCACTGGCTTATCGCCATCTCAGCAGACTTCATCTGTGAACTTTTCTGATGCCTTAAAAGCATCGCTTGATCAAGTGAATCAAACACAACGTAACGCTGAAACATTAAGCAAAAATTTTGTGTTAGGCGACGATAGTGTAAGCCTTTCGGATGTCATGATTGCTGGCCAAAAATCAAATATTGCCTTTCAAGCAACGGTACAAGTTAGAAATAAATTAGTCTCTGCTTATCAAGATATTATGAATATGCAGGTTTAAAAATTAGCAAACAACAAAAAGTTTAGCTGAGCCCTTCCATCGACTCTCCAGCCTCCAAACGATAAAGCCAAGCAAGAATTTCGGCGATAGCTTGATAGAGTTCAGATGGAATATGTGCGTCTAAATCAACTTGCATTAATAAAGAAACAAGTGCTTTGGATTCGTGTACAAACACGCCTTTCTCTTGTGCAATACTAATGATATGTTCGGCAATCGCACCGCGCCCTTTTGCCAATACTCGTGGCGCAAAATCTCCAGACTCATATGCCAGTGCGACTGCTTGCTGCTGTGTGTGGTGATCATACATGTGGTGCCACTTCTAGCATTTGAGTTGCACGGTTCAATGTTAGGCTTTCAAGCTGCTGTCCCTTGCTTTCAATGGCACTCGCTAATGCAGGGCTTTTTTCTTTCAATAACCGCAATGCATTTTCTTGCTCTGCTAATAATGCAATCTGCATTCGCCCATTTTTCAAATGAATCTTTGCGGTTACTTTGCCTAAATGTGGTAATTGCAAACTCAGCTCACTAACCGTTGCCGGTGGCTCATCGGCATCGTCACGATACTCTTTATTATCAGGCGCATCTTGTCTATAAAGATCCCAATCCATGTGCTGTCCTGGCCATACTTCGCCGTGCCAAGATAGTCGCTGATGCTCCAATATATGCAGTTGCTGTGGTAATAAAGTGTGTAGTACATGATGCGGTTTATTTTGTGGTTCCTGCTTCAACTCATCCACGCTAAGACGACCCTCAACCAACTCCTGTAAATGTGACTCATAAAACAAACCACTTTGATTAATCGCTGTTTTTAACTGTTGCGATACCACATTAGGTAGGGCTGGTGTATGTGTGAGTACCGTTTGCGCGATGAATTTACTGGCCAATCCTGATGCTTCGGCTTGTGTTAATGATTGATGAATCAATTGTGCTGTTGCGCTAACATCAGCAGTTGAGCCCATTTTTTGCAGCATTTCCGCTCCAGTTGAAGCAGCGGTGATTTGCGCCATCAGCGCTGCGTGGTGATGGGCTAAATGAGAAGCTCTGGATTCAAGCGATTGCACAGTGCTACCAATGCTAGCGCTTGCCGATACAGCACTCACTCTAGCGACAGGATTCACAGCCAACTGATAGCTTGATTTGTCCATGGTAGTTTACATTCGTTGCTGCTGTATCGATTGTCGATTGTTATTCAGCATACTATTCAACTTCATCATCCACGGCGCCATGAGATCTCTAATCTCCCGATCATTGGCTAATATTAATTTAATACTGCTAAGCTTTCTTGCCTGCGCATCGCCACTTAAAGGTTCTAAGTCCGCATAATCTCTAATCTGTTCATTGTAATTTGCACAGTTGATCTCAAGCTGCGACAAATGATCCCAATCTTGATTTCTGGCTGCTGCAAGCATCTGACTGGTTAATTCTGCTACTGATTCGTAAAGTGAACATATATTGTCGTATTGCATCATTAAACCTTTTCCATATAAGCAACATCATTGACATTGGCAACAGCTTTTCCACGTGTCATGTTTGCTGCGTCTGTTTTACTAATTGCCTGCCAAGCACCACGCAGCTCTTTTAATAGTCGTATCACTTCGTTAATAGGCACTTCTGTTACCTCAATATTGGCTTTTATCAATTGTTTAGTCATATAGTTATATAAGGCATCCAAATTGGTCGCAATCTCTCCACCAACCTCTCTATCTAGACTCATACGCAAGCCTAGTTGAATAATTCTAATGGCCTTATAAATACATTGGCTTCTGTTAGCATAATCATCTGTTTTCACATAAGGGATGGCGGAATGACAAGCCAATATTGCACCGTCGTACAGCATGACAATTAATTCAACTGGGTTTGCCGCATCCGCGCCAGATTCAAGACTGACTTTTTGATATTGATTAATATTTTGTTGAGTTCCGAACATGTTTTATCCATTCATTTCTAATGATTTAATTATCACTATTATTGCGAAATGCTTGGCTAATAAATGTTTGTTGTGCACTTAAACTAGCCAAAACTCTATTTAGGTTACTAAATTGGGCCGTATATCGTTTTTCTAGGCTTGCCAATCGAACCTCGCGTAACAGTATCTCGCTTTCAATTCCACTAATCGCATCTCTAATATTGCTTGTTCTTTTGTCAACTGTCGAATTTAAAGCGATTGTCGCCCATTCATCAAATTTAGTTGCAAAGCCTTCACTAGACGTAAATAAATTAGCAAGATCATCTAAATTGCTATCAACTGCGCTATTAAACAAGGTACTATCCAATGCCAACCCAACGCCAACTTGAGTTGTAATTCCAACACTCGATAAAGTCTCTAAACTGCCTCCAGTCACTGTACCTGAGACGATGTCAGTCAGTTCTGTGATCATTTGTCTAACGGCTGGATCGCCTGCCAAACTACCACCACCAAAAGCGGATAGACTTCTTAATGTACTTATAAGCGTATTGTATTGACTAATAAATGTATTGGCTGCCTCCCTGATAGCAGCCGTATCTTTATTCACCGTCACGTTAACAGAGTTTGTGGTTACACTGCCTAAGTTGAGTGTTACCCCCTCAATAGCATCAGTCACCACATTTGAGGATTTTGTGATTGCCATTCCATTTAATGTGAAGTTCGCATTTTGCGCAGTCAATGTTTCTGCTAAATTTTGCGTCCCAGCTGGATCATGGCTCAGCAAATTGCTTAAGCTTGCATCACCTGCAACAGCAATACTCATACTGTTTGCTGAACCAGATGCTGAACTAAACGCTAAACGGTAAGGTGATGTGCCGCCATCATTCACAATTGTTGCAGTTACCCCTATCTTGGCACTATTCACTGCATCACGAATACCTTCTAACGTATTGTTTGTATTATCAATAGTGACGGTCTGAATGCCATTTCCATTAGAACTAAAACTAGCGCCTGTATAAGTGCCTGTTCCTGTATTAAAGGTACCATTAATAATAGTACCAAAATCAAAACTTAATGTAGTTGTACCACCCGCACCAATGGCTGCCGAAGTGCTTGCTTGCCCTGAGGCGACTAACTGTTGAGATTGAGCCAAGCTGCTTATATTAACCGTGTATGATCCAGCCGTAGCAGTACTACCTGCTGAAGCACTTATAGCACTAGCGTTAGAAGAGCTGGTACTAAAAGATTGGAAGCTTCCAGAATCTTTTAATCCTTTCACTGCATCTTGAAAAGTCGCAATATTACTTTTAAGGCCACTAAATACAGAAAGTTGCGTCTCATAACTAGCAGATTTTTTACTTAACTTATTGACTGGACCGCGCTCAACCTCCATCAACTGTCTGACAATTGATGTAACGTCAATACTACTTGCACTCAACCCTGAAACCGCCATAATAATAGTCCTTAAGTTCTTTGTTCAATCAGAAAACCCAACGCCTGATTGGTTGAATTTTTGAAGGCGGCTTGCTTTTCAGCTAATCGTGCTTGAGACTCTACAATTGCATTACTAATAGCTAATGCCTGCTCAGTTGGATAACGGTTAATCACATCACCTGTTTCTGGCTCAAGCATCAAAATCACCACGTTTTTAGTTGCTTCATCAATCACGAATTTAATATCTGGACGCACATATTCCAACATGGCATTCGCTTCATCTACCACACTCTGTAAAGCCTCTAGCCCTATTTTTGATACTGTTTTAAATTCAATTTTTGGCAATACCTCTTGCTTTACTTCTTGAGGCAACGCAGGTTTAGCAGTGCCAGCACTGCTAGATAGCTCACTGCTACTAGTAATGATACTCACACTTGGTATAGACATATTCAAACCTCCGTTAGCCGAAAACCAACCAGATTATCTGGTTGGTTACTTTTATTAAATTGGCAAACCAACCATTAACGTAACAACTGTGTAATATTGTTTGGTGCTTGGTTAGCTTGTGATAGCGCTGCAGTACCCGCTTGTTGAAGAATGTTATTCTTCGTCATATTAGCTGATTCTGTTGCATAATCTGTATCAAGCACTGAACTTAATTGTGCTGCTAAATTAACTGCCTCATTACCCAAGCTGTTAGATGCTGATTGCAATGCAACCATATCTGCACCATAAGTAGCACGAGCAGTTGCAACTGCAGTTAGGTCTGCTTGAAGGCCTGCCACTGTATAAGTGGTGCCTAAGGTTGGTTTCGTTCCAGTACCAGCTCTTGTACCACCATTTGCATCAACCACAACCGCTGTTGAGTCTGTAGCCAAAGCAAGAATACGAGTGTTTTCAGCTATGAGTGCTGTAGTTTCTGTACCACTTGCTGTACCACCTAGCTGAACGGCAATCTCACGTAAACGTTGTAAGTTTTCTGTGATTTGTGCCAAATAACCATCATTGGTTTGTGCTGCTGCAATACCATCGTTTGCATTACGTTGTGCTTGTTGTGCGCCACGTAGTTTTGAGTCAAATCCAATTGCTAATGTTAAACCAGTTGCATCATCTTTAGCTGAGTTAATACGGCTACCAGATGATAGTCGTGCCAAAGAGGTGTCTAGTGCCATTTTTGATTTGTTTAACGCATTCACGTTAAACATCGATGCTACGTTTGTTCCTAATACTGCTGCCATGATCGTGCTCCTTAAAGGTAATAAATAATTAGCGCTGTTTCAACAGCGTCACTAACTTGCTGTTAAAAATGTTATCGGTATGCTTTTCATAAAGTTTAGTTTGGACCAACAACCTTATTACTTGAATACCAACAAACCCGTCTATGGAAACAATGACGGCAGTATTATTTAAATCTTTAAGATAAGCTTAAAAAATATAAATGATTTTTAAAAATCAAAGGGTTATTTATTTATATGCCAGTCATATTAATGGCAATCAATGGAGAATTGATTCAATATTGATTACTTTTGTCTATTGAGCAAAGAAACTGTCATTCAGTACACTGTCATTCATCGACATCAACTTGACTCGCGTTGTCATGACTCACCTAAGATTTGCTTAGTCGACTAGATTATTTTTAATTGCATAATGGGTCAGATCCGCATTATGTTTGAGGTGCATTTTATCGAGCAGTCTTGTTCGATACATGCTAATTGTTTTAACAGATAGCGATAATTTATCGGCTATCTCACCTACAGAAAAACCAGAAGCAATCATTATCAGCGTTTCATACTCTCTATTAGACAAGGTTTGGTGCAGTGCTTTATCACCCTCGCCAGATACTTGATTGGCCAAAATTTCAGCCACAGCGTGACTAATATATTTCTTACCTTTTGCCACCATATGCACCGCATTGACCAATTCATCAGAAGCGCTTTGCTTGCATAAATAGCCAGAAGCACCTGCTTTTAAGGCACGTAAGGCATATTGATCTTCACGATGCATTGAAAGCATCAGCACTGATATGTGTGGATTATCTTTTTTGATGTACTGCAAAGCCTCAATCCCGCTGCGGTCAGGTAGCGAAATATCAAGCAATAGCACATCAACATCAAGCTCTCGGCATTGCTTAATTGCATCATTTGCCGTGCCGGCCTCTCCAATCACATGAATATCGCCAGATTCAGACAGCACTTGCTTAAGCCCTGCTCTTAAAATGGCATGGTCATCGACAATCATGATATTAATTTTCTTTTCCATAGCGCTTTACTTAATCAGTTATTGTGTCGTTCATTTGATAGTTGTCCATCGGATGGCATATTGGGTAACACAACTGTCACACGCGTCCCCTTTGTTGGCAATCCTACAATCGAAAACCTGCCATGCAACCCAGCAACACGCTCCTCCATCCCTCGTAATCCAAACGCATCAGGTTTAATGACATCACTTGGCTTAATGCCCACACCATCATCAGTTATTAATAGTTGAATGGCATCTGAGCTAAACAATAAAGCAATATCTACATTGGTTGCTTGCGCATATTTTGCGATATTAGACATTGCTTCTTGGCATATTCTAAACAGTGTTGTTGCTTGCTCTGTTGTCCCTTTTTCATCATGACTATTTGTTTTAAATGAACAAGGAATATCAAACTGCTTTTCAAACTCTTTTGTTTGCCACTCTAATGCAGCCACAATACCAAGCTCTAAAATGTTTGGCCTTAGATCACCAGAAATACGATGTACTGCCTCAAAGGTTGCATCTACAATGGTTTTTAACTTTTGTGTTTTTTCAACCAATAGCGCGTCATTATCGGGCAAGTGCTTCATTAATGATGCCAAACCAATTTTAATGACAGTTAAATTTCCTCCCAAATCATCATGTATTTCACGGGCAATTCTAGTTCGCTCCTGCTCTTTTACTGAGTTTAAATGCGCAGACAGTTCTGCTAAACGTTGGCGAGATTGTTCAAGCTCAATTTTTTCAAGCTTACTCTGTGTAATATTCGTCATAATGCCAGACCACTGAATAGCTCCATTCAATAGTGCTCTTGGGCTGGCTCTCAGATTAACCCATTTGATGTCTTGCCATTCATCAATCCAAAATCGCCCCTCCCAATTTAGCATCGATAAACTATTCGCAGAAGCTTGAATATTCATCAATAAACGCGCAAGGTCGTCTTTATCCATAAAATCAAAAAATTGTTGGGGTGAATGCTTTAATTCATCTGCCTCCACACCCAATAACGCTCTACAACCATCACTTAAGTAATTAAAACTGATGCCCTCATGTTCATCCATCTGAAACTCAAACACCAAACCCAGCGTATTTTGCACCAATACTTTAAAACGGCTATCGTTATCATCCGCACTTGTATTGCGCACCTCATGATCACCAGATTTAATCAGCAATAAATATTGACCATGATAGTCATGAATCAAGGCAATATTGAAACAGTCAAAAACAAGAAAATGCGGCTCGCGAGAGGCGACAGAAGAGGAAAATGCTTGAATGAATGGCGGCGACTGCACAAAACTGGACAGTGCTTGCTTGCTGACGCCAAGCGTGAGTTCTAATGGCTGCTGTTGTAAAGTTTTTAATTCACTATCCAATGCCAAACAAGCACTATGGCTGGCGGCAATCAATTGCATTGATATGGCATCTAGTAAGAAAGCCTGATCTTGTGTGCCTAACATCAGCTCGTCAAACAGTTGGTTGTGAGATGTCTCTTTTAACACATTACTCACCTTTAGCTAACACCAAAGCTTGGCGCTCGAGATTAGTGACATATTGCTGAACAGGCCTTTCTTGTTCGCGCGACAACCCAACAAAGGCAAACCCAACTCGAAACTTCTTGGTGCCATTTAACATGATCGTGTCGGTAATATGTTTCACACACAAAGTGAAGTTAAGCACGCCATAGTGTGGCAAGGTGATTGCACAGTTTGAAAATACTTTTTCCACCGCCAGCAGAGAAAACAAATGATCAGAAATAATGCCAACACCACCCAAGCTTGCATCTACTAAAGTCATTGCCAGGCTTTCTTCTGCATGGTCAATTGGATTGATATAAGGGATATAACAGATAATAGGCTCAATTGTTGGTGTTAACGATCGAAAGAACTCTCTGCGCTGGAATCGATATAGCCGCTCAGGCAAAGCCATCTTAAGTGCCTCTCCATCTTTTAAGCGCACTTCAGTTAATTGCTTGGTATGCCACCTCATTTTAATACCATCAGTTTTAGAAAAGGTAATCGAATCACTATTTAACAATCGTTGGTTAAATCCAGGATCCAAACTTTTATCCATATAAACAAATTTTTTATCTCGGCTCACACCAATAACAGTAGTCAAGCCTTGGTCTTTGCCATAATTAAATGACAAATTTAAAGTTGTTTTTTTGTTTGCCAGCTCAGTCAATATTTGCGCAATTTCTACTGAATGATGGATTAAGAACTTATCATCATTGTGTTCAGTTTTTTGATTTGCCATTGGCTCAACATTTCCTTTTCAATCGTTATTCCGTCTCAAGGGCTTAAACCCATACTACTATTCTAAATCAAGATCGCTCGAAATGCAGATATAAAGCGACTTTCAAATATTATTTAAATCAGAATAACCCGCAGTTTAACGACATGCAAATTTAAAACAACTGTAATCAAAAACAAAGCAATTATGATTGAAACTATTATAATATGGCTCCGTTTTTACTCCTTTAAGATACGAAGTAACTATGATTAAAACCCTTTGGAAGAAATTAGCCATTTTCGGTCCTTATGCGCCATTTATCGCTATGTACATGATCGCATTACCCATACTTTCATTTGCTCGCATCGGGCTATTACTGTGGCAAGCAGAGCGCGTCGCCGCTACCGGTGCTTGGGCCAATATCCTATTGCAAGGCATCAGAGTTGATATCATTCAACTTGGCTTATTGACTATTATTCCACTAGTGATTGCCCCAATATTCTTCCATCAAAGACTGTGGCATCTATGGAAAAAACTCAGTTATGTCTGGGTATTTTTATCGCTGATATTATTGATTTTCTTAGAAGCTGCATCACCAGCTTTTATCGCAGAATACGCAACACGTCCAAACCGTTTATTTGTAGAATACTTATCATATCCAAAAGAAGTGATTGCAATGCTATGGAATGGCTTTCGCCTAGCAGTATTGACTTGCATCGGTTTATCTATTCTAGCGATATTTTGCATTAGACAATGGATGCATCCATGGCTCAGCCAACAGCGCCCATCAACAATGTTGCGTCATTGGTTAGCGTTGCCACTGGTTATCTTACTCGTTGCATTGTCAATCCGTTCAACCACAAATCACAGGCCA
Organism: Methylophilaceae bacterium; assembly: GCA_965655675.1. Taxonomy (GTDB): domain Bacteria; phylum Pseudomonadota; class Gammaproteobacteria; order Burkholderiales; family Methylophilaceae. The sequence goes on along the minus strand of CBFHHI010000070.1, from coordinate 1,128 downwards.
GCCAACCCAGCCATGTTCGCAATCACCAATGATACTTTGGTCAATTCACTGACCATCAATTCTGCTTGGTCTGTTTTTCATGCGATTTATAATTTAAAGCATGAAAGTAAATCGAGTGACATATACGGCAAAATGTCGCTTGAAGACATCATGCAGCAAGTACAGATGACACGTGACAAGCTTCAAGACAAGCGCCCTTTGCTAGGCCATCCAGATATTCCAACATTAACGCATCAAACGGCAAGCATCAAACGCGACAAACCACTCAACCTTGTGATTGTGTTAGAGGAGAGTTTAGGCGCTACATTTGTGAAATCTCTCGGTGGCCTACCAGTGACGCCAGAGCTAGAAAAACTAAAAACAGAAGGCTGGTGGTTTGAAAACTTATATGCCACTGGCACGCGTTCCGTACGTGGTATTGAAGCTGTCGTCGCTGGCTTTCCTCCTACACCAGCACAAAGTACAGTTAAATTATCTTTATCCCAACAGCATTTTTTCACGCTAGCAAGCTTACTGCGGAATCACGGCTATACCAGCGACTTTATTTATGGCGGCGAAGGCCATTTTGACAACATGCGCAACTTTTTTCTTGGCAATGACTTTAACAGTGTGGTTGACCAAGACGACTATATCAACCCTATCTTTACTGGAAGCTGGGGCGTTTCAGATGAAGACCTTTTTAACAAAGCTCATGAACAGCTCATGAAACACCATGCCGATGGCAAACCATTTTTTACCTTGGTTTTTAGCTCCAGCAACCACACCCCTTTTGAATTTCCAGATGGTCGAATTGACTTGCACGAGCAACCCAAAGCGTCAGAAAACAATGCCGTCAAATATGCCGATTATGCTTATGGTGAATTTTTCAAAAAAGCAAAAGCCAGTCCTTATTGGCAAGATACTTTATTTTTAATTGTCGCTGATCATGATATCCGTATCAGAGGTGACGACTTGGTGCCTATTAAAAACTTCCATATTCCAGGATTGATTTTAGGTGCTGATATTCAACCGCGCACGATTAAAACAGTCGCAAGCCAAATTGATTTGCCAACTACACTCATTTCACTAATGGGCATAGACGCGCAACATCCAATGATCGGCCGCGACATCAGTGCAGAGCCTGCCGAC
>CBFHHI010000069.1:0-10622 GCA_965655675.1 Methylophilaceae bacterium | reverse complement strand
TGGCTGCTGTGAAGGTAGCGGCCCTTTGTGTATGCCAGCAAATGAAATGCGTCCTAGTGCGATGGATGTGATTTTGGGCGTACTAGAGGGTGCAACGTTTTATATGAGCGATAGTCATTATTCATTTGCCGAAAACATGCATACTATTTTGGATGCTGTACCAGGTTCTAGCGGTTCGTTCTCTCTTGATTGTGGCACTGGCATGGCATTTATTACTAGCGGACGCTTGTATAGTGATGAAGAGCTAGCCGAGCTGGAAAATAATCCGGCAAAACGCTGCGGTTATTGAGTAAATTATTGTAAAATACCAATGGCGGGTCTCCTCGCATTGTAATGTAGCCAACCTGGTCAGATGCGGAAGCAAGCAGCCACAACTATTGCGCAAGTGCCGGGGGTAAGGCTCGCCACCTTCTATCAGAAAAGTGCTACCAATTCTTTTAGTTACTGTGTTCGTGAACCATCATTTATCAGCTAAAATAAGGTTATGTCACATCAAGTTCTAGCACGTAAATGGCGTCCAAAATCATTCGAAACCTTAGTTGGACAACCACATGTTGTGCGCGCGTTAACCAATGCGCTTGAGCAACAACGGATTCACCACGCCTATTTGTTTACTGGCACACGCGGTGTAGGCAAAACGACTTTAGCACGTATTATTGCAAAATCATTAAATTGTGAAACAGGCATAACAGCTCAACCGTGCGGTGTTTGCAATGCATGCACAGAGATTGATAAAGGTCGTTTTGTTGATTTATTAGAAGTAGATGCGGCGAGTAATACACAAGTTGATGCAATGCGTGAACTACTTGAGAATGCACAATATGCACCGACAGCGGGACGCTTTAAAGTCTACATTATTGATGAAGTTCACATGTTATCTAAAAGTGCGTTCAATGCCATGCTTAAAACGCTAGAAGAGCCGCCTGCACACGTTAAATTCATTTTAGCTACTACTGACCCACAAAAAGTACCTGTTACCGTTCTATCTCGTTGTTTGCAGTTTAATTTACGCCAAATTGCTAGCCCAACAATTATTGCGCACTTGCAAGACGTGTTAACCCAAGAAAATATTCCATTTGAGATGGCTGGGATACAGTTAATTGCACGTGCTGCAGAAGGTAGTATGCGTGATGCATTATCATTGACTGACCAAGCGATTGCTTATGGCAATCAAGCAGTTAATGAGGCTGATGTGCGTAGTATGTTGGGGGCGATTGATCAGAGTTATCTGTTTGATATTATTCATGCTTTAATCAATGAAGATGGGGCGAGTTTAATTGCTAAAGCGCAAGAAATGGAAGCGCGTAGCATTTCGTTTGAAGCTGCCTTAAATGATTTAGCAAAGCTGTTACACCACATTGCCATTGCGCAAACGGTTCCAGAAACCGTTAGTCCCGATTTACCAGAGCGCGATAGTTTATTGCAGCTTGCACAAATTTTATCTGCTGAGAAATTACAACTGTATTATCAAATCGCCTTATTAGGTGGTCGTGATATCGGTTTAGCTCCAGATGAATATGCTGGATTCACCATGAGTTTGCTACGTATGTTGGCGTTCTCACCAAATGAATCAAGCGCTGCTCAAAAAAAAAATAGTGTAAATGCTAGTTCCAACCTATCTAAAACAGTGACAAAAAATCCTGAGCCAACGCATCATAACGCTCACGTGATAGCAGATACAAAGCAGCAAATTAATACGATCCAATCTACAGACGAATATATTGCCGTTGAAACGACTATTACCCCTTCTAGCACCTCGTTTGAAGAGCCTGATGTGTTCACAAACAGCATGCCAGTATTATTTGATGGTAATTGGCGAAAATTGATAGAACTACATTTGAAACTTGGTATCGCACGTGCGTTGGCACAACACTGTGAAATGCTTTCTTATGATGAAGATAGCATTACTTTACGCGTGGCTGAAAAACAAAAGCATTTAGTAAGTGCGACTTATCAAGAAAAGCTATCGTCTGCAATCAATACGCATTTTGGCAGAAAAATAAAGTTACATTTTCAAATTGATACTGAAGCAAACACCCCAGCAAAAGAGCAGGCTGAGGAGAAAGCAGTGATTCAATCAAGCGCCGAAGAGGCGATTATGAATGACGCTTTTGTTCAGGCATTAATTCAAGATTTTGATGCCAAAATTATTCCAAATAGCATTAAACCCACAACATAAAAGGAGAGCAAAATGAAGGGTGGTATGGGTAATATGATGAAGCAAGCGCAAATGATGCAAGCTAATATGCAAAAAGCACAAGCAGAATTAGCCAATGTTGAAGTAGAAGGCATTGCTAGTAATGGCCTAGTGAAAGTAACGATGACTTGTCGAAATGAAGTGAAACGCGTAAACATTGATGACAGCGTGATGGATGATAAAGAAACATTAGAAGATTTATTAGTGGTTGCGCTTAAAGATGCGAATCAAAAAGCAGAAGCAACTGCAACAGCGCGCATGAGCAGTTTGATGCCTGCTGGCATGAAACTGCCTTTCTAAAATTGCTTTAAATACTTATTTATTTTGAAAAATCCGCCAGCTTTAGAACAATTAATTGAGTCCTTACGCTGCTTACCAGGTGTAGGGCCAAAGTCTGCTTTACGCATGGCTTATTATCTTTTACAGCGTGATAGAAAAGGTGCTAGTGGACTCGCACATGCATTAAGTGACGCTTTAGAAACTGTTGGTCATTGTCAGCTCTGTAATAATTTTAGTGAACAACCTACTTGCCCTACTTGTGCATCTGATAAGCGAGATACTCGCCTACTGTGCGTGGTAGAAATGCCAACAGATGTCATGATGTTGGAACAAACTCAGTCTTATGAAGGTATGTATTTTGTCCTAATGGGAAGACTATCTCCGCTAGATGGTGTTGGGCCAAAAGAAATTAATTTGGATAAGCTCATCAAACGCGCTCAAAATGGTACTGTGAAAGAGGTAATTTTAGCGACTAATTACACTGTTGAAGGCGAAGCGACAGCGCATTATATTATGGAGCTACTGAAAGCACGTAATATTCAAGTGAGTCGTATTGCACGTGGCTTGCCGATGGGTGGCGAGATTGAGTATGTCGATAGCGGCACACTGGCACAAGCGATTGTGGAACGTAAACGCATTAATTAATCAATTTCAAAATATCATGCGGCGTATTCACTAATGCATCCGCACCCCAAGTTAGCGGCCTATCTGTTGTATGGATATATCCATACATCGCGATGGCAGTATACATACCAGCTGCCCTTCCCGCTTCAATATCTCGCTCTGCATCACCAATATAGATGCACTCTTTTGCATGCACTTGTGCTTTTTCACAAGCCAGTAATAGCGTTGCTGGTGATGGCTTTGGTTGGGGCGCATCATCACCACTAATGACACAAATAGCATTGTGATAAAGACCTAAACTTTTCACTAAGGGCACAGTAAAACGACGGGGCTTATTCGTCACAATACCCCAGCTCAATCCTTTTGCTACAATACCTTCTAATATTGCTTGCATACCATCAAACAATAAAGGGGAACGTGTTAATACGCCCTCATACAAATCTAGATATTCGTCACGCATCTGAATAAAGTGAGCGTCAGCAGGTGTAATACCGAAGCCTAAATGAAGTAAACCACGGGAACCATGTGATGCAAAAGGCCTAATTACCGAATCTGGTAATGGCGATTTACCATATTGTTGCAATTGCAAATTGAGTGCGTGTCCAAGATCTGACGCTGTATCAACTAAAGTACCATCTAAATCAAATAGTATTGTTTTATAAGTCATATTGAGGTCATTACAATGATGGTTTTTGTGTGTGAACAAGGTAATTCACAGAAACATCATCATTTAACCAATAACGCTGTGTAATCGGGTTATAGCTCATTCCTAATTGTCCCATCACTGATAAATCAGCTTCTCTAGCAAAACGTGCCAATTCCGATGGTTTAATAAACTTGCCGTAATCATGCGTACCTTTAGGTAACATCTTTAGAATATATTCTGCGCCTAATACGGCAAAAAGATACGCTTTTGGATTGCGATTAATTGTAGAAAAAAAGACATGGCCACCAGGTTTAACTAACTTAGCGCAAGCAGCCACGATACTCGCAGGATCTGGCACATGCTCTAACATCTCTAAGCAAGTAACAACATCATACTCACCTGATGCTTCCGTTGCCAGCGCTTCTGCTGAAATTAAGCGATAATCAACTTCAACACCACTTTCAAGACTGTGTAATTGCGCTACTTTTAATGCTTTTTCACCCAAGTCAATGCCAGTCACTATCGCACCTTTTTGCGCCATAGACTCGGATAAAATACCACCACCACATCCAACATCTAGAACACGTTTCTCATTTAGAGAAACAGTAGCATTAATATATTCTAATCTTAATGGGTTAATGTCATGTAGTGGCTTAAACTCGCTGGTTTTATCCCACCACTTATGCGCCAAATCACTAAACTTACTCAGTTCAGCCGTGTCTGCATTAACCCTATTTTCATTCATCATCTCATTCATGCAAACTCACTTACTTTCGATTGCCATTTAGTTACGATAGCATTTAGCTCTCTTGGTTCAATGCCACTATAAACTGCGGCACCTTCTGCTGGTTGATGGTAACGTAACTCACCATCTACCCAAACATGACTAACTTGTTCACGTCCCGCAACATAAACCAAATGTGATACGGGGTCAAAACAAGGCAGCATTTCAATATCAGAGAAACAAACTGCCGTTAAATCGGCATTTTTATTCACCTCAATTGAGCCAATTTTATCTTCTAAACCCAGCGCTTTAGCACCATTAATCGTTGCCATTTCAATCGCCATATGTGCTGGGAGCGCAGTTGCATCTTCACTTTCTACTTTCGCTAACAAGGCTGCCAACCGCATCTCTGTAAAAATGTCTAGGCGATTATTACTGGCTGCACCATCCGTACCTAATCCAACATTAATATTATATTGAATGTACTGACTGATCGGCGCAATACCACTTGCAAGCTTTAAATTAGAGCTTGGACAGTGTGCAACACTGCAGCCATGCTCTGCCAACAAACGCATTTCAACATCACTCATGTAAACGCAATGAGCAAAGGTAACGCTTGGGCTTAACAAGTCTAAGTTTGCTAATCGCGCTAAAGGACGCAATCCATGTGTTGTAACGCTTTGGGACAGCTCCTCTTTAGTCTCATGCAAATGAGTGTGCACGCCAATATTAACTTGGTCAGCGAGCATCGCAATGCGCTGAAATGTCTGATCTGAAACTGTATAAGGCGCATGCGGTGCAAAGCTAAAACTAACTAAAGCTTGTTCTCGATAACTATCACGAGCATCTAATCCTTTTTTAATATAACTATCTGCATCATTTGCATACTGTGTTGGAAACTCGATGACTACCAATCCTAAATTAGCACGCAATCCCATTTTTATGCTTGCTTCTGCAGCGGCCTCAGGAAAGAAATACATATCATTAAAAGTTGTTATCCCGCCAGCAAGCATTTCTGCTGCAGCCAAAATTGTGCCTTCATATACAAAATCAGGTGCAACAAGCTTACTTTCTGCCGGCCAAATATGCTGTTCTAGCCAAGGTTTAAGTGCTGTTCCATCTGCCAAGCCACGCATTAAGCTCATTGCAGCATGCGTATGAAGATTAACCAAGCCTGGCATCAAAACATGATTGTTTAATTGAATGGTTTCATTAGATTGATAGTGTAAATGCGCCTCTGTTATTGAACAAACATCGATAATTTTCTCTGCATCAATAACAACAGCATAATGCTCCAAAAGAGTATTTCTTGGGATTACGGGCAAAACCCAGCGCGCTTCAATGATTATACTGACTTGTTTCATGACAACATTATATATGGTTTAGTCAGATATAAAAAAGCCCCGCATAAGCGAGGCTTTTCAAACAAACAAACCTTGTCAGTGTTTATTTACACACTGTTTCTTTAATGTTTGCTTCAACAGTCACACGACGGTTAGGTTGTAAGCATTCAATCAATGCTTTTCTTGGTTGAACACCTTCACATGAAACAACTGGTGATGATTCTCCGCGACCTGTAGAAGTAATGATGTCAGAGTTTACACCTTGAGAAGCTAGATATTCTGCCACTTGTTTTGCACGACGCTCTGATAGCTTTTGATTGTATTCGAACGAACCTAAAAGATCAGTATGTCCAGTTACGATCACATTTGTGATTTCAGGATTCGCTTTTATTTTATCTGCAGCAGCGTTAAGTTCCGCTTTACCTTCATCTCTGATAACCGCTTTATCGAAGCCAAATAATTTAGCTGCATCTATCGTTACCGTGTCAAGCTTCTCTTCACAAACTGGAGCTGGAGCCGGAGCTGGTTCTGCAACAGGAATTGGCGCTGGCTCTGGAGCGGCTGCGGCTACTACTGGTGCTGGTGCACCAAAACGAACAAAGCCACCTAAACTCAAGATGTTATTACCAATTGTTTCAGTACTGGAACTTGTGGCAGCTGCATTAAGTACCTTTGCTCGACTGATTTGATGTCTTAAATCAGCTTGGAAACCAAAATTTTCAGTGATCAAGTATTGCGCACCCAATCCAAGACTTGCTAGCCAAGATGTTTTATCAGCATCACGTGGTGAATAGTCTAAGTCATTTTTCGCAACACCGATACCAGCTAATAAGAATGGACGGAATTTATCTCTACTGAGCATATACAATGCATCAAGTTCAAGTGTTGTGCTCTTGTATTCACCACTTGTACTGCCAAAGTTTGACTCATCTGCTTCTGAATAACCAAAGCGTCCTTGTAAATCCCAGCTTTTACTTAATTCTTTACCAATTGTTATGTATGGGCCAGCGCCGCCGCCGGCATCAATATCATTGTCTGTGTCCATACCAGAAATACCTGCACCACCGTACCAAGCACCGCGATACATGTCTTCTGCAACCGCTGAAAGTGTTGTAAGACTTAGCGTTGTTGCTACCGCAAGACCAATTAGTTTTTTGTTCATCTGTTAACTCCTGTAATTAGCTGCTGAAGCAGCATATAAAAAAACTTACTAAAACTATACTTAATTCAAGTTTAATTTGCAACGCAGAGCACTTTTATTTCATTTTGCACTCAATTACTGTTGTAGTTTAACAACATATTTTTAATTTTAACTACCTCGTCTACAATCAGCACAGAATCTCTATTTCGATGCAGACATGCGCCACCTCGTACACCAATAAAACTAGGCTTTAACGTCGATAATACATCGATGTGTGTTTTATTCAACGATCCTGCCAAACCAGAAACAAGTGAATGTTGTTCACAAAAAAAGATGAAAGCTTTTAGCATATCAATCGATTGCAACTCTAACAATGTCAACTCTTTCTGTTGCGTATCTAACATCACACCGTAAACTCCAGCCTCTTTTAAACGAGTGATTAAATCAAAGTCTACTTCAAGATTGGCAAAGAAAATAACTACAATTTTGATACCTTGTGTAGTGATCTGCTTTAATCTCGTTAAAAACTCAGTCTGTCGAAATAATTGACTAACTGCTATTTTTACAATATCGACACCCATGCCTGCATACAAGATAACATCATCTAATAGCGCATCAATCGTTTCATGCCCCTCACCCACCGTGGCACTTATTGAAACACTGCCATTCACATCCTTGACAATCTGGCTCACAACATCTGGATCTAACGCGCCTAAAGCACCAATGCTGGGATCTTTTAAATCAATCACATCTACATTAGCATACCTTGCTATCCTGCACTCTTCTAGATTTTTAACACTTATTAACAATTTAGTCATAGGTTATTTTCTAGATAATATTGCTTGATTTTTTCAGTCAACCAATTCCATGCTGTGATTTCGCGGTCACCCGCTGTTTTATCAATGGCTATCTGCAAGTAATCAAGCTCTGATTGAATTTTTTCTGGCGGTAAAAAATGTAAACGGCTAGCGAGTACTGCCAGCTCAATCACAGCTGCTTGCGCTCGATTAAATCCTTTAAATCCAGAATAATGGTGTGATTCAAGTTGCTGCATGAGCAGCTGTGGTCGCTCAGCATCTTCGCGCACATCCACCAATTTCAATTCCACATGTGCTAAACAGCCTTCCAGTCTTAATCCTTTAATTGTATTAGTGGGTAATAAAGTCCACGGTTGTCGCTGAGTTAATGCGCCAGCAAACACGCGTACGTCATCAGTTAAATTCATTGTTGCCGACTTTGTTTCAAGGATATTAGCTAATGTTTTTGATGGTTTATACGGAGAAATAACCACTAAGTCACCTTCATACTGCACACCAAATGGTGTTACATGAGGGTTATTGTCGAGATCAGTACTAATAATAATCGTCTCGTATATCATTTATTTTTCCGCTTTTTTTCAGCTAAAGACGCTTCTCGGTGTTGTTTCTTATCTTGCTTATTACTCTGCAAATCAATACCCCAGCTTAACTCTTCATCTTGTACATAACGCTTTTTGAGTTGCCAAGCTATTTGCGCACGCCCTAGTTCAACACCTAAATAAAACGCATGAGAAGCATCCTGTTCTACGCCTAAGTTGGCATAAAAAACAAATGGATCAATTGCCAGCTGATGTCCTTCTCGATTAAAAACATGCACACCCGCTTCACTCACCATGATTCTAAAGCTAGGGTCTTTAATTTGCGCTGCAATATCATCAATTTCTGGCACGCTGTAGGGAAAAGGTTTTCTATCATGCAAACCCAACAATCGGTTGCTATACCCGCGTGGTAAGCGATTATCTTGTTTGGCGCGATACATCACTCGCCGCGCCGCATCTGCTTCTGCAATAGCATTAACGGCATGGGGGCTCACCGATGTCGCCAATACAGCATTGATATTCATCTCACTAATCAGGCCAAACAATAAAGCGTTGATGCCCGTGGTATCTGCATCGGTTAGCTCGGTTAAATTACCCACGCCCATCATAATGGCAATATTAGGATATTTTTTTCGCAGTTTATGATAGCGCACGATAGAGTCTGAGAATCCAAAATGAATCGGGTCAAGAATTGCATCTGCGATAAATGGCTTATTTTTGTTTAAGCAATAATCAATCGAACGATATAAAGAAGTCATGTTACCCGGTTTAGCAGGAATCAAAATGGGCGTAGCTGCCACTTCATCGGCAATCCATATTGTTTTTTCTGATAGGCTAAGTAAATAATCCGCACCTGCATTCCCTGCCAACAAGAGCTCATCTGGTTGAATGGAATCTACACTTACTTTAAAGCCATTGCTTTTCAGCAATTGAATTGCCTCAACTAAGTGACTAAATGGTCGATTAGGTAAACAACCCAAATCAATGACATTCGCACCTTGAGCTTTGTAGTGCTCAGCTTTGGCCAAAATAGCATCCAAACTTAAGTCTGGCGCATCGACAATTTCTGCAAATATTTCTACACTGTGTTGGCTTAAATCTGGCGTCATGCCTTGCTGTCCAAAATATTGTGGCAAATCTTTTAAGTCGTCAGGACCGCGTTCCGCAGGAATGCCATATTGTCTATGTAATAGACTCAAATCGCCTTGACATAAGCCTGGTAAAATCATTTTCTTTGCGCTACCAACATTTTTTAAGCGTTTAGCAATGAGCTCTGGTGTCATGAGTGCAGCAACTGAAACGCCAATCTGCTCTATACGGTATTTAAATGGTGGTGTTTTGCTGCTCAATTGGATATGTCGCAATACCTTATCTAAGCTTTTTTCTGCTAACTTGCCTGTTACAAAAAGTAAGTCTTCGGTCTTCATTAATATGCCAATTAATGATTAGCTAATTGTCGTTTAAGCGCCAGTTGTAACTCAGTCATACTCGCAACAATTTCCGTCGCTTCAAATTGCGCTAATTTTTTGACATTATCCAGATCAATTTGGCGCGGATACACCATAACCATATTATCTTTAGGTGCTTCAGACTCTAGTTCTGGTCCTGTATCACAAGCGAATACAATGCTTGGCACTCTTGTTTTTCCGGCTTGCGCATACAAATTACTCACCAAACTATCAGAAAAACCATACGCCATCTTAGCAATAGTATTGGAGGTCACCGGCGCAATCACCAAAGTATGATATAGCCCCTCATAAAAAAACTCTACTGGCACACTGCTTGCAGTTTTATCTTGAAAAATACGGTGTCCCATTGCCTCTAATTGTGACTGAAATCCATATTGTTTAATAATTTCAGCTGCTGCTCGACTGAGAAAAACGTCAACGTCTTGAAGAGAAGATAATTGTTGTAAAACCTCGCGTAAATAATGGCCAGAACCTGTAATTGCCCACGCTAATCGTTTGTTTTTTTCTTTCAAAGTTAACCTTTACTTTTTCTGATAAGCGAAATTCAGCTTATCGAATTAAGCTATAAAAATCAATATTATCCGAATAATTCAAATAACAATTGGGGGTTTAAATTAAAAAAATAGGCCGCGGTATTAACGGCGACCTAGTATATTAATAGCAACTCACTAGCTAAATGGATGTTCGATTACAATCGTTTCATCACGCTCAGGCCCCGTCGACACAATGGCAATCGGCACCTCGCAAAGCACTTCAAGACGATTCAAATAAGCCTGAGCATTCGCCGGCAAGTCTTCCCAGCGCTTGGCACCGACCGTCGTATCGCTCCAACCCGGCATTGA
>CBFHHI010000068.1:0-10742 GCA_965655675.1 Methylophilaceae bacterium | reverse complement strand
CATCTTTTGCAAGCTTCTACTGGTGTGCGCGATTATTTACTGACCGGCGATAAACTGTTTTTAAAAAATTTCTATATTGCCAAAAAGCAGTTACCCACTTTATTGCTTGAATTAGAAGTGCAACTCGAAAGTGACCATGAAAAAGCGCGTATTGATAACATCCGTTTATTAGTAGAAGAAAATCTTAAAAGACTCGATATTCTGTCGCAATACGAATCTGATGTTGCCTCAGAAAACCTGATTCAACAATTTAAGTTGCAAGTCAACAATATGGAAAAGTTGAAAACTGAAATTGAAGGATTAAAACAACAAGAAGCACGCTTGGTTTCCGAAGATCAACAGAAAATTAAAGTGCAGCGTCAAAGAAATATCCGCATCACGTTGCTGGCTGCATTCAGTGGTATTTTGGGTTCTATTTTTGCTGTTTGGATTTTTTCAGGCACGATAGTCAAAAGAGTGAAATTGCTGAGAGATAGCGCTGCGCATTTAGCTAAGGCTGAGGCTTTAGAATTACCCTCAAGAAGTAAAGACGAGCTTGGACAGTTATCTGAAGAACTGGATCATGCATCAAAGTTATTAGCTAAAAATATCTACGATACTACACTGGCAAGAAAAGAAGCAGAGCAGGCAAGCAGAGAAAAAAGCATGTTTTTGTCGCGCACCAGTCATGAGCTGCGTACACCACTCAACGCTATTTTGGGTTTTGCGCAACTATTAGAAGCAGAGTTAGAAAATGATAAACATAAAGAAAATGTGAATATGATTAGAGGTGCTGGCGAACACCTGCTTAAACTGATTGACGAGGTGCTCGACATTGCAAGAATCGAATCAGGCGTAGTGAAGCTAACGCTGCAACCAACCGCAATTGATGATTTAATGGCAGAGGCTATTCAATATATAGCGCCTTTGGGTAAGATTCGTGATATTCAAATTAAACAATCGATACAACCCAATCTAGTAGCGCTAGCAGAACGACAAAAACTACTACAAGTGGTACTCAACCTATTATCCAATGCCCTTAAATATGGCCCTTTTAACTCAACAGTACATGTGGCTGCTTATCAACAAAACGCTACTATTATCATTGAAGTGCTTGATGAGGGGGCTGGCATTCCTGAAGTATTAAAAGCAAGACTATTTACCGCGTTTGATCGATTAGGTGCCGAGCACTCCAAAACAGAAGGCACTGGCCTAGGGCTAGCATTAAGCAAGCAAATTATACTGGCCATGCAAGGGAGTATTCATGTTGCAAATGATAAAAGTTTATTTTGGATAGAGTTGCAATCAACGACTGATACGCCTGTAGAAATACAAACAGCTCAGCCTGCTGCAATACCAAAAGAAATAACACCTACCATTCATAAAAAAGAGATTATCTATGTAGAAGATAATTTAAGTAATCGCGCGTTAGTTGAAGCCGTAATTAAACGTTTGCCAAGCTTAAAATTGCACTGCACAACAACGGTTAAAGACAGTAAAAACTTGCTGAACGAAATTGATGCTAGCTTAATGATTATTGATTTAAATTTACCTGATGAATCAGGAGAATCGCTGGTTAACTATATCAAATCTACGCAATCGTTCGCCCATATACCGATTATGATTTTAAGTGCAGATGCGATGCCAGAAACCATAGAACGGCTCAAAAACACAGGCATAGATGAATATATGACCAAGCCGCTGAATATTGCTGCTTTTACAAAAGCAGTTCTCAAATTAACACAAGACGATGAGGTTGAAGATGAACGAAAGTGAAATTTTAAATGCAAAAATACTCATCATAGACGATGCGGATGCCAATCTGCGCTTACTGGAAGCCTTGCTAGCAAAAGAAGGTTTTGAGCAGGTGATTAGCACTGCAGATTCGACAAAGACAATAGACTTATTCACCGCATTCCAGCCAGATTTAATCTTACTGGATTTGATGATGCCTATCTTAGATGGCTATGAAATACTTGATTTAATGTCAAAATATATTGCCAAAGATGAATATCTACCCATTATTGTGCTCACAGCAGATGCCACCATTGCCGCAAAAAGAAAGGCGCTGGCACTAGGCGCAAAAGACTTTTTAACCAAACCATTCGACCCGATAGAAACAATGTTACGTGTTTGGAATTTACTTGAAACACGGATGCTATATAAAAAACTAAAGCAGCTCCAGCCTAAGCCTTAACAACTCGTTAACGGAACGACTGACTACTCATTGAGTAGCCACACAGCATTCAGATCCATCAACAGCGATCGATTTTAATCGAACATCAAATACATAATCTGCAATAAACACCAATTTAATATATTTTATAATTATATTAAAATAATTATAAATTATTTATAGTTATATATAAATGTTGTTATATTACGCACTTCTTAAACTAGCGTTATTTTTAGATGCCTATTGCAAACATAAAACTCGGCCTTGATTACCAGAAAAACGCGCTTAACAGAATTGCTACATCCATAAGAAGTGATTGGGAATTAATTGGAATGCAATACAAGACCATCATTCGCACCGTAGCGGTTATCGGTATCTTTTTTAACCCTGCGATCGTGTCGGCTGAAACTTCATCCAAGGCAGTAGACTCGACTTTCTTCAATAGCAGTAAACCTATTCAGCCAACAGATGTAGAAGAGCAAAAAGTTGCAAAAATAGTGACTAATAGCTACTACGTAGAGCGTAAGAGTTATGGCACGGGTCGCGAAACTGAACCACCACGCTATGTGAGGCAATTAAACAAAACTTGGCTCAAAAAAGATGATGCGCTTGCGGACATCGACTGGCTTGATATTGGCCTAGATTATCGTATGCGTTATGAATGGCGAGATAACGATTTTAGACGCGGGCGTGACACGATTGATGAACCCATTCTTTTGCGCACACGCGGTTTTGTAGCGATTAAGCATATTCTAGATCCGTTGCGATTCACTTTGGAAGTGGAAGATGCACGCCGCAATCATAGTCAATTTAGCCGTGAGTTTGACACCCGTGATGTGAACTACGCAGAGCCGATTCAAGCCTATGCGGAACTGTATTTTAAAGAAACGCCACTAGGTAAAGACGATTTAGGCAATGATCGCACGATTAGCATCCGTGCAGGTCGTCAGGCATTTGAATATACCGACCGTCGCTTGCTAGCACGTAACGAATGGCGCAATACCACCAATCACTTTCAGGGGGTTCGCGCAATGATCGGTCAGCAGAAAAATGACTGGCAACTCGATTTGTTGGCATTAAAACCAATGCAGCGTTTTAACGAACGACTAGATGAAGTCAGTCATGCGCAAGATTTTTATGGTGTGATTGGTGATTGGCGGCGCTGGTCTGAAGTCGTGACATTACAGCCCTATTATTACTTGTTAAAACAAAATGGTGACGAGGTTGAATACGATAGCAACGGTAGAACTACTGCTGCCAATGCCAAGATTGATCGCGAAATTCATACCGCAGGGCTTCGCGCGTATGGTGTTGTCGGCAACACTGGTTGGGACTATGACGCTAGCTATATCAAACAATGGGGTTATCAAGATCGCTTGAGCAATACTGGTGCTTTTATTGCTGAAATTGACCATGATGCATATGCCTATAACGCTGAAATTGGCTATTCATTTAACCACCATTGGAAACCACGCCTAAGTGCATTCTATGGTTTTGCGAGTGGTGATAACAACCCAACCGATGGTAAAAACCAACGGTTTGAACGCCTCTTTGGCTTTGCCCGTCCTTGGTCAAACAATGACTACTTCCAAATGGAAAATATTGTTGCACCTAAAGTACGTTTAGAGCTTGAACCAAAGTTAGCGTGGCTGCCTGGCTTAAAAGTCGATACTGGCTATAGCTGGTATCAATTGGACAGCGCTAGCGACCGTTGGAATGGTGCAGGTTTACGTGACAATACAGGTCAAAGTGGTAAAGATGTGGGTGAAGAAGTGGATATCCGCGTGCGTTTTCCTATCAACCAATATATTGCTGCTAACATAGGCTACGCTAAATTTTGGGCTGGCGATTTCACAGTAGCCACATCCCAACAAGTTAATCCGCAAAGACGCGAAAACTCTCACTTTCTCTATACGGAAATCTCAGTGAGTGCTTTTTAATTAAAAAAACAAATTGATCATGGTTGAAACAACATGATTCATTGAGTTTGTGTTTTTAGCATTGATATATTGATTTAAATAACCAAGCTCTAATCGTGCGCTTGCATTAAAAGCCCAATTAACCCCGACAAAAGCACGATTTTGGTCGAAACCTCTTCTTGCACCATAGTCAGTCTCGTTTAAATTAAGAAAGTACTCATCATACGCCACCCAAGTTAATTGATCGTGCAGCTTTGAGGGCATTGTTAACCTTATCATTTGCCTGATTTTGTGCCCAGTGTCATCCGAATTTTCGATAAACCGCTGCTCTAGGCGCGTGCGGCTTTGTATCGATACAGAACCAATTGGTTGAAAGTTATGCAAAAACTGTTGCCAAACACGATGTTCATCAAATGATGATCGCCCAGCTGGATCGGTCACCACATGTGCGTAACCTGCCCAAATACTACTTTGCTTGCTAGTGTTATAAAACACTGCTGGGCGAATAATGACTTGATCAAACTCGCTAGCTTCTTCACGAAAGCGAGGTTGAATCTCAGCATACCAATGCCAATTTTTGGCGGGGAGCGAACCGATTGCATTGACCGTAAACCAAGCACGACCATCTTCATCGGGTGATGCCGAAACACTCATACTAAACAAACCACATATTGCCGTTATCAATAAATACCGCACCATCGGTGTCAATCCCATAAAAAAAACCACTTTAAAATTAATTAAAGTGGTTAGTGTAATACGCTTAGCTTAATTGAAAATTAAAATGCTGTCATTAAGCCTTATTCATTAGAAATTATATTGCAACTGCACACGTAGTGCATCGGCATCAAATGACTCATAACTCGATCTGGCTTTCACATTTGGGTTGATTGTACCCGTAACAAGGTTGCTACGTTTCATTTTATGGTAGTAAGCCACCAACTCAACTTCTGGTGCTATTTGCCACTCTGCACCAACCTCCCAATCGTTCACATGATTTTGTGGTGCGTTGGTTTCTGCCTTATTTGCACCATCAAAATATTGCCATTTAATAAATGGAATTAATGTGCCATTGGTATCAAAAAACTTAAAGTTCTCAATTTGATACATCGCTTGTACGTAACCACCATTTAAACTTTGCTCTCTAATCGTGTTGGTAGCCACATCTAAACCAGGCGTTGTACCCCAGTTCCATTCAGCCATAATACCGAATGGTTGCGGATACATCATAAAACTGACGCCTACGCGCTCATCTTTAAAACCATTAACACCTTGAGCTAAGCTGGGTGCGGCACGTGTCGCGCGATTGACTGTATAACTGCCTGTAGAAGCAACCACATATTGCCCTCTATAACCCTGAATACCAGCCTCATAAATTTGACCAGACTCTGTTTTCCATGGATGCGTATAACGCGCAACAATATGGTAGTTATCGTTTTGGTCGCCACGGTTAGCACCTTGACCGTTATAAGCACCAATACCAAATTGACCATAGTTACCAGAATGTTTTAACCCTTTTTTAGCAATCTCTTGAAACAAGGCTTGCGTTTCTAATGGCGTATAGTAGTAGAAAGCACCCAAATCACGCTCGTCACGTACCGCTGAGTTAAGCGCATCTACACGGTCTAAAGCCAAACGATTTTGAGAAGACTGCAAGTTTTCGAAACCATATGGCACTTTAGATTGACCCACACGAATCCGGTGCACCTTATCTTTGGTTAAGTAAACATCACCGTAGGCATCGCGTAGTTGTGCAATATTGCCCGTACTCCCCGCAGAACTAGCAAAATCTGGTTGTAGATAGTAATACAAACGCTCACCAACATCACCAAACAAAATAACACGCGCACGACGAATAAGGAAGTTTTTATCTGCACTACCCACAGACCTGTCGTCACCAACTGAACGATCTGACCATAAATTAATCCCTTCATCACCGCCCAACATGGTGGTGTTGCGGACTTGTAAATAACCACGAACATTGATTTTTCCACCTACTTTATTTTTTGCTATCGCTAAAGCGGGATCATCTTTGTAATAAGGCGTCTTCACCATGAGTGGTTTTGCTTCTTCTTCTGTTAACACACCTTTTTCAATCAAAGCCCTAACCAAATCATTCGTGGTGTCTGCCATTGCATTTGCGCCATAGCCAAATAATGCAGCACTTGTTAACGCCGCCATGACAGCCTGTTTTAATTTTGTATTCATTATCTTCCCTTTGTTAATTGATGAACCAATCATTTCCAACGAGATGAATTTTGATGTATTTATATTTCATATTTATGACAAATATTCATATAAAGATGGGTTTAATTAGCTTAAATCAACAATAAAATGCAAAGTATGTAATTAATACAGGCATTTATGTTGAATAAATGACAAAGAACTATTTTAATTATTTGGTCACTTTCACAAACAATTCTAGCCAAACAACGTTAGTCCGATAGCGTGAAAATTTAATTCTCACATCTAAAAAATGAAGGTTAATCTAATAATTGATTGAGCCTTAAGCAGAAAAGCCATTGATACAAAAGATTTTGCATCAATCTATCGGGGGTATAGTCGCTTTAGTTTAGATTATGTAATGGTGGTAACTTTAAATCTATTAGCCAACTGGCTCTCGATGTATTCTAGTTACCAGCTATTCAATTATTAACTTGATAGAATGGAAGCTTAGCTGTTTTAACTGCGCTAGCGTTCAAGTTGGGGCTGAGTTGTTGCTAGGATTGTGGTCCCTGATTAAGACTCACGTTGGCATCATCTAACTGATCTAGCTTGTCTTGGAGTATATTTTCTAGCTCAACGCGCTTGAGCTGGAAAAATTTTTCTTTACGCATGACGTGCTCATACAAACTTGGCTTTTCGTATATTTTGATTAATGATTTTCCGTGCGCATACAATAGTTGATTTTTTTCCGTACACTCATTGAGTCGCTTAGTGCTTTGCGCAACATGATCAACTTGTGTTTTACGTTGTTGTTCATTAAATTCCAAATCAGCAAGCGCTTGTTGATGCTGTTGTTTTAGTTGTTCTAGCTCATTTTTGATTTGCGCTAACTCAGACTCTCTTTCAGCCAAGATAGATTTTGTTTTTAATAAGCTTCTATTTGAATTTGTTAATTGCGTGTTCACCTTTTTAAGACTACCACTTGCTTGGGCGGCACTTTGGCTAGCCTCCTCAAGCGCTTTCTGTTTCTCTGCTAATTCAGCATCTTTAGCTTGTTTTTCCGCTTCCAATTTAGCCTGCTGTTGACGCATTTGTCTAATCATTTGAGCACTGCGCTTGCTATCTTTATCATCAGCTGCCTCTACAAAATGAGTAGACGATAGCCCAAAAATTAAACCACTCACTAAACAAACCTGATACCAATATTTAAAAACAAACATAATAACTCCGCTCCTAACTAGCATTAAAAGCGCCCATTAAAATCCACCAAAAATACATCAACTGAAAATGGCAATCCACTAATTGAATCTGATGTGAGATAACGTGCGCCTAACCATGCATTTTTATCGATACCATAATTACCAACTAGTGCCCAGCCTTTTATATTGGTAGAACCTAAACCAAAGTTAGAGTCTGTAAAGGTATCTAGTACCGAATCAGCTTCGACATGCTTATAGCCTAATGAAACCATCCAATCATGCGCTTTTACATCATTAACAGGGCCATCTCTATTGAATGCATTAAAGCTATCGTGCCCTAGATCCAGCCTCATCTGATAGGCTACATCTTGTTTCTTGTAAGCGTTACCTGTTCTGTTGAAGATTTCGTTTTTATCAAAACCAATATTTTTGACGTAATCACCAGTCAGCGTAATGTGTACAGGATCAAAATTCATCAGATCCACTTGTCCCGTCAAGTTTATCTGTTCAAACTTAGAGGCAGTTCCAATAATGGGTTGTGCTCCATTAACACCAGTATTATTGGCGTTAATATCAAATGTACTATTGCCCCTCTGTCTAAACAATGGCGCTGTTGCACTGTTATCATTTAGGCCTACTGAGTTTAATTTACCTTCTACGTTTTTATAGTCATGGTATGCAGCTGCAAGCTTAAAAGTGCTTTTATTAGGCGCTTGCCATTTGATACCAGTTTGCAATGAATATAACCATTTGTCTTTTGCTTTATTCACCTCAGAGGATTGCACCTCTTCAATAGGAAATGCACCCAATGTAATAAATGATGACCATGAATCATTGAATTTAGGCGTAAACTTTGCTACTGCACCATCGAATGCCAAGTCTGGGTCCCATAATATATCAGTATGTAAAAATGGGTTGCCAAAGCGGCCGCCCACAAGCGTTAGCCATGGATTAACTTCGGCCTTTAAAAACGCCCGATCAAGTCCAAAAACATACTTACCTTGTGCCATACCTTCAGTTTGATTTGGCGTCAATGGTGTATCCAGCAAACCGGTAACAAATTGTATACCACCCGTTAGCCAATCGTTAATCTCCACATCCGTTCCAAACCTTGCACGAACACGTAGCCTTCTTCTATCTTCACTTGCATTTTGTAGGTTCAAATCTCTTAATGGATTGTTCAACTCTGCTAATGAAGCGTTCTCATCTGAGAACCTATCTAATTGTCCGCGCAGGCGCATATCGCCGTGAAAAGAAAAACGATCTATCCAACCAGGCAAAGCTAAACGCTCCTCGCCTTTATAATTTAACTTTTCCATCACTTCTTTTTCGATATCTTGCCGCAATTCCGCTTTAACGTACTCAGGTACATATTGAACTCTTACTGATTTATCTTCTTTTTTGTAAGGCGCATTAGCGCTGTCATTTAATTCTGCAGACTGTTTAACTTGACGCTCTGCTTGTGCGGCAGCTTGCTTAACAATAGCATCAGCTTTGTTTTTAGGCAGCACGCCTTCTTGCACCAACAAATCAATCAAGTTAATAGTGGTTGCTCTTAATTCCTCTAAAGTTTCACGCTCATCTGCATACGCGTTCGCATTGATCATGCTCATACTTAATAATGTGAGCACACCATATAAAGTGCTGGTGATTTTTTTAGATTTAATAAACATAGTCATCTTTCAATTTTTACAACTTACGTTGTTTGCCTTTATCAAATAATGTTTTTCGGTGAATACTTTACATACATGATGTGTTCTGTCTTCAGCGCCACACATCATGCGCTTGCTAACCCATTTTCCTTGCAGTGATTCTTAGCTTCACGGGCTGTGGCATTCCCTCTGGTGGCGCTTTGTTAATCGACTGCAAGCTGTTTAGTGCCATCTTTAATGCTTGTTCAATATCTGGGCTTGCATCAGACTGCAACACAGTTAGTTTTTCAATATCGCCATTCGGTTTGAGCCATACTGATACCACCATTTTGTATTGACCCTCCTTGAGCAGCTGATTACGTTGCAGTGCTTTTTGAATCTCAGTTTTAATCACACCTGCATACCAGCTAAACTTCAAGTCACCATCAGAGCCAATTTTTATATCCCCACCCTTGTAATCGTTAGTCACGTTACCTGCTTGGAAATTACTCGGCTCATCACCCGCAGCACCCTCCATTTTCAATGTTTCAGGCGGTGGCGTTTCAACTGGCTTAGGCTCGGGCGCTTTTGGTGCCTCTTTTGGTTGCTCCTTAGGTTGCTCTTTAGGTGGCGGTGGGGGTGGCGGTGGCGGTGTGTCCGGCACCAGTTTTATTGTCGTTATTTGCCGTTTGGGTTGACTGTGCCCTTTTAGCAAATCTTTTAAACCAAACCCCAATAGCAACAAAAATGCTACGATTCCTAGCAGAAACAAGCCGCGTCTAAGCCAAGCTTTTTTATCGTTATTTTGCTTTTCCATCACATCATCTTTTTAGCTATCGGCATTACGTTCCTATGCGGCCAGTGACTAAGCCAACACTCTCTATTTCTAACTTGTTCACTAAATCAATGACGCTAATAATGCCGGCATAAGGCGCCTTGGCATCTCCTTTAATCATCACATTAAATTTAGGATCTTGTGATTGAGCAGTAAGCAATTGACTCTCTAATTCCACCATACTGACTCCTACACCATTAATAGTGACACTGCCACTTTCTTGAACCTGCACAATTTTTATATCGTGCTTTTCCGTACTAGGCTTATTTGATGGTTTGGGCAAGTTCATGGTCAGCCCTTGCACACCAGCAGTCGTCATCAGAATAAAAATCACCAACAACACATAAGCTAAATCCAACATTGGCGTAATATTGATGGTGTCGTAAGGTTGCGCGTCATTTTGTACTTGCACTGTGCTACTCCACCATTCTCTTGGTTACTAAACCAACTTCTGTAATATCTAATTTTTTACAAATTTCCAACACCTCAGATACCTTTTCATAATGTGCAGCCGCATCACCTTTTAATACGACGGGCAAGTCTGGATTAGCGCTTTTAAATTCAGCTAATCGCTGCTCTAACATCGCCATATCCACTGGGTATGCATCCAGATAAGTAGTACCGTCACTGGTGATCGTAATCGCCCGCATTTGTGGTTTAGCCAAAGCAGTCGAGTTCACTGTTTCTGGAGAATCCACTTTTACACCCTGCATTGAAGCGGTAGTCATGATGATAAAAATCACCAGCAATACATAGGCAAGATCAAGCATTGGCGTGATGTTAATCTCGTCATACAGCTGATTCTCTTCTTTGACGCCTTCAGACACAAATATCCTTAAT
>CBFHHI010000067.1:0-10762 GCA_965655675.1 Methylophilaceae bacterium | reverse complement strand
GAAATATACTGGAATATGCGCAATTGGTCAAATCAAATATGCTAAAATGCGTAATTATTTCAACATTTCTGTGAAACACTTTCATGTCTGCGCAAATCATTGATGGCAAAGTTATTTCAGCCAAATTACTCGATAGCATTAAATCTCGCATTTCAGATCGCACTGCCGCTGGTAAACGCGCACCTTGTCTGGCAGTCGTTTTAATTGGTGCCGACCCTGCTTCTACTATCTATGTTCGCAATAAGCGTCTGGCTTGCGAAAAAGTTGGGATTACCTCTCTATCGTATGATTTGCCTGCCGCCATCTCACAAGCTGAATTATTAGCCTTAATTAAACAGCTTAATCATGATAAAAGCGTAGATGGCATCTTGGTTCAATCGCCATTACCTGATCATATCGATGAAGATTTGCTTATTGAGCACATTGATGTTAACAAAGATGTTGACGGGTTTCATCCATACAATATTGGCAGATTAGCTGTACGTCAGCCTAGACTGCGGTCTTGCACACCGTTTGGTGTGATGAAGATGCTAGCAGCATGTAACATTAACCCTATGGGGTTGGATGCGGTCATTGTAGGCGTTTCTAACCATGTAGGCCGACCAATGGCTTTAGAATTAATGCTAGCAGGTGCCACAATTACCAGTTGCCACCGTCATACCAAAGGTTTAGAGGCGCAAATACGAAAAGCAGATTTAGTCGTTGCAGCGGCTGGTAAAGCAGGTTTAATCAAAGGCGAGTGGATAAAATCAGGCGCTATTGTGATTGATATTGGCATTAATCGCTTAGCAGATGGCTCACTTTGTGGTGATGTGGACTTTGCCAGCGCCAAAGCCCGTGCAAGCTACATTACCCCGGTTCCGGGCGGCGTTGGGCCGATGACAGTTGCAACGCTAATGGAAAATACCTTGCTTGCGCTAGAGCTTAATGAGGCCAGCAACTAGTGTATCAACGCTAAAGCTTTGCATATCATAAATAATAAGTGTAAACTCGCGCGATTAAATTATTATCAATTTTGTTTTTTTAAGTAGTTTTTCGGACACGTCATGGCAAAAACAACACCAAATATTAATTTCGCTCCTTATGAGGCAAAGCCTGATGAAGAGTATATGAATAAAAAGCAACTCAAACATTTTCGCGATATTTTAGAACGTTGGAAAGCAGAGTTGAATGATGATATTGATCGTACAGTGCATAATATGCAAGATGAGGTCTCTACATTTGCTGACCCTAATGATCGCGCTAGCCAAGAGTCTGATATGGCACTTGAATTACGTAACCGCGATCGCGAGCGTAAACTCATTAAAAAAATAGAGGGCACTTTACGCAATATTGATGCAGATGAGTACGGTTTTTGCGAAAGTTGCGGTGTAGAAATTGGTTTGAAGCGTTTAGAAGCGCGCCCAACTGCAACATTATGTATTGACTGCAAAACACTGGATGAGCTGAGAGAAAAACAAGTCGCCAAATAAAATTACTTATTTTTTGTTGATGAGACATACCACAATAAAAAAGCCCGCTAAGCGGGCTTTTTTATTGCTAAGGTTTACTTATTATTCAGATGCTGTGTCTACTTTAGCTGGTTCTTCAATCAATGCTTTCATGCTTAAACGCACTTTACCTTTGGCATCAATTTCAACAACCTTCACTTTAACAATGTCGCCTTCTTTCACAAAATCACTCACCGCATTCACACGTTGATGTGCAATTTGTGAAATATGGACTAAACCGTCTTTGCCTGGTAGCAATGAAACCACTGCACCAAAGTCCAACAATTTCACCACTGGTCCTTCGTACACTTGACCAACTTCCACATCCGCTGTAATTGCTTCAATACGGCGTTTTGCTTCTTCACCTTCTTCCGCGCTGGTGCAAGCAATTTTCACTGTACCATCTTCATCGATATCAATGCTGGTGTTCGTTTCTTTAGTCATGGCTTGAATCACAGCGCCACCTTTACCAATCACATCACGGATTTTGTCAGGATTAATTTTTAAGGTAATAATGCGTGGCGCAAATGCTGACATTTCAGTACTTGCATTCGCCATTGCATCCGCCATGATGCCTAAAATATGCTGACGGCCTTCTTTAGCTTGTGCTAAAGCTGCTTGCATAATTTGTGCTGTAATACCGGTAATTTTAATGTCCATCTGTAAAGCAGTAATGCCATTTGATGTTCCAGCGACTTTAAAGTCCATATCACCTAAATGATCTTCATCGCCTAAAATATCGGTCAACACCGCAACGCGGTTGCCTTCTTTAATCAAGCCCATTGCAATACCTGCAACAGGCGCTTTCATTGGTACACCAGCATCCATTAATGCTAGGCAACCACCACATACCGAAGCCATTGAGCTTGAACCATTAGATTCAGTAATCTCAGAAACCACACGCATGGTGTAATCAAAATCTTCTTTAGATGGCAATGCACCTACTAGTGCACGTTTTGCTAAACGACCATGTCCAATTTCACGACGTTTAGGCGTACCAACACGACCTGTTTCACCAGTTGCATATGGTGGGAAGTTATAGTGCAACATAAAGTTATCTGCATATTCACCTTGTAAAGCATCCACTTTCTGCTCATCACGACCAGTACCTAGCGTTGCAACAACCAACGCCTGTGTCTCACCACGCGTAAACAACGCAGAACCATGGGTACGTGGCAACACGCCTGTGCGAATGCTAATAGGACGCACTGTACGCGTATCACGACCATCAATACGTGGCTCACCGTTTAAAATTTGACTACGAACAACTTTGGCCTCTAAATTAAAGAACTCACCTTTAATCTCATTCGCTTCTGTTGTTGATGTTTCTTCTGTGATTAATGCAGTCATCACACGGTTTTTAATTTCTTCTAGTTTAGCTGAACGCTCGCCTTTGGCTTTAATTTGAAAAGCCGCATTCACATCAGCTTCAGCAATTTCAGCCACTTTAGCAATGATTGCTGCGTTTGGCTCTGGTGCTGTCCAATCCCAAGCATCTTTACCAGCTTCTTCAGCCAATTCACTAATCATTTTAATCACTGGCTGCATCGCTTCATGACCAAAAGTAACAGAACCCAACATCACCTCTTCTGAAAGCTCTTTAGCCTCAGACTCAACCATCATCACAGCGGTTTCTGTTGCTGCAACCACCAAATCTAACTCAGTGGTTTCCATTTGGGTTTTGCTAGGGTTAAGAATGTATTCGCCATCAATATAACCAACACGCGCTGCACCTAATGGGCCATAGAATGGGATGCCTGATAATGACATCGCAGCTGATGCACCGATAATCGCAGGAATATCTGCATCAATTTCTGGATCGGATGAAAGTACTGTAGCAACGACTTGCACTTCGTTATAAAACGCCTCTGGGAATAATGGGCGCATTGGACGGTCGATTAAACGTGATGTTAATGTTTCTTTTTCTGAAGGACGGCCTTCACGTTTAAAAAAACTGCCAGGAATCTTACCTGCAGCATATGTTTTTTCCATGTAATCAACCGTTAAAGGGAAAAAGTCTTGGCCTTCTTTTACTTCACGGCGACTGGTTACGTTAACCATTACTACTGTATCGCCATAACTTACAACAACGGATGCATCTGCTTGGCGAGCAATCTCGCCTGTTTCTAACGTTAAGGTATGGTCTCCATACTGAATACTTTTCGTTACTTTATTAAACATTTCATTTCCTTTTCAACAGATTGTTATTCACTACCCAATAACAATCGAACAATAAAAAAAGCCGATGCATTATTGATGCAATCGGCTTTCTACATAACTATAAAAGCGAAAATCGCATTTATAGAAATTACTTACGTAAACCTAATTTACCAATCAAATCTTGGTAACGGCTCACGTCTTTACCTTTTAAATAATCTAACAAACGACGGCGTTGACTAACAAGCGCCAACAAACCACGACGTGAGTGATTATCTTTTTTGTTTGTTTTAAAATGCTCTGTTAAGTAAGTAATACGATTTGTTAACAAAGCCACTTCTGGGCTTGCCGTATCATTAGGAGCACGTTGATATTCTTTAATAATTTTTGCGGTGTCTTGCGCTGTAACTGCCATCTTTTTTCCTTTAGTTAGCGTCAATGCAAACATAGCTAAGTAACCCATTTACCCAACCTGCGTCTACATTCAATTTACATGCTCAATTTGCATGAGTCGTGCATTATAGACATTAATACCAAAAACGCCAAACATTTTTAGCGTTAAGTTGATGTTTTTATTTGTTTTTAACATCCATGATTGGCATTCATCATTACATCGCCAATCAGCAGTTCATCAACACTATAAATTAACCAATCGTTTTGGTGCGATTTTGCCGTCTACTAATAATTTACCTAAACCAAGAAAGTGACCGCCTTCTTCATACACGCGCAAATCACCATTAGGTATTTTACCTGCCTGCCAAACTGCTTGCCCTTGTTTAAAATAAAAAGCAGAATCACTGTCAATAATGACTTTAGGCAAGTCAGCAATTGCATCATCCACTGGCAGCAAAAGCATATCGCGTGCTTCAAGTGCTATTGCCTCAACGTCAGCAATCGTCATCGCATTAGCAATAACAAAACCTGCAGTCTCAACTCTACGCAGTGCGACTAAATGAGCGTGATTATTCAACATCTTGCCGATATCTTCTGCTAACGTGCGAATATAAGTGCCTTTGCTACAAGTCACTGTAATTTCAGCTTCGCTCCCTGAAAAAGCGTTCACCGTCAACCGCTTGATCATGACTTGTCGCGCAACACGTTTAATTTCAACCCCAGCTCTTGCGTATTCATATAACGCCTTACCTTCGTGTTTTAATGCGGAATACATAGGAGGAACTTGACTGATTTCGCCCACAAACTGCTGGCAAGCTTCTTTAAATTGTATGGAAGTAAAATGAATTGGTTTAGTTGCAACCACTGCGCCTTCCGCATCGCCTGTCGTGGTTTGAACACCTAATTTTATCTGCGCAATGTATGTTTTATCAGCATCAGTAAGCTGTTGCGCGAACTTGGTCGCCTCACCCAAACAAATGGGAAGTAACCCTGTTGCCAACGGATCAAGCGTGCCCGTGTGGCCTGCTTTTTCAGCTTGGAATAGCCATTTTATTTTTTGTAACGCTTGGTTGGAAGAATAGCCGAGCGGCTTATCCAACAAAAGAATTCCATTAACTTTTCTTTTGATACGTTTGAACTGCAAAGGTTTAATCTTCTTGGCTGTCTTTGGGACTATCCGCTAATGCTTCATCAATTAACTTGGTCATTTTCATACCGTAATCGGCTGATGCATCATATTCAAAATGCAATTGAGGGACTTTACGCAACAACATACGCTTGGCTATTTGCGACCGCAAAAAACCAGAGGATTGCACTAAACCTGCTTGCAACTCTGGCGTGCCCTGCGCTGCACTATAAAAAATCTTAGCATGCTCCATATCACCGGTTACTTCAACTTCAATAACCGTCACCATACCAACACGCGGATCTTTTACTTCAAACTGCAACAAATCAGCCAATTCGCGGCGCATTTGCTCCGCAATTCGACTAGAACGTGAAAATGCTTTTGCCAATTAATTATCCAATAGATTATAAAGTACGCGCAATTTCTAAGACTTCATAGACTTCTAATAAGTCGCCCACTTCAAGGTCGTTATAGCCTTTTAATGACAAGCCACACTCGAAGTTATTTTTCACTTCTTTTACATCATCTTTAAAGCGTTTTAATGAATCCAATTCGCCAGTGTGAATAATCACATTGTCGCGTAATACACGCACTTTTGATTCGCGTGTAATACGGCCATCTCTCACATAGCATCCTGCAACAGAACCGATTTTAGAGATACGGAACACTTCGCGAATTTCCACACTACCAATGATACTTTCACGCTGCTCAGGCGGCAACATGCCACCAAGCGCAGCTTTAATTTCATCCACCGCTTCGTAAATAATATTGTAGTAACGGACATCAACATCGTTAAGCTCTATCAACTTACGAGCGCCAGTATCTGCACGCACGTTAAAACCGATTAGCAATGCACTCGATGCTACTGCCAAGTTTACGTCTGACTCACTAATTGCACCAACACCAGTATGAATGATATTGACACGCACTTCTTCATTAGCCAGTTTGCGTAAACTACTCTCAAGCGCCTCATTTGAACCTTGAACATCTGATTTAATAATCAAACCTAATGTTTTCACTTCGCCATCAGACATTTGACCCATCATATTTTCTAGTTTTGCTGCTTGTTGTTTTGCGAACTTCACATCACGGAATTTTCCTTGACGGAACATTGCAATTTCTCGCGCCTTGCGCTCATCGTTCAGCACAATGATTTCCTCGCCAGAAGCAGGCACGTCAGACAAACCTAACACTTCAACTGGAATAGAGGGTCCCGCCTCTTTAATTTCCGCACCCGTTTCGTCCAACATGGCACGCACGCGCCCATATGTACTGCCAGCCAACAACATATCACCGCGTCTTAACGTACCAGACTGTACAAGAATTGTAGACACTGGACCACGACCTTTGTCTAAACGACCTTCAACCACCAAGCCCTTTGCCGGTGTATTTTTTGGCGCTTTTAATTCTAAAATCTCAGCTTGCAATAACACAGCTTCTAGCAAATCATCAATACCTTGGCCTGTTTTGGCTGATACATTACGGAACATCACCTCGCCGCCAAAATCTTCTGGAACCACCTCTTCTGATACCAGCTCCATTTTTACACGCTCAGGCTCAGCTTCTGGTTTATCAATTTTATTAATCGCAACCACCAATGGCACATTACCTGCTTTTGCGTGATGTATTGCCTCTCTGGTTTGTGGCATAACACCGTCATCTGCTGAAACGACCAAAATCACGACATCGGTCGCTTTTGCACCACGTGCACGCATGGCAGTAAATGCTTCATGGCCTGGCGTATCTAAAAAAGTCACCATGCCGTTAGGCGTCTCTACATGATAAGCGCCAATGTGCTGTGTAATGCCGCCAGCCTCACCACCTGCCACTTTACTGGCACGAATATAGTCTAGCAAAGATGTTTTACCATGATCGACATGACCCATCACAGTCACCACTGGAGGGCGAGCCTCGTATACGGCATCCTCATGCTCCGCTTCTTCCAAGAAAGTTTCAGGATCGTTATCCGCAGCTGCAATGGCTGTGTGTCCCATCTCCTCAACCAGAATAATAGCCGTTTCTTGATCAAGTACTTGGTTAATGGTTACCATCATGCCCATACCCATCAATGTTTTAATTAGCTCACTGGCTTTAATAGCCATTTTTTTCGCTAAGTCAGAAACAGAAATAGTTTCTGGCACCAGCACCTCATGCACAACAGGCTCTGTTGGAGCAGTAAAAGCGTGTTCCACTTCTTCCTCTCTACCCCGCCCCTTATTCTTGCCTTTAGGCGATCTCCATCCATTACCGACTGGAGTGGCGCCACGGGTTTTTAATCCTCGTTTGCGGTTCTCTTCATCATTCCAATCTTTATTGGTTCCCTTACCTTTTTTGGCTTCCTTACTTACTGTTTTAATGCCATCTTTGCCTGCTGGCTTATGCAATGTGCCCTCGCTGAGGCTTTTCGCTTTTTCTTTAGCCGCCGCCGCGGCAGCAGCATCAGCTTCATCTTTACGCTTTTTCTCTTCTGCAGCGCGACGTCTAATTAAATCTTCCTTTTTCCGCAAGTCTTCTTGCTGGAATGCAATTAATTTAGCATGTCGTTCTGCTTCTTGCTCGCGAATGGCAATCTGCTCTGGCGTTAACACTTGCTTTTTACGCTTCACTACTGGATCGTCTTGTTTTTCAACATCAACAGTATTTTCTACCACTTCAACGATAGGCTCCGCAACTTTCTCTTCTACAGTAGGCTCTGGTGCCAACACTGGCGGCACTTCTATAACAGGCTCAACGATAGGTTGCACCTCTTCAACAACAGGTTTTGGCGCTTCGACCACTTCTTCATTACGTACTAATACGCGTTTCTTACGTACTTCAACCTGAATTGTGCGGGCTCTACCATCACTATCCGTTTTTTTAATTTCTGTATTTTGTTTGCGTGTAAGTGTAATTTTATTTTTAGGCGCTTGTGCAGCACCGTGCTCTTTACGTAGATAATCTAACAGTGCTGTTTTATCAGACTCGTCTAATTGATCATCAACTGCAGTTTTATTTACGCCTGCGCTCTTCAATTGTTCTAATAGTAAAGCCGTTGGTAAACCCAACTCTTTAGCAAATTGTAAAACGGTTGATTGTGCCATGTACTGCTCCAGTCTCTTTACTTTTTCTTACTACTTTAAATGACTTACTTAAGTCATGATTAATTGCCACTATCGCTTGATAAATCTAAGCTTTAAACCATCGCTTATTTAAACCATTACTTATTTAAACCATTACTTATTTAAACCACGGTGCGCGCGCTGTCATAATTAGCGTTTTTGCACGCTCTTCATCCATGCCGCTTAACTCGACCAACTCATCGACAGCCAATTCTGCCAAATCATTCATAGTCATAATGTCTTTTTTTGCCAACAAAGCAGCCATCTCGTCATCCATGCCTTCCATTTTCACCAAGGCTTCTGCTGGATCTTCCACTTTTTCTTCTTTAGCAATTGCCTCGGTCAATAGTGCTGCACGTGCGCGTGAACGGAGCTCATTAATGGTATCTTCATCAAATGCTTCAATTTCCGCCATTTCAGACATAGGTACATAAGCAATCTCTTCCAATGTGCTAAAACCCTCTTGCACTAAGATATCCGCCACCTCTTCATCAACATCTAATTTTTCCATGAATAATTGGCTAACACTTGCATATTCATCTTGATTCTTCTGTGCCGCTTCTTCTTCCGTCAGAATGTTTAAGGTCCAACCCGTTAATTCAGAAGCCAAACGTACATTCTGCCCACTGCGCCCAATGGCCAGCGCCAACTGCTCTTCATCCACCACAACATCCATACTACGGGTATCTTCGTTTACCACAATACTAGAAACCTCAGCAGGCGCCATTGCGTTAATGACAAACTGCGCAGGCTCCATGCTCCAAAGCACAATATCGACGCGCTCGCCAGCCAATTCTGCTGTTACCGCCTGCACACGTGATCCACGCATACCAACGCAAGTGCCAACAGGATCTAGACGCTGATCGTTTGCTTTAACTGCAATTTTTGATCGCAAACCTGGGTCACGTGCTGCCGAACGAATCTCTAATAAACCCTCTTCTATTTCCGGCACTTCAAGCTCAAATAGTCTTTGTAAAAATTCTGGTGAAGTACGCGATAAAATAAGCTGTGGCCCACGGCCGCTTCTATCAATACGTGATAAGTTTGCACGCACTCGATCGCCAACGCGCAGATTTTCTTTAGGAATCATCGCTTCTCTTGGGAGTCGACACTCAAGACGCCCCACCTCAATTAAAGCATCGCCTTTTTCCATACGCTTGATAACACCCGTTACCAATGTTTCATCACGCGCTAAAAAATCTTCTAAAATTTGCTCGCGCTCTGCCTCACGTACTTTTTGTAAAATGACTTGTTTAGCTGCTTGCGCGCCAATGCGACCAAAGGCAATAGACTCTAACGGCTCTTCATAATAGTCGCCTATTTGCCTTCCTTTGGCACGCTCATCCTCTTCATCAAACTGATAATCAGAACTTTCTAACAAATCATATTCAACATACTGCCATCTTCTAAATGTCTCATACTCGCCATTATCACGGTTAATCGAAACACGAATGTCCGCATTGTCATCATGATTTTTTTTAGTCGCTGATGCCAAAGCCAATTCCAACGCAGTAAATACAATCTCTTTACTCACGTTCTTTTCGTGCGCTAACGCATCTACCAATAACAAAATATCTCGACTCATCGTCTCTCTCCGACTAAAAAATAATTACTTAACGATTTAAACTAATACCATCAATTTTAAAACTGTGGGCTTAAGCGTGCTTTATCAATACTAATAAACGGCAAAATTTCGATTACACCATCACATTCAATATGGACTAAGCCAGCCTCCAAACCACGTAGAATTCCAACAAAATTCTTTCTTGGGTCTTTATTCTCTACAACCAAAGGGGCTCGCAACTTAATCTGCGCGCGCTCACCTATAAATCTCACAAAATCTTGTTCCTTTTTTAGCACTCTATCCATGCCCGGCGAGGAAACCTCAAGCCTGTCATAATCAATCTCATGTTCAACAGTTAAGACATTGCCCAGTTGATTGCTAACCAATACACAATCATCAATGTTGACGGTGTCTTTAATATCTTTTGGATTGAGCTTATCGATAAAAACGCGCAACAGCTTACCTCGGTTCGACATTTCAAAATCAACCAAGTCAAATCCAAGCTGGGCAACCGTTTTTTCAACTAAACTCTGTAAATCTTGCACCACATATCCTTTTAACTTCACCCCACAAAAGTAGCGGAAATAAAAAAAGGGCCTACCGCCCTTAAACAACAACCAATTATATCAATAAATTCAGTGAATTGGAATGTGTAGAACACAATTATAAAGAATGGCATCCTCTCTGAACTACACTTTTTTTCCTCTGTATGCCAATATCCAACGCTTACTGTTCTTCAGCGTCACACTAAATCTGTTAAAAAATTAAAATCTAAACTAAAAAAGCCCCATAAAGGAGCTTAATTAGATACTAAATAAGAGCTTGGCAGTGACCTACTTTCGCATGCGAAGAGCATACTATCATTGGCGCAGGTTCGTTTCACGGCCCTGTTCGAGATGGGAAGGGGTGGGTCCAAACCGCTATTGCCACCAAG
>CBFHHI010000066.1:0-10939 GCA_965655675.1 Methylophilaceae bacterium | reverse complement strand
TTTTAAATCCATCGCTAACGCCGCCATTTATGTTAGATGACGACACATTGACGGAAACCGTACGTTTGCAACATCGCTATATTGATTTGCGTCGCCCAGTGATGCAAGAGAATATGAAGCTCCGTTATCGCGTTTCAAAAGTGATTCGTGATTATTTGGATGATAATGGCTTTATCGAAGTTGAAACGCCGATGTTGAATCGCAGCACACCAGAAGGCGCACGTGATTATTTAGTCCCTTCACGTATTCATCACGGTGAGTTTTTTGCTTTGCCGCAATCGCCACAGTTATTTAAACAGTTGTTAATGGTAGCGGGTTTTGATCGTTATTTCCAAATCACCAAATGTTTCCGTGATGAAGATTTACGCGCGGATCGCCAGCCAGAATTCACTCAGATTGATTTAGAGACTTCATTCTTAGAAGAAAACGACATCATGACCTTGGTAGAAGAGATGATTCGTCAGATGCTGAAAAAAGTACAAAATGTTGATTTACCTGCTGAATTTCCACGCATGCCTTATGCTGAAGCCATGAGCCGTTATGGTTCAGATAAGCCAGATATGCGCGTGACATTAGAAATCACTGAACTTTCAGATGTAATGAAAGAGGTTGATTTTAAAGTGTTCTCAGGCCCAGCCAATAGCGATAACGGTCGTGTAGCCGCCATTCGCGTACCCAATGGCGCCGAAATCAGCCGTAAAGAAATTGATGTCTATACTGAATTTGTGAAGATTTACGGCGCAAAAGGCTTGGCTTATATCAAAGTGAATGATGTGACGCAATTAAACGAAGAAGGCTTGCAAAGCCCCATCGTCAAAAACATTCACGAAACTGCGCTTAAAGCCATTATGGAACGCACAGGTGCGCAAAATGGCGACATTATTTTCTTCGGCGCAGACACCACTAAAGTTGTCAACGAAGCGTTAGGCGCGTTGCGTCAAAAAGTTGGTCACGACAAAGGTCATGTAGACGGCCGCAGATGGGCGCCATTATGGGTGGTTGATTTCCCCATGTTTGAACGTGATGAAGAAAATAATCGCTGGAATGCATTGCATCATCCATTCACCAGCCCGAAAGATGGACATGAAGATTTGCTAACAACTGATCCAGGCGCGTGTTTATCAAAAGCGTATGACATGGTATTAAACGGTTGGGAAGTCGGTGGCGGCTCTGTTCGTATTCACAAACAAGAGGTGCAATCAAAAGTATTTGATGCGCTAAACATTAGCAAAGAAGAAGCGGATGAAAAATTTGGCTTCTTGCTAGAAGCCTTGCAATATGGCGCGCCACCACACGGCGGCTTAGCGTTTGGTTTAGACCGTTTAGTGACCTTAATGACAGGTGCAGAATCCATCCGCGACGTGATTGCCTTCCCGAAAACGCAAAAAGCACAGTGTTTAATGACACATGCGCCGAGCGCTGTGGATGAGAAGCAGTTACGTGAGTTACATATTCGCGTCCGCACCCAAAACACAGTGGGTTAAAATGCACTCACTTCACGATAACGTCGTTACATCCGCTTGCCGTACTAAACGTACTGCCTTCGCGCCTGCGCCTAGTCCGCGCGGCGCGATTTGTATTTTGAGAGGAGACTAAATGGCAATTGACCCAATAACAGCCGCAACAACATTTGCTACATTAGTTAGCCTTATCTCTGACTTTAAAGATAAACGTAAAGAAATTACTACAGACGATTATCTGCTCTTTTTAGAATGGCTTTCTGAGAATAGACACGATGAGCTTGTGTCTTTACTTAATCAAAACCAAACTACAATAACTAGCATAAAAGCAATTCTGAATTTGCAGTCAACTGAGCTTCTTGAGAAGTTAAAAAGCATAGATAATAAATTAGGTAATATACTATCCTTTGACCCGAACTTTAGCGCACTAGTGGATGCAATTGCTCCTCAAGTTAAGCTCTCTGAGCAAGCAATAAGTATACTTTTACAGTTCGAGCAGTCAGGGTCTGCTAGAGTTGTTGAGCTTAAAACAATGCCTATTTACTCTTATATTTTTGTCGATAAAAAAGCACCTAACTTAGCTTTTGAAGATCAAAAATTTATTCAAGATGACTTCTTGTCTCTGGTTAGTCATAACCTATTAAAAACAGAATTAGATAGTCGTGGGAATAAAGTATATATTTTTACAAGAGCTGCATCTGAGTTAATAAAACAAACTTCATAGAGTATGTTATTTAAATCCCTAATTCGCACCATCCCCAATTACCCAAAACCTGGTATCCAATTCCGTGATATCACCACTTTACTTGCTGACCCGCAAGGTTTTCAGCAAGTCATCAATGATTTCTATAGCCGTTACCAAGATCAAAAAATAGACAAAATAGTCGGTATTGAGGCGCGTGGTTTTATTATTGGGGCGGCGTTGGCTTATAAGTTGGGTGTTGGTTTTGTGCCGATTCGTAAAGCAGGAAAGTTGCCAGCGGAAACGATGGGGCATGATTATGTGTTGGAATATGGTTCAGATCGCGTAGAAATTCACTCGGATGCGATTGCGCAGGATGAACGTGTTTTGCTGGTGGACGATTTGATTGCCACAGGCGGAACGGCAGAGGCGGCTGCTGTGTTGATTCAGAAGCTAGGCGGTCAAGTGGTTGAATGCGCTTTTGTGATAGATTTGCCTGATTTGGGTGGTGTGAAACGGTTACAAGAATTGGGACTGCAATCGTTTGCTTTATGCGCGTTTGAAGGCGAATAAGTCATACGCTACAATGTGTAAGTCTTTAAATATTTGAGTCTGTCAGAAAGAAAGTTGTTATGCCATTAACCGAAATCAATCATGTTAATTTCCGTACTGATCGTGAAACCATGCATTTGTTACGCGATTTTTATTGCGATATTTTAGGCTTAACTGTCGGTAAACGGGTTGCTAGCACTTCTTATGGATATTGGTTATATATTGGCAATAATGATGTGGTGCATTTGGCAGAATATAAAACGCCTGAGCCGCCACAATTGCATGTGCATGGCACCTATGATCATGTCTCGTTCACTTGTACCGATATGCCAGCCATGGAGGCGAATCTCAATGCACACCATATTCCGTATACAACAAGAACGCTGGCAAGTGGTGTACGTCAAATTAATTTAAAAGATCCTGCTGGCAATGGTGTTGAGCTCAATTTTGAAGAGTTTGGCGATCCTAACTATGAAATGCGACCTTCAGGTGAGCCCAGCAAAATGGCTTAAGCATTTGTCAGTGTTGTTGTGATTCACTGACTAAGGATGAATGTGATGCTGGTCACAGATTTTTATTGGAAAAAAACTAAAATAGAAGCAAGTAGTCCTAATCCAAGTAGTCCTAATCCAAGTAGTCCTAATCTTAGATAAGCCGTTAATCTATCTAAGCTAAGGCTATTAAAAATAGCGTTACCTAAAATAATGATGATAGAGTTGAATGGGGTGAGTCATGAAGGTGAGTAATCAATTAAACGTTTTCTGGGTATTAGCCGCGATGCTATTAACCATCAGTGTGTCAGCTTATGCAGAGGCTGATCCTAAGCTTTGGCCTGTCATGAAAGAAGCTTTTTTTGAGCAAAGGCCAATGCAAGAAGTCGACTTTATGAAAATTGAGGCGCCTAAACGTGCGGAAAGCGGCGCACAAGTGCCAGTTTCTTATTCGATTGATTCTGTTGCTGCAAAAGCAGCAGGCGCTAAAATCGTTAAATTATATGCATTTGTGGATGCCAATCCGATTCCATTGACTGCCACTTATCATCTAACAGATGCGTTGGGTGATTTTCATTTATCAACCCGTATTCGATTTGAAACAGATGCTTTCGTTAGGTTGGTTGGTGAAGACGCAAATGGAAAATTGTATTTAGCTTCTCGCCCCATTCGTGCTGCAGGTGGTTGTGGCGGTATGGTGTCTAATGATGAGGAAGCGGTAAGAGCGGCGGCAGGCAAAATTAGAATGAAAGTAGACGCGCCTGAGAAGTTTGGAACCACAACCTCAGCAAAGGTAAACATTAAACATATCATGCGTACTGGTTTGCAACGGGATTTAGTTTCACAAGGTTTTTTGCCTGCTTTTTATATTAATAAAGCAAGCTTTACTTATAATGGAAAGCCTGTCATGACGATAGATGTGAATGTGGGTACAGCAGAAGATCCTTATTTTCAGTTTGATTTTGTGCCAGAAAAACCTGGTACATTTGAGTTGGTTGCAACAGATAACGAAGGTAAAACCTTTAAGCATTCAGTAGAAGTGAAAAGTTAGAGCTTCACGTATTTTAAAAAGGCCTCAGATTAAATGAGGCCTTTTTTATTGCAAAACTATTTGATGTTAAAATCAATAATCAGTAGGTTAGGGCAAATTTCTCAAGAGATAATAGTGGAGAATCAGCAATGAAAAGTTATAAAAAAGAACTGTGGTTTAATATTCCAGCGCGAATGGATTTTCAAAATATTACAGGTCAAGTGAGAGAATGTTTGCGTGAGAGTGGCATTCAAGAAGGTCTTTGTCTCGTCAATGCAATGCATATTTCAGCTAGTGTTTTTATTAATGATGATGAACGTGGTTTACATCATGATTACAAA
This sequence comes from Methylophilaceae bacterium, assembly GCA_965655675.1. Lineage (GTDB taxonomy): Bacteria > Pseudomonadota > Gammaproteobacteria > Burkholderiales > Methylophilaceae. Next base: position 6,383 of record CBFHHI010000066.1, on the reverse strand, counting down.
GTATGGTTGGAAGCGCTGGTGCCGCATGAGCCATTGGGGCATTATCGTCATAATGATACGGGTGAAGACAATGCAGATGCGCATATCAAACGCCAAGTGATGGGCCGCGAAGTGGTAGTTGCGGTGACTGAGGGTGAGTTAGATTTTGGTCCTTGGGAACAAATCTTTTATGGTGAATTTGATGGACGGCGCAAGAAGCGTGTGCTGGTAAAAATTATAGGCGAGTAAGACAGCCTGTTGAGCGAATAAAAAAAAGGGAGCATTTGCTCCCTTTTTTGAATATAAGCAAATGCTTATTTATTCATAACGTACATTGTTACTTCAAAGCCAAAACGCATTTCAGTAGCTGCTGGTGTTGTCCACATAATATTCTCCTTGATTTAAATTAAGCGGCAATGCATTGCATCACCGTGAAACTATTATGTCGAAACGCAAGCCATCTAGATAGTTAACATTCATGATTGCGACTTCACTAAAATCATGAACCCGCCTCATGATTTTGAGCGCTAAACCTAATGAACCGTGGATATGAATTAACTGCGGATATAACTTTCCAACTGTTGGATAAGTTCTTCTTGATATTCAATCGTTGCTTTCACCAAATCGCCAATGGATAGCATGCCTATCATTTCATCCTCTTCCATCACAGGCAAATGACGCACGCGCTTATTGGTCATGGTATTCATCGCGCTCGCAACGAAATCATTCGCTTGTCCATAGCTGAGCTTGCTGGTCATCACCTCGCTCACTTTTGTTGTTTTTGATGCTCTGTTTTTTAATGCCACTTCACGCGCATAATCGCGCTCTGAAAAAATGCCAACAAGTGTATTGTTATCCATTACTGCTAGGGCCCCAATGCCTTTATTTGCCATGAGTTCTAGCGCCTCAAACACGGTTTTATCTGGCGCAATACTGATAATGTCTTGATGTTGTTTTTCTTTAAGTATTTGTTTTAATGTTTTCATGTTTTCTCTCCCACTCGCAACGATATAAAAATATACACCTTATAATGCTGTCTGCAAATAATTAAGTGTGGATAATGAGAAATAGACAAACAGTGAATGCGTTTTTAGCTTTGTTGTTGCTTGCCTTCCTGTGGGGTTATAACTGGGTGGTGATGAAAACAGCATTGCAATTTTCTGGCGTGTTTCAATTGATTGCCTTACGCACAGGTATTGGTGCGGTTTGCTTATTTATACTGATTGCCATAATGCGCAAGCCATTCAAGATTCAATGTTGGCCTACATTACTATTGCTTGGATTATTGCAAACGAGCGGTTTTACTGGATTGTTGACCTGGGCATTGGTAGAGGGCGACGCAGGGAAAACTGCAGTGTTAACCTACACAATGCCATTTTGGGTGATGTTGCTGGCTTGGCCGCTATTGGGAGAAAAACTGCAAGGCGTGCAATGGTTGGCCGCCATCTTGTCGGCAATGGGTATTGTCTTTATCCTCGATCCACTTCATTTAGGTGCTGATCAATTCAGCATGTTGTTGGCCGTGCTATCTGGCATTTGTTGGGCGCTAGCGGTTATTGTTGCCAAAAGGCTACATCAACAAATGCCAGCGCTTGATTTACTAACACTGACTGCTTGGCAAATGCTATTTGGCAGCATGCCAATTTTAATTGCCGCATGGCTCATTCCAGCGCCTGCTATTCAATGGACACCTTATTTTATTGGTGCAGTTATTTATAACGCCATTTTGTGTAATGCATTAGCTTGGCTGTTGTGGTTATATGCATTGCAACGTTTACAAGCTGGTGTTGCCAGCATGATCAGCATGTTAGCGCCAGTGATTGGTGTGCTTGCGGCTTGGATACAACTCAATGAAGTGCCAAATCATGCAGAATGGTGGGGAATGGTATTCATTGGGATGGCATTAATGATTATTTGTTATTTTAGTATCAATCGCCGTGTGCCGATTGATCCTGCAATGGCGCAAGATTAGTCAGGCAAAATAGCGAACATGGTAGAATTTAATTTTTTGTAAATGGTTAAGGTTAAGCATTATGGCTGGACATAGTAAATGGGCAAATATACAACACCGCAAAGGGCGTCAAGACGCAAAGCGCGGTAAAATTTTTACCAAATTGATTAAGGAGATTACCGTCGCGGCTCGTTTGAGTGGAGGTGACCCTGATATGAATCCTCGGTTGCGCGCAGCAATTATCGCGGCTAAAGATGAGAATATGCCATCAGACAATATCACTCGTGCGATTAAAAAAGGAACAGGCGAGCTGGAAGGTGTGAATTATGAAGAGATTCGCTACGAAGGTTATGGAATTAATGGCGCGGCAATTATTATTGATTGCATGACGGATAATAAGCAACGTGCAGTAGCCGATGTGCGTCATGCGCTAACAAAAAATGGGGGTAACCTAGGAACTGATGGTTCAGTTGCTTTTATGTTTGATCATTGCGGTCAGCTCGTTTTTGAGCCTGGCGCCGATGAAGATACGATTATGGAAATTGCTTTAGAAGCCGGTGCGGACGATATTGTTAGTAACGATGATGGTAGTATTGAAGTGATTACTTCGCCGACTAGTTTTATGGCAGTCAAAGAAGCATTGCAAGCAGCAGGCCATGTTGCCGCAATCGCCGAGGTCACCATGAAGCCGCAAACAGAAGTCGTATTGACAGGCGAAGAAGGTGCCAAAATGCAGAAAATTCTGGATACCCTAGAAGATCTTGATGATGTGCAAGAGGTGTATACCTCTGCTGTGATTGACGAGGATTAAACCGTTGCTAGCTGAATTATATTTGCTGGAACATTTTCAGCAGTGAGCCACTTAAGAATTCTAGGTATTGATCCAGGCCTGCGTTTGACCGGCTTTGGGGTGATTGAGAAAGTGGGCGATAAAATGCAATATGTCGCAAGCGGGACGATTAAAACGGCAAGTGGTAAAAGTACAGATAGAGAAGAGTTGCCCGCGAGATTGAAAATCATTTTGGATGGTTTATTTGAGGTAATTGATACCTATCAGCCAACGCAAGTGGCGATTGAAAAAGTATTTGTGAATGTGAATCCACAATCTACGCTTTTACTGGGCCAAGCGCGTGGTGCGGCAATAAGTGCAGCGGTGATTCGCGAGTTAGAAGTGGCTGAATATACAGCATTACAAGTTAAGCAATCTGTAGTTGGAAATGGACATGCAAAAAAAGAGCAAGTGCAAGAGATGGTAAAGCGTTTATTAGCATTGCCTGCTACGCCCAGTGAAGATTCTGCAGATGCGCTAGCGTGTGCCATTTGTCATGTGCACGGTGGGCAAGGTTTGGGGCAGCTATCAACAAAAGGGTTTCGGGTCAAAAATGGCCGATTAATTGGTTAATTAAACTAGGATAAAGAAATGATTGCTCGCCTTATTGGCAAATTATTAGAAAAAACACCACCGTTGATTGTGATTGATTGCGCTGGTGTTGGTTATGAAGTTGAAGTGCCAATGAGTACTTTTTATGGCTTGCCAGAAGTGGGTGCTCAATTGACCTTATTGATTCATATGGTGGTGCGAGAAGATGCGCAGCTGCTATATGGATTTGGCTCTGCGCAAGAAAAAAGTACATTCAGACAGCTCTTAAAAGTGAATGGTATTGGCGCAAAATCTGCCCTTGCAATTTTAAGTGGCGTTTCTATAGAAGAGTTGGTTGCGGCAGTGAGTAGCCAAGATATTGCATTATTAACACGCATTCCAGGGGTGGGCAAAAAAACGGCGGAACGTTTATTACTGGAGTTGAAAGATAAATTTGGTGCAGCTGGTTTAGCCACAGTCGGGCAAAAAACTACTGCGCATGACGTATTAAACGCGCTGCTGGCACTTGGGTATAACGAACGCGAGGCGATGGTTGCGGTTAAACAATTAGATAAAGACGCATCTGTCTCAGAGGGTATCAAACAAGCATTAAAAGCATTGTCTACATAAATGCAAAACTTAGGTATTCAAGCAAGAGTTGTTTTATTAGGTACATTACCTGCGGTACTTTTTTCTGTTGTGCTGGCTGGTTATGCCATAGCAGCTGTCTTTAAGGCGCTAGAAGAATCTCATTTTGATCGCGGTCGTATGATTGCTGCGCAGTTGGCGCCAGCAGCTGAAAATGATTTAATTTTGGAAGATAGCCAACGATTACAAGCATTGACGGAACAGTTGCTTTCTATTCAACAACAATTACGTGCGGCGGTTATTGCGGATACAAACGGTAATGTGCTTGCAAGCAGTGGGCTATCGATTGATGAGGCTCTTATTCAGCAAATGGCGACTGATCGCCTGGCAAAATTCAGCAAAGCAGAAAGTGTCATTTTTTCATCCCCGATTAGGATGCGCGGTGAAAAAAAAGAGGTAATTGTAGGGTATGCCTATATCGAATTAAGCAATACTAGATTGCATATGCTACAAAATGAGTTATTGCAGAACATGGTTTTGGTTGGTCTGCTCGGCTTCTTATTTAGTGCCTTAATCGCTTGGTTAATTGGTCGCCACATTACCAAACCAATCCAAGATATTGCTGTTGCCGTAGACAAGGTCGGGAATGGTGATTTTTCTCATATGATTACCGAAGACTCCAGTGGAGAGTTAAAAACATTACAAGTGGGCTTTAACGCCATGTCGCAGCGACTCAAAAACTCTTATTCATATATGCAAGAGAGAGTTGATGAAGTGACAGCACAACTTCGATATCAAACACAGCACGATGACTTAACTGGGTTGATTAATCGACGTGAGTTTGAATCAAGATTATCAACCTGTCTAGTAGAGGCTAGTCGACTAGAGAGACAACATATCTGTTGTTATCTAGATTTAGATCAATTTAAACTGGTGAATGACAGCTGTGGCCATCTCGCTGGCGACACGCTGCTTAAACAAATTGGAGGATTATTTCAGAGTCAGCTGAGCCAAAGCGATACGCTAGCACGTTTAGATGGTGATGAGTTCGGCTTATTATTAAGAGATAAAAGCGTAGCAGAAGCAAATATTGTGATTGCTCAGTTATTTAAGTTGGTTAGGGATTATCGATTTTTATACGAAGGACGCACTTTTAATATTGGCGTTAGTGTTGGGATTGTCATGATTGATGGCAGCTTTGCTACCACAAGTGATGTCATGCACGCCGCAGATGCAGCCTGTGTAGCCGCAAAAAATGCTGGTCGTAATCAAAGCTTTTTATACAATCATGGCGATACCGCCAACTTACAACGTCATAACGCTGTGCATGCTATATCTGGTATTGTCGATACCATTAATGACGATAGCTTTGTGTTGTACTGCCAGCCAATTGTGCCACTCTCTCTGGATATGCCTGATCAGCAACATTATGAAGTTTTGATTAGGCAAGTTGGTGCGAAAGGTGAAATTACTTTACCGAAGACCTTTATTTCCTCTGCAGAGCACTACAATCTTATGCCAAATGTGGATCGATGGGTCATCAAGCATACGTTCTCTGCTTGTAGGAAATTGCTTGATGCGCGTTCGAATAAACTGAACTATCTACTTTCAATTAATTTGTCTGGCAAATCCTTGAGCGACAGCCATTTTCTGAACTATATTCAGGAGCAGTTTGCTATTTATGCTATTCCACCTAAAGCAATTTGCTTTGAAATTACTGAAACGGCAGCGATTGTGAGTCATATGCAAACAATTCATTTAATCACAACACTGAAAAAATTAGGTTGCAAGTTTGCTTTGGACGATTTTGGCAGTGGCATGTCTTCTTTTACCTATTTGAAAAAATTTGCAGTGGACTATTTAAAAATTGATGGTTCTTTTGTTAAAGAAATGCATCTTAATGCGGTTGATTATGCAACTGTGCAGTCTATTCATTCAGTGGCGCAAGCGTTAAACATGAAGACGGTGGCTGAATATGTGGAAAACGATGCTATTTTGCATCAATTAAGAACAATTGGTGTCGCTTATGGACAAGGCAACCGTTTGGGTAAGCCTATCGAGTTGAAACATTTGATAGAAAACCTTTCTAAGGTAGAATCGTGATTTTCAAGCACTGATTGTGTTGGCTATGAGATGGATAAAGCGCACACCACACTGCTACATAAATGAGATTCTATGATTGAAACAGAGCGTTTAATAGCACCAGCAGCAGAAAGTCCTCAAGAGGAAGCGGTTGAGCGCGCTTTGCGACCTAAAGTATTAGACGAATATGTGGGGCAAGAAAAAGCGCGTGGACAATTAGAGATTTTTATTGATGCAGCACGAGGTAGAAGTGAAGCCTTAGATCATGTATTGTTGTTTGGCCCGCCAGGATTAGGAAAAACCACGCTAGCCCATATTATTGCGCGAGAAATGGGCGTTAATCTGCGTCAAACTTCAGGCCCCGTCTTAGAGCGCGCTGGTGATTTAGCCGCATTGCTGACCAATTTAGAACCCAATGACATT
>CBFHHI010000065.1:0-10996 GCA_965655675.1 Methylophilaceae bacterium | reverse complement strand
ACGTAGCGAAGGTGAAAATGCAAAAGTAGCGGTGCGTAATGTTAGGCGCGATGCCAACGATGCATTAAAAAAATTAATTAAAGACAAAGAAATTAGTGAAGATGACGAGCGTCGCACACAAGATATTGTACAAAAATTAACAGACAAAGCAGTTGCGGACATCGATCAATTACTTCAGGCTAAAGAAGCTGATTTAATGGCAGTTTAACTGAGTATATTTTGGGAATCTCCACAAAAGGAATGTTTTCTAAGCGCATTTTTGCAAGCTCAACTAAAACCATTCCAAATCAAACACAGCTGCCCAAGCATATTGCCATTATTATGGATGGCAACGGACGCTGGGCACGCAAACGCTTACTCCCTAGGGTTGCAGGGCATAAACGTGGTGTAGAAATTGTGCGCGACTTAGTCAAAAAGTGTGTGGAATTAGATATTAAGTTTCTCACTCTATTTGCATTTAGTAGCGAGAATTGGCGTAGGCCAGAAGAGGAAGTCTCTTTTTTAATGGGACTTTTTATGGATGCGTTGCAACGTGAAGTCGTTAAATTACATGAAAACAATATTCGACTCATGCTAATTGGTGACCGTAGTCGATTCACACCTGAACTGGTGAAACAGATTGAGGCTTCAGAAACGCTGACTGCATTAAATACTGGCCTCACATTAACGATTGCAGCCAATTACGGCGGACGGTGGGACTTATTGCAAGCAATTAATAAAATGGTCAGCGCCGAATCCATCCCTAAAAAGACCTATGAAGAGGAGGATTTAACCTCCTTTCTTGCTATGCATTATGCGCCAGAGCCAGATTTATTCATCCGAACTGGTGGCGAAAAGCGTGTTAGTAATTTTCTATTATGGCAATTAGCTTATACTGAATTTTATTTTACCGATACTTTATGGCCTGATTTTGATGGGCACGCTTTCGATGAAGCAATGATTTCTTATCAACACAGAGAACGCAGATTTGGGCGCACAAGCGAGCAAATAACCAAGAGTTAACATATGCTTAAAACTCGTATTATTACTGCAATAGCCCTTGTCTGCGCACTTCTACCAGCATTGTTTTTTGCATCCACTATTGTTTGGGCATCGCTCATGCTAGTCGTTTCTATCGCAGCTGTTTATGAATGGGCACGATTGATTGATAGTTCGCAGTCAACATCAGTTATTTATACAGTGCTTTTCGGTGGTCTTGGTTTTCTGCTGTTAGCGTTACTTTATCAGTACGGGTTTCATCGATTATTCTATCAATCTTTGCTCATTTTTTTAGCGAGTCTCATTTTTTGGACATTGGTTGTGCCTTTTTTACTCGCAAAATCTTTTATTGTCCGCAACCAATTATTATTAATGATCATTGGTTTTTTACTTGTGATGCCTCTATGGTTGGCCTTTGTTTTCGCTAGAGAGGCAAATCCTTGGTTACTGCTCAGCTTATTAGTCACGATTTGGATAGCCGATAGTAGTGCTTATTTTGTTGGTAAACGCTATGGGAAACACAAACTTGCTCCTAGTGTCAGCCCAGGAAAAACATGGGAAGGTGTATTGGGTGCTTTAGTCGGCGTTACGCTTTTTGCTGCCATACTATATGGTAGTCATGTAATGACGAACCTAGCTATTTTTCCTCTGCTATGGCTTGTGACAGCATTAGGTGTGATTGGCGATTTGTTTGAGTCTTTAATTAAACGGCAATTCAATAAAAAAGATAGCGGCAAGCTGTTGCCCGGGCATGGTGGTATTTTAGACCGTATTGATGGCTTACTACCTAGTTTGCCAATCGCAATCTTAGCGATTTATCTTTTTAATTACTTTCAGGCGATGAGTTAATTGCAAAATATTACGATTCTAGGTAGTACTGGCACGATAGGCGAGCAAACGCTAGATGTGATTGCGCGTCATACAGAACGTTATAAAGTGTTTGCGTTAACTGCAAATACTAATGTTCAAGTCATGTTACAACAGTGTTTAGATGTCGCCCCACAATATGCAGTGATGTTGGATGAGACAGCAGCAAAAACACTTGCTTGTCAGCTGGCGGAACATAAAAGTAAAACAATTGTTTTATTTGGATTATCTAATCTAGAGCAAGTATGTAGTGATGTAGAAGTTGACACCGTCATGGCTGCTATTGTTGGTGCCGCTGGGCTTAGGCCGGCAATGGCTGCAGCTAACGCTGGCAAACGTATTCTGCTCGCCAATAAAGAAACTTTAGTCATGGCCGGCAGTTTATTTATGGATGCCGTTAAGCAGGGTGGTGCAACCTTGTTGCCAATTGATAGTGAGCACAACGCTATTTTTCAAGTAATGCCTCCACAAGGTCTAAAAGACTTAAAAGAGGGTGGTATTCGCAAAATTATTCTGACAGCATCTGGCGGTCCTTTTAGGCAGCATACGCAGGCGCAAATCGATCAAGCAACCCCAGCTATGGCGCTAAAGCATCCCCATTGGGTCATGGGTGCAAAAATTACAATAGACTCAGCAACGCTCATGAATAAAGGACTGGAAGTCATTGAGGCGCACTGGCTATTTAATGCAAAGCCTGAGCAAATAGATGTTGTGGTTCATCCGCAAAGTGTTATTCATTCTATGGTTGAATATGTGGATGGCAGTGTGCTTGCGCAACTAGGTAACCCTGATATGCGCACGCCAATTGCCTATGGGCTTGCTTATCCTGATCGAATTGATTCCGGTGTGAGTACTTTAGATTTTCTTAGCATTGGCAAGCTTGAGTTTGAAGCGCCTGATATTCAGCGTTTCCCATGCTTACGTTTGGCTTATGATGCGCTGCATGCTGGCGGCACAGCATCCACCATCCTCAATGCGGCGAATGAAGTGGCAGTCAATGCTTTTTTAAAAGAGCACATTGCATTTAACGCCATCCCAACACTAATTGCTGATGCTTTAAACAATATAACCATTGAGCGTTCGATTTCTATTGAGCACCTGATCACAGTCGATCAACTAGCTAGACAATATGCAAGCGACTGGATTGCCCGCTCTGCATCAGCAGCTTCAACAACAGCTAAGGTTGGCACGTGTTAACTTTTTTTGCTTTCATTTTCACAATCGGCATCATCGTTACCATACATGAATACGGTCACTTTCAAGTGGCACGCTGGTGTGGTGTAAAAGTCATTCGATTTTCTATTGGTTTTGGACAACCATTATGGCGAAAAACGTTTGGTGCCGATCAAACCGAGTTTGTATTAGCGGCAATCCCTTTGGGCGGCTACGTGAAAATGTTGGATGAACGTGAATTAAAGGGCGAAAAAGCGGGCAAAGAGGCGCAGAATGATTATTCTGAGGCTGACTTAGCACGTGCATTCAATCGCCAATCTGTTTATAAGCGCATGGCCATCGTACTTGCTGGGCCAATGGCGAATTTATTATTGGCGATTGCCATTTATTGGTTTTTGTTGATGCAGGGCGTTACTGGCATGATTCCCATCATTGGGCAGATTGAGCCTAATAGTATTGCCGCAAAAGCCAATTTAACGACAGGTGAAGTCATTCAAACTATTGATGATCAACCAATCAAAACATGGTCAGAAGCTAGCTGGCTATTACTAGAATCAGCGTTAGAGGATAAAGTGGTTGAGATTAGGGCGCTAAATGACCGTAATGAGCTGCACTTGCATCAATTAAACCTGGCAGGATTGGGCAAGGAAATAGAACGTGATATTTTGAAAGAATTGGGAATATCGGTCTTTAGGCCTGATGTCTTGCCGATTCTTGCTCAAGTCGTCTCGAATGGTGCTGCTGAAAAAGCAGGCTTGTTGCCTGATGATAAAGTAATAAGCATCAATGGGGTAGAGACAGACACTTGGCGCGATGTTGTTAATATTGTCCAAGCCAGCCCTAACAAATCATTGAGCTTTACAATACAACGTCAGCAGCAAATTGTGATTAAAGCCGTTACGCCAGAAGCAGTAAAAGAAAACAATCGCTTAGTAGGTAAAATAGGTGCTGGTGTTAAGCTAGACGACCAGCAGCTCGACAAGATATCGGTTAAACAATATTATTCCAGCACTGAGAGTTTTCAAATGTCTATTGCTAAGACTTGGAAAACGGCTACTTTTAGCTTGAAAATGATGTGGTATATGGTGACTGGCAAAGCTTCTTGGAAGGGTATTAGCGGCCCAGTAACAATTGCTAGTTATGCAGGTGACACGGCTGGACTAGGATGGAAACCTTTTTTAGGGTTCATCGCGTTGGTCAGCATTAGTATTGGTATACTTAACCTTTTGCCAATTCCTGTTTTAGACGGCGGTCATTTAATGTATTATATCGCTGAAATTATCAAAGGTTCCGCAGTGAGCGAACAGTCAATGATGCTAGGACAAAAAATTGGATTTGGATTACTCGTTTTGCTTATGGTTTTAGCAGTTTTTAATGACATTAATCGAATAGTTACAGGATAATCATTTGTTTACACCTCGCATCATCCCCGCATTGATTCTTGCGCTTTTCCATCAATATGCTTTGGCGTTAGATCCTTTTGTTATTCAGGATATCCGTGTTGAGGGCTTGCAACGTACAGAGCCAGGTACTGTTTTTAACTATTTGCCTGTTGAAGTGGGTGATACGATGGATGCCGCAAAAGCAACGCGCGCCATTAAATCACTATACGGAACAGGTTTTTTTAAAGATGTTCGTATCGAAGCAGAGGGTAATATTCTGCTAGTGACTGTGCAAGAACGTTCTGCCATTGCGCAAATAGAATTTAGTGGTAATCGATCATTCCCATCAGACAAAATGGCAGAAGGCCTAAAGCAAATTGGCATTTCTGAAGGGTTGATTTTTGATAAATCTGAACTAGATAGAGCGGCGCAAGAAATTAAGCGTCAATATTTATCAACTGGAAAATATGGTGCTACTGTTAGAACGGTTGTTAGCCCACTTGAGCGTAATCGTGTTGCCGTTCGCTTTGAAATTGAAGAAGGCCAAGTCGCTAAAATTCGAGATATCAACATTGTTGGTAATGAAGACTTCACAATGGACGAGCTTCGCGCAGAGTTTTTATTAACGACGCCAAATTGGATGAGTTGGTGGAACAAAGACGATCAATACTCCAAACAAAAGCTAACAGCGGATTTAGAGACGCTAAAATCTTTTTATCTTAATCAAGGCTATTTGGAGTTTTCTGTCGATTCTACGCAAGTTGCCATTTCACCAGATAAACAGGATATTTACATTACAGTTAATGTGACAGAAGGTGAAAAATATACAATTAGTGATGTCAAGCTGTCTGGAGATTTAAAGCTACCTGAGGCAGAGTTGCAAGAGTTGATTCGATTTAAAAAAGGCGACACTTTTAACCGTCAAATGATTACCGACACAAGCAAGGCTATTAGCGATAAGCTGAGTAATGAAGGTTATGCGTTTGCCAATGTCAACCCCGTTCCAGATATTGATAAAGAAAATCTAACCGCAGCATTCACGTTTTTTGTTGATCCTGGTCGTAAAGTATATGTACGTCGTATTAACTTAACAGGTAATACACGCACAAAAGATAAGGCATTGCGAAGAGAGTTGCGCCAGTTAGAGTCTTCTTGGTATGCCGACGATAAAATTAAGCGCTCTAAAGAGCGTTTAGATCGAACGATGTTTTTTGAGACTGTCAACATCGAAACACCAGCTGTGCCTGGCAATACCGATCAGGTGGATTTGAATATTAATGTGGTTGAACGACAGACTGGCAGTGTTCAACTTGGTGCAGGCTTGTCGAGTAACGAGGGCGTAGTGCTTGGTTTTAATGTAACTCAACAAAACTTTTTAGGTACTGGCAATAGCGTAAATGCGCAAATCAATACTAGCCAACTCAATACAATCTATTCACTGTCATATACAGACCCCTATTTTACGCCAGACGGGGTTAGCCGCGGTTTTGATATTTACCGTCGCGATGTTGATACCAATACACGTGTAACAGCCAATATCGGTACCTATCAAAGCTCTTCCTACGGCTTAGGTGTTAGATTTGGATTGCCATTAACAGAAACAAGTAGTTTTTCATTTGGACTAACCGGTGATATTACCCGTATTGATTTGCAATCTGACAGTCCCAAACAATACTTAGACTTTTGTGGCAACACATCAGGTTGCGATGCAAACTCTATTCAATTTAGAGCGGGGTGGACATTTGACTCAAGAGATAATGTACTTTTTCCTAATCGAGGAGTTTTGCAGCGTTTAACTGCAGAAGTAAGCTTGCCCGGTCTTGATTTAGAATATTATAAATTTGAGTATCAACATACTTGGTTTAAAGAGATGTCTAATAATGTAACATTTATGCTTAATGGCGATGTAGGCTATGCTGATACTTATGGCAGTGGCAATTTCCCTTTCTTTAAAAACTTCTTTGTTGGTGGCGTAAACTCTGTTCGTGGTTTTGAAATTGGTACAATAGGCCCACTTGATATTGACCCTGCAACAGGTAATATTTTTTCTGTTGGTGGTACTACCAAATTAGTTGGTAATGCAGAAGTATTTGTTCCAGTTCCGTTAATCAAAGACTCATCACAGTTCCGTTTAAGTGCCTTTTTTGATGCAGGTAGAGCATTTGGAGACAATGAATCGATCAATTTTGGAGACTTAAGATACAGTACTGGTGTCGGTATCAGCTGGTTCTCGCCTTTCGGTCCATTAAAACTGGTGTTGGCTAAACCACTAAACGAACAAGAGAATGACAATACGCAAACCCTACAATTCCAGTTTGGACAGCAATTTTAGTTGTGTTTGAATGTATGCCGTTTAATAGTAGAATGCTATTATGTGTTCTAAAGTGTAGAGATTGGGTTGAGTAATATGTTAAAAGTTTTGTTGCTTGCATATGTGATAATGGCGTCATTGAGCACCTACGCGGCTGAACTTAAGATTGGTTATGTTCAAGTAGATAAAATTCTAAAAGAAGCGCCTCAAACAGCTGAAACTGGCAAAAGATTAGAGCGTGAGTTTAGTCCTCGTTCATTAGAATTAGAGAAAATGAGCAGTCAAATCTCATCTATTGAAGCCATGTTAGAGAGTGAAAACGCATCTATGTCTAGCGCTGATCGACGCAGCAAGCAAAGGCAAGCAACGAACCTAAAAATTGAATTTCAACGTAAACAGCGTGAGTTACGTGAGGACATCAACATCCGTAAAAATGAAGAGTTAGCTACACTGCAAGACCGCATTAATAATGCCGTTAAAAAAGTTTCAGAAACTGAAGGTTATGACCTTGTGATGTATAGCGGAGTTGCTTATGCAAGCACTAAAATTGATATCACAGAGAAAGTGCTGAAGCTATTAAGTGGAAAGTAGCACATGCTTAATTTCTATGCACAACAACCTATCACTTCAAGAAATTGTCGACTCACTAGGCGGTCGCTTACAGAATCACACTAGCAGTGCTGACTTAACTATCTCGCGTGTTGGATCTTTGGCATTCGCTGAGTGCGGCGCGATTAGTTTTTTTAATGACACCAAATATACCAGTCAACTTCAAACAACGCAGGCAAGTGCAGTAGTACTGAAGCCGGAGCATGCTAAACTCACTCAATTGCCTGTTATTGTAACTGACAATCCTTACGCTTATTTTGCTAAATTATCGCAATTGCTCAATACTAAACAAGAAAAAACAGCCGGTATTCATGTCAGTGCGGTGATTGATAGCTCGGTCATTATTCCAAACGATTGTAGTATTGGCCCTAATGTCACGATAGAACAAAATGCGGTCATTGGCAATCAGGTAGTCATAGGTGCGGGATGTGTAATTGAGCAAAATGTGATGATAGGCAATCACTCAATTCTGGAAGCCAATGTCACGATTAAGCACGATTGTGAAGTCGGCAGTCACTGTCACGTTTTCTCGGGTGCGGTTATTGGTAATGACGGCTTTGGATATGCTGAAGAGCTCGATGCTGATCAAGTAAAGTACTGGGTTAAAATACCACAAGTGGGTAGAGCCATCATTAAGGATAATGTTGATATCGGCGCTAATACCACCGTTGATCGCGGTACGATTGATGATACGGTGATTGAGGAAGGTGTCAAAATAGATAATCTTGTACAAATTGCCCATAATTGTCGCATAGGTGCGCATAGCGTTATTGCCGGTTGCGTAGGTGTTGCTGGCAGCGCAGTCATAGGACAGTATTGTAAAATAGGCGGGGCAGCTATGATATTAGGACATTTAAATATCGCAGATAATGTCACTATCTCTCCAGGCACTATGATAACAAGATCAATCAAAAAATCAGGGACTTATACCGCACTAATGCCTTTTCAAGCGCATGACGATTGGCTTAAGACGGCAGCAAATGTACGCCATATGAGTCAATTAATCGATAAAATAAAAGCGTTAGAAAATGCAATTGAACAACTAGTAAATACAAAAAAATGACAGTAATAATATAGAAAGCATCATATGACTGATACCGTAGATAGCAGCATGAATATACATGAGATTTTAGATCATCTTCCTCATCGATACCCGTTTGTACTGATTGATAGAGTGATTTCTATGGAGGTTGGCAAAGAAATTACTGCATTAAAAAATGTGACGATTAATGAACCTTTTTTCCCAGGCCATTTTCCCTACCACCCTGTGATGCCAGGCGTGTTGATTGTTGAGGCAATGGCACAAGCTGCGGCGATCTTGTCATTTAAGACGATGGGAATGAAGCCCAGTGAGGAGTCGGTTTATTATTTTGCTGGCATTGATAATGCTCGATTTAAAAAGCCAGTGTCGCCTGGTGACCAAATTATACTGAATGTCAAAATTGATCGTATTTTAAAAGGTATCTGGAAATATACTGGTGTTGCAACAGTAGATGGTGCTGTTGTCGCAGAAGCTAGCATGATGTGTATTCTAAAAAATATATAAAAATCAACATAATAAAAAGTAAAGCTAAAGTTATTTATGAAAAGTAAAATTCATGCCACAGCTATTGTAGACCCAAAGGCAGAGCTAGACAGTACTGTAGAAGTTGGCGCTTATTCGATCATAGAAGCGGGTGTAAAAATTGATGCTAATACCCGTATTGGTAGTCATGCCGTTATTAAAGGACCGACCACAATTGGAAAAAATAATCATATTTTCCAATATGTTTCGCTAGGCGAGCAACCACAAGATAAAAAATACAATAACGAACCTACAACACTTGAAATTGGGGATAACAATACGATTAGAGAGTTTTGTACATTCAACAGAGGCACTGTTCAAGACAAAGGTGTTACAAAAATTGGAAGTGATAATTGGATTATGGCCTATGTGCATATTGCACATGATTGCGATGTTGGAAACAATACTATTTTAGCGAATAATTCGTCTTTGGCTGGTCATGTAGACATACATGATTTTGCTATTTTAGGTGGATTCACATTAATACATCAATTTTGTAAAGTCGGTTCGCATGTTATTACTGCAGTTGGGTCGGTTGTCTTTAAAGACATTCCGGCCTATGTGACAGCTGCAGGTTATGATGCTAAGCCTCATGGAATTAATTCAGAAGGTCTTAAGAGACGTGGCTTCACTGCAGAAGATATTACCTATATTAAACGTGCGTATAAGACTTTATATCGCAAAGGCCTGAGCCTAGAAGAGGCGAAACAAGAGCTACTCGCAATGCATGGTGCATGTGAAAAGATACGATTAATGTCAGATTTTCTGAATCAATCCACTCGCGGTATTATTCGATAATCATTATTCAATATGGCAAAAATTGCAATCGTAGCTGGAGAGGCTTCAGGAGATTTGCTCGGCGCACATCTCATTAGCGCACTCAAAAAACAACGTAAAGATTTAACATTTTTTGGTATCGCTGGACCAAAAATGATCAATGAAGGTGCTAAGACTTTATTTTCGATGGAAAAATTGTCAGTGCGTGGTTATTTTGAAGTAATCAAGCATTTACGAGGCTTGCTTAAACTGAGAAAAAGTCTATTGCAGCAAATTTTAGCTGAGAAGCCAGATGTTTTTATAGGTATAGACGCGCCGGATTTTAATTTTTGGCTCGAGCGCAAACTAAAAAAGCAAGGTATTCCAACTATTCATTATGTTAGCCCATCTATTTGGGCTTGGCGTGGCGGGCGTATCCATAAAATAAAGCGTGCCGTCACCCATATGTTGGCACTTTTCCCATTTGAACCAGCTTTATATGAATCTGTAAACCTACCTGTGACTTACGTTGGTCATCCATTGGCTGACGAGCTGCCGTTACTGCCAAATAAGAAAGCTGCACGAGATTTATTGAAATTAAGACAAAACGAAATGATCATTGCGATGTTACCAGGCAGTCGTCAATCAGAAGTTCAACAGCATGCAGATTTATTTGTAAAAACGGCTGAGCTAATCAATCAACACCAGGCATCGGCTAAGTTTATTGTGCCATTAATTACCCGTGAGACACGTGATATTTTTGAGAGAGCCTTAGCAAAAAGCACAGATAATACACTTGAAATGAAACTGTTGTTCAGCCATGCGCATGATGCAATGGAAGCAGCTGATTTCGTTATTGTTGCATCTGGAACAGCGACTCTAGAAGCTGCTTTATTAAAAAAACCGATGATTATTACGTATCGTATGCCATCACTCAGTTGGTGGTTGCTAAAGCCTATGCATTATCTGCCCTATGTTGGTTTGCCTAATGTTTTGGCTGATCAATTTATTGTCCCTGAGTTGTTACAAAAACAAGCGACACCAGAAAAAATAAACGAAACAATGATAGCGATGTTGCAAGACACCAAAGCATTAAAAGCAATCAAGCAAGAATTTACTGAAATACATCACATCCTTAAACAAAACGCCGCTAAAAAAGCAGCGGATGTAGTGCTTTCTTACATACCATGACAATTTTAGTGTGCGGTGTTGATGAAGCAGGTAGAGGCCCATTGGCAGGTGCAGTCTATGCAGCAGCGGTTATCTTAAATCCGAATCATCCTATTTCTGGACTGGCCGACTCTAAGAAAATCACTGAAAAAAAGCGCGATAGTTTGGCTTTTGAAATTAAACAAC
>CBFHHI010000064.1:0-11026 GCA_965655675.1 Methylophilaceae bacterium | reverse complement strand
AACGATGCTAAAAGTACAATAGCAATGTACGCATACATTAAAATTGCGGGCAAATGTCCTCTGACAGCATAATTATAGGTTTTTTTTATAAAATACCCTAAAAAGAAAGCAATTAGAAAACCAAATACCCCAAAATCTAAATAAGCGTTGTTAAGTATCGTGTCGTATTGCCTTGCCTCATCAACAAAAGCAGCAATTACCAACTTAGCAGAAACGCTGTATGTGGAATATCAGCCAAAAAATATTGATGTAAAATTGATTAGCCCTGGCTTTGTGCGCACTGAAATGACCGATATGAATAGTTTTGACATGCCCATGATGATAGAAGTAGATGAAGCAGCTCAACACATTGTGGCGGGTATCACTGCTGCCAGTTTTGAAATTCACTTCCCTAAGAAATTTACTTTAATCATGAAGCTATTACGCTCACTACCGTATTGTTTATCATTTCAATTAAGTAAAAAACTACGTTAACCCACTTAACGGCGAAAGCCGTATTCCAACACAAAAAAGGCAGGGTTAAGCGGCGCCAATGGCGTTCTTAATTGCGCCAATTCAGATTCAGGGCCATGAATTTCTAAACGCGTTAACTCAGAGATTTTGAGCGCTTCTGCCAGTGTTGGACCTACATTTTCCAAATGCGCTAACGCTGCTTTTGCATTTTTGTAACCTTCACGACAATGCACCTCATCGCCATTAAAACTAAATCCATAATACAAACAATCAGCTTCGGTATTGGTTTTTTCAATAAACTGCTCACAGATTGTTTTAAATGCAGCCATATTTTGTGGTGGCACTTTAAAATAAGGGACGATGGTGCAGCAGGTATCGATGGTTGACATGAACGGTGTCCTTTTGAATTGAAATGGAGATGAACACTATAACGCCTGATGCCCAGAATGTCTAAAACAGTGCACTGTGTGGTCATTCACCATGCCAGTTGCCTGCATAAAGGCATAACAAGTCGTCGAGCCAATACATGTAAACCCATGCTTTTTTAATGTTTTGCTCATCAAGTCTGATACAGCAGAAGTGGCGGGAATGTCGTGGTGGTGTTGCCATTGATTGTAGATTGGTTTGCCGCCTACAAATGACCAAATAAAAGCATCAAAACTGCCATATTCTGCTTGTATGGCAAGAATGCGTTGCGCATTGATAACAGTGGCATTGATCTTTCGTTTATGGCGAATAATGGCAGGATTTTGTAGCAGTGATTCGATTTTATCGGCAGAATATTGGGCAACTTTTTGAATATCAAAATCATCAAACGCTAGCCGATAACCCTCACGCTTTTTGAGGATTGTTGCCCAACTTAAGCCGGCTTGCGCACCTTCCAATGTCAACGCTTCAAACAACAAACGGTCATCGTGAATGGGAACGCCCCATTCGGCATCATGATATTCAATTTCTAAAGCAGAGCCGTTAGCCCATTCACATCGGCTCATAATCGTTTGGTTCGTAAGCATCGCGCAACATGGCATTAATATCATCCATATCGGCGTTTATAGGCAAGGTGCTTTGTGTCTGATGGGACTGTGTTTTAGCACTCGCTGTTATAGGCATCGTTGGCGCATCGCCATCTATCCACTTTGCAAAAGGCGCAGCATCGACGCCTTCTGGCACATACCAATGTTTGCCATCAGGGTTCCAACGCGCGCCTAATGATTTTGCTTCATCCTTTTCTTTAAAAGGGACTTTTAATGCGATATTACTGGTTGCTGTCATGGGCTTTCCAACGATTAGTAGTGAATACGATAAGCCTTATTTTCTCATACATGAATAAATGATTGCTTTACTCAATAAGAGATTCATAACATTCTGGCGTAAAACGCGGATTACAAATCGCCAGAAAAATTAAATCATTGGTGCCAATATTACTAATTCTCTGACGCACCATAGGCGGAATAATCATCACATCGCCAGCGCCCACCGCCTTAGCAGGCGCATCACCAATCTCCACAACACCAACACCCTCTAAAATGCAATATCGCTCAGTCACACCATCCAGCCTATGCCAAGTGGTTGTCACGCCAGGCTCAAGCCGCGCTTTTGCAATAGATACATCAGGATCAGCTGGCGTATTAGAAAGCTCGGTGATATAGCAACCCTCAGCGATAAATAAATACTCTTGTGGCGCAATATTGTTCGACATCGTAGATTCATTTCTAATGATTAAATAAAAACCTATTTTACCTTTTAATCACCATTCAGAAGCATTCTTAAACTAGCTTAGATTGCTTCGTCACTTTGTTCTTAGCAAAGACAATGTTCCTCGCAAAGACAGTCGTTGATTATTCGCTTTTTCAAGCAAGCGCTTCATCAAAGTATAGTGAACCTACAATTTTAGCCAACCCGTCATCGCGAGCGTAGCGTGGCGATCCAGTTAGATAGGGTGGGTAACATTAGCCACGCGCTACAATTGTTGAGGTTGAAACCAAAACGCACGGCTTACCGCTAGAGGGTAGGCCTTACGAGTTTTAAAACGGAATATCATCATCGAACTGCGAGTAATCTTGGATGGCTGTTTGTGGTTTATATGCTCCTACTCGAGCAATTAAATTTTTGAGGTTGTTTTGCTCGTGTTTGGAAAGACTAGCTCGTTCAAGCACATCCTTCATTTGCTCGTCTGTAACTACAGACCATTTATCTAGAAGTTCGATTAATTTAATTTTAATTGCAGAGCCTTGCAAGAGTAGAGCAACTCCGAAGCTTTTGAGACACTTCTCTCTGTGCTTAGGCTTTTTTAAAAGAAGTTGAGCAATTTCATTAGCCACAACCTCTGGCATCTTTCCTTTAATCTGAATTCCTTGATACTTGCCAAAAAAACCAAAGGGATCAAGCCCTGCACGGAGTGGAATAATATCCACTTTTCTCCCAAGAGCATATCCAACCTCTTGTGCACACCAATCTGATTCCTTAAAGCCTGGTTCTACGACGGCAGCGAGAACATCCATTGTTTCAAGGCCAGCCTCTACTTCGTCTCTCCACTCCCTAGAAGCTTGTATATCTTCATGTGCAACAAATGCGCAAATGCCCCAATGAGATAGTGCTAGTTTAAGTGCTGACATTCGTTGTTTGTTTGAAGAAAGATGGCTAATAAATAGCCTCAAGTAGTCTTGTTCCCAAAAGTCTGCGTTGGTTATTTTAGAGTCAACAAAAACTCTTTGGTACTTTTCAGGGTGTTTTTGTTGATACCATAGGTCGATATCAAAATGATCAACTACATCGAGAATCAGATTCGGATCATTTGAAAAAATCGAATCCAATACTTCTGCAACACAATAGCTGTAATCATCATCCCCAAAGCTTAATGATCTAAGCAGTCTGCCATGATCTGTAATTTCTTTGATCTTTCCTGTGATTTGCCCAAGAGTCAACCAATCGCCTTCATTAAAGGACTCCAATACATATTTTGATATGACAGATACTTTTTTTCGTTCTTCTGAATTCATAATCAATTAGAGTTAACGAAAAATAGGCAACCAAAAAAGAACATAATTTTTTTTTGTTTTTGTATAAAACATTTCTAAATCAACCCGCAACCTCTTTCAACTGTTCCAAAATCGCAGGATTCTCTAACGTAGAAATATCAGAAGTAATTTCTTCACCTTTAGCCAAGCTTCTTAACAAGCGGCGCATGATTTTGCCGCTTCTGGTTTTGGGTAAATTGTCGCCAAAGCGAATTTCGCTTGGTTTGGCGATGGGGCCGATTTCTTTGCCTACCCAGTTGCGTAGTTCATTCACAATGGCTTTGGCTTTTTCACCTGTGGCGCGTTCACCTTTTAGCACCACGTAGGCAACAATGGATTCGCCTTTAATATCATCTGGTTTGCCAACCACAGCCGCTTCTGCCACTAAATCATGCGCAACTAGAGCTGATTCAATTTCCATGGTGCCTAGGCGGTGGCCTGATACATTCAGCACATCATCAATGCGGCCCATAATAGTGAAGTTGCCAGTTGCTTTGTCGCGAATGGCGCCATCGCCAGCCAAATACAATTTGCCGCCGAGTTCTGCTGGAAAATACGAAGCTTTAAAGCGTTCTGGATCGTTGTAAATGGTGCGTATCATGGATGGCCATGGTTTTTTAATGACTAATAAGCCGCCTTCACCCCACGGTACATCGTGGCCTGTTTCATCGACTACATCAATAGCAATGCCAGGGAAGGGTAGTGTGCATGAACCTGGTACTAATGGCGTTGCGCCTGGTAATGGCGTAATCACATGACCGCCTGTTTCCGTTTGCCAAAAGGTATCGACAATAGGGCAGTTGCTGCCGCCGATTTCTTGGTAATACCACATCCATGCTTCAGGGTTAATTGGTTCGCCCACGGTGCCTAATAAACGCAAACTTGATAAATCGAATTTGCTTGGATGCGTTGCTGGATTCGTTTCGCCTGCTTTAATTAAAGAGCGAATAGCGGTTGGTGCGGTATAGAAAATAGAGACTTTGTGTTTTTCTACCATTTGCCAAAAGCGACCAGCGTCTGGATAAGTTGGAATGCCTTCAAACACAATTTGTGTTGCGCCTAAAGCTAATGGGCCATAAGTGACATAGGTGTGGCCTGTAATCCAGCCGACATCTGCTGTGCACCAATAGACATCATCTGCTTTAATGTCAAAGGTCCAGCGTGTGGTATTGAGCGCGTGTAGTAGATAACCAGCTGAACTGTGTTGCACGCCTTTTGGCGTACCTGTAGAACCTGATGTATACAAGATAAACAATGGATGTTCAGCATTCACCATGACTGGTTCACATTCATCCGCTTGACCTACAATTAAATCATCCCACCATAGGTCGTTGGCGTTCCAAGTGATATCCATGCCTGTTTTTTTCAACACAACAACATTTTTTACTGTGTCACAACCGCCCATTGCTAGGCCTTCATCTACTGCTGATTTAAGCGGTAAAGTTTTACCGCCGCGATATTGACCATCAGAAGTAATCACGGCAGCGGCACCTGCATCAATGATGCGCTCGTTTAAACTTTTGGCAGAAAAGCCGCCAAATACCACAGAATGAATGAGCCCCAAACGTGCGCAAGCTTGCATGGCAACAACGGCTTCTATGCCCATTGGCAAATAAATAATCACACGATCGCCAACGGTAAGATTGAGTGTTTTTAAACCGTTAGCAAACTGGCAAACTTGGTGATAAAGCTGTTTATAGGTGACGGTTTTAACATCGCCATTATCCGCTTCAAAAATAATGGCTGTTTTGTTTGGAATGGTGGATAAATGCTTATCCAAGCAATTGGCAGAAACATTCAATTCGCCATCTTCAAACCATTTATAAAACGGCGCATTTTCTTCATTGAGTGTTTTGGTGAACGGTTTGTGCCATATCAATAATTCACGTGCTAGCTTTGCCCAAAAATCTTCATAGTCGCTTTCAGCTTCTTTGCATAGCGCTTGATAGGCCTGCATACTGCCGACAGCAGCCTGTTGTTTAAACGCTTCTGAAGGCTCAAAGATGCGATTTTCGTGCATTACTGACTCAATGGACATGCTAAACTCCCCTAAACTAAATGATATGTAATTCTATTTTTATATAAATAATTAATTAAGATATTACCCCAAAAACAGTATGTCAATACCATTAACATTAGCCAACGGCGCCACAATCAGCACTTTACATAAAACTTATTTAGATAAGGTTGAAAGCTGTAGTCCGTTTTTAATCAGACTTTTATCGAGAGATCAGGAACTGCTTGAAGATTTGCTACAAAACCTTGCTGTTTCCTATCAATTAGATGAAATGCAACGGTTTCTTGATACACAAGAAATAAATGATGAAAAAAGCTTAAAAAAATCTTTGCGCCAGCTAAGACAGCGAGTAATGGCACGTATTATCTTGCGCGATTTAAATGGATTGGCAGATTTTGCTGAGGTGGTGAGAACCATCAGCGATTTTGCTGATTTTGCGATTAATGTCACGGTTAAACAATTACATGCATGGCAAGTTGCAATCTATGGTCAGCCAGTTGCCGTTGATGGTAGCTTGCAAGCATTATTAGTGGTTGGCATGGGCAAGCTTGGCGGGGCGGAACTCAATGTATCGTCCGATATTGACTTGATTTTTGCTTATGCGCAAGAAGGTGAAACGAATGGCGACAATAGCATTAGCAATCAAGATTTCTTTGTTAAGTTAGGTAAGCAATTCATTGCCGTATTAGACGAGGTAACTGAAGACGGTTTTGTGTTTCGGGTGGATATGCGTTTACGTCCTTTTGGTAGCGAAGGTGTATTGGTTTCTAATTTAGATGCATTAGAAAGCTACTATCAACACAATGGACGTGAATGGGAACGCTACGCATGGATTAAAGGCCGTGAAATAACAGGTGGCGACACGGTAACTAAGCTGCTTAAACCGTTTGTTTATCGTAAATATTTAGACTATGGCGCACTGGCGAGTATGCGTGATTTGAAGGTGCAGATTCAACGCGAAGTGAATGTGCGCAGCGCTAAAAGTATAGGTGGTAAAGATAATATCAAGCTTGGCCGCGGCGGCATACGTGAGATTGAATTTATTGCGCAAGTGTTTCAATTGATTCGTGGTGGGCAAGATACTAGTTTACAAATTCGACCGACCTTGCAGGTGTTGGATTTACTAAAAGAAAAGCAATTATTACCGTCAGAAGTAGTGAATGCTTTGCGCGAAGCCTATGTATTTTTACGCAATTTAGAACATCGCTTGATGTATGTAGAAGATGCACAAACGCAGGATTTGCCTAAACAAGAAGAGGGGCAGCAACGTATTGCGCATGCGATGGGTTTTGCAAGCTGGCAAGCGTTTATGGCGCAGTTAAATCAACATCGTGATGTTGTTCAAGTTCAGTTTGATCAAACGTTTAGTATTGTTGACGCTGAAAAGAATGGTGATGTTGATGACGCAATTGCAACGGCGCAATTGATTTGGGAAGGGCAGTTAACCGATGATGAAAGTATTGCGCAATTAGCGCAGTTGGGATTTGCTAAGGCAGAAGATGTATTAAAGCAAGTGCAGCATTTACATCAGGGGCATAAGTATAAACAGTTACCTGAACTCAGTCGGCAACGCTTTAATCAATTATTGCCCATCTTAATTGCAACGGCTAGCCGCGATGTTAATGCCGATATTGCGCTGATGCGAACGATTGATTTGATTGATGCGGTTTGTCGGCGAGCGAGTTATTTGGCACTGATGGCAGAGTTTCCCAGTGCATTGGCGTTAGTGGTGCGCTTGTGCGGCGCTAGCGCTTGGTGTGCGCAATACCTCATTCAACATCCTATTGTGTTAGATGAGTTATTAGACGAGGCAACTTTGTATGCAGCGCCAGATTTTACCGCTTTGCGAATTGAGCTGACTGAGATGATGCAAAGCTTAGCTGGCGATACCGAGCAGCAAATGGATGCGATGCGTCGCTTTCAGCATGCAGCGGTTTTTCGGTTTGCGGCGCAGGACATTGCAGGGCAATTGCCATTAGAAATCTTATCGGATTATTTGAGCGCTTTAGCTGAAATGATTGTCGATGTAACCATTCCGACTATCTGGCAATCGTTTAAATATAAACATATTGAAGTGCCTAAGTTTGCCGTGATTGGTTACGGTAAATTGGGTGGCAAAGAGCTTGGCTATGCCTCTGATTTAGATGTGATTTTCTTATACGATGACGCTGCGCCAGATGTAAGCGGTATTTATGCACGTTTTGCGCAACGGATTAATAATTGGTTTAATAGCTTAACGGCAGCAGGCATTTTGTATGAAATTGATTTGCAATTAAGACCAGATGGCAATAGTGGTTTGTTGGTCAGTTCTATCCATGCTTTTGAGGAGTATCAGCAAAAACGCGCATGGGTTTGGGAGCATCAAGCGCTCACTAGAGCACGGTTTGTTGCTGGTGATAAACAAATCGGGAAAGATTTTGCCAAGATTCGTCAACAAATCATGCAACAAGCGCGCGATGCCAAAAAGTTAAGTGTTGATGTGGTGGCAATGCGCGAAAAAATGCGGCAGGCGCACAAGCTTAATGCCGATTTATTCGACTTAAAACACAGCGCAGGCGGCATTATTGATGTCGAGTTTATTGTGCAATATTTGGTGTTAGCGAATGCTGCAAAACATGAAGTATTAACAGAAAATCTAGGCAATATTACATTGCTTAATCAATTGGCTACATTGGAGATTATTGATGCTGATATCGCGCAACAAGTAGGTGATGCGTATAGAGCGTTTCGCCGATTGCAGCACGCTTCAAGATTGCAGGGCGATATGCAGGCAAAAGTGGAGTATCAGCAAGTGGAAATGTATGCCAAGGCAGTGGTTACACTTTGGAAAAGTGTATTTGAGGCCTAGGCTTAATTAAAACTGAAACGGGCCATCTTAAATGAACCATCTTAAATGCACCATCTTAAACACCCCATCTTAAACCAGCAGTATGTACAGGACTATCCCAATGCTGTTTGATTTGGTCATCTAATACGCAGACGGTGATAGAGGCGCCAGCCATATCAATGGCAGTTGTGTAATTGCCAACCAAAGAACGCTCAACTTTATATCCATGTTCAGTGAGCAATTTCTCAGCCGTGTTATAAATTAAATAGAGCTCCATTAATGGTGTTGCGCCGAGGCCGTTGATTAACAGGAGAATCTCGGCACCTTCTTCGCAAGCGATTTGTCTAGATTGCAAATCTGCAAAAATAGCATCAACCATGTCTTTAATCATGGCATCTGCTTCGCGCATGGGTTCGCGTTTGCGGCCTGGTTCACCATGAATGCCAACGCCCATTTCAATTTCTGATTCACTTATTTCAAACGTGGGTTTGCCCGCAGCGGGCACGGTGCAGCTTGTGAATGCAACGCCAATACTTGCCGTTTGCGCATTAATTTTATCGCCAAATGCTTTGCAGCTTTGCAAATCAGCACCCGTTTCTGCTAGGCTACCTACACATTTTTCCACAATTACTGTGCCAGCAACGCCGCGTCTTCCATCAGTAAAGGTACTATTAATCACCGCACAATCATCGCTAGTGAGTACGGTTGCATTCTCGAAAGGGAGCATTTCTGCCGCCATTTCAAAGTTCATCACATCGCCGGCATAGTTTTTGACAATAAATAACACGCCTTTATCTGCATGTACCGCTTCGGCTGCTGCCATCATTTGATCTGGCGTAGGAGAGGTGAACACTTGGCCTGGGCAAGCGGCATCTAACATACCTGTGCCAATAAAGCCTGCGTGCAATGGTTCATGCCCTGCGCCACCACCTGAGATGATAGCGACTTTATTTGTTGCCTTGTTTTTACGCGTTAGATAATTTGGTGCCAAATGTAATGACACTAAATCAACATGGGCTTTTGCAAAGCCAGACAGGCTCTCGGTGAGCATGTTATCGACATGATTGACAAATTTTTTCATATTAATAATCTACTTTAATTATATTAACTAATTATTTGTTTTTAAAACTAAATTACATACTTCATTTATCATTACTTGGCAACTTTTTGCACCAGCATCTAAATGACCAATCGAGCGCTCACCTAAGCCTGCAGCGCGACCTTTTGTTGCCACTAAATCGCGGGTAGAAGCTAAACCTTTATCTGCAGCAAGCTGGATATCAATGCAGATTTCTCTGGTGCTTTTATTTTCAATTGTGCTAAAAATAAAAGTGTGAGCAACAGGAACCAGCACATCTAGCATGGTCTTTTCGCCCACCTTTCCTTTGCCACGTTTAATTAATTCTTGCACGCCACCTGCAAAAGCTGCGGCAATGTCTAATGTTGTATTGCCGCCATTCTGTTTGATTACTTTTGCCATGCCCATGAATAAGCTGGCAAATAATGGGCCAGCGGCACCACCTACGGTACTCAGTAGTTTCATCCCGATTTTATTCAACGCTTCATCAGGCGCTAGCGATGCCAATTCATCCGTCATATTGGCAATTGTTTCAGCACCACGCAACACGTTGATATAATGATCGCCATCGCCAATTGCTTGATCAAGCGATTCTATATCCGACTTTTGTGAAATAATAGCGCTCTGTATTGTTGAGGCTGCCGAACAGATAAAATCAGTTTGTAAACTCATGAAATACACTATGTTTCTAATGATGGTTGGTTGCTAAACTCTACACATGTTAGATTTTCATTACAACATTTTGATTGCAATTTTTACATGAAACAATGAGCCTTCGACTTCGCTTAAACTTAATCATTACATTGCTCATGCTGTTGTTTATGCTGGCGGTTGGTTTCATCCTGATTAAGGCTGCTAAATCAGCTACACAAGAAAGCGTAGAGGCTGCTACCCACGTCACCACTCAGCTGCTTGATGCCGTTATTTTAAGCGCGAGCAGTAACTTAGATCTTGGTTATTCGAATGGTGTGATGAAACGCTTTTTAGAGCAGCTAGGCCGCGTTAGAAGCAATGAGATTTATTTGTATGACCACAATGGTCAAATTATCTATCAATCACCAAG
Organism: Methylophilaceae bacterium; assembly: GCA_965655675.1. Classification (GTDB taxonomy): domain Bacteria; phylum Pseudomonadota; class Gammaproteobacteria; order Burkholderiales; family Methylophilaceae. The sequence goes on along the minus strand of CBFHHI010000064.1, from coordinate 571 downwards.
ACCAGAATACCGATCTGATGTAAAACCGCCAGATTGGTTTAATCATTTGTTAGATCCGAAAGCAGAGCCAGTGATGCGATTTATTCGCTTGGGTAAATTAGGTAAGTTGGAAGTAAGACCCAACCCCAGTGGCACCATCCGTGAATCTTGGGCAAAATTACAAAAGCTATTTTGGATTTGGTTAGGCTTTTTTATCGCACTGAATGCAGGTGTTTATTGGATGCTGGGCAGTTTACTCAAACCATTACAGCCTATTCTTAAAACAATTAATCAATTGGAGCAAGGTGATTTAAGTGCGCGTTTGCCTAATTTTAAATCGCCAGAGTTTGAGAAAATTGGGCATAGCCTCAATAGAATGGCGGAGTCATTGGCTGTTGAGCATGAGTTGAAAGAAAGCCGTCAAGTGACTCATCTAATTCAAAAGCGGATTGAAGAAGAGCGCCGAAGCTTGGCCAGAGAATTGCACGATGAACTTGGCCAATATGTGACGGCAATTAAAACGTTTGCCGTAGCGATTGCCAGCAAAACCAAAGAAAAAGCACCTGAAGTAGAAGCGAGCGCGCAAACGATT
>CBFHHI010000063.1:0-11271 GCA_965655675.1 Methylophilaceae bacterium | reverse complement strand
GTGGAATACCTGTTTTTTTATCTTTGTTTTCTTTAATTTCGATACCATCTGGATTATTAGAGCCAACCTCATGCAATGCAACCAAATGAACCATCACCAAGCCCAATAAAACCAAAGGCAATGCAATAACATGAAAAGCAAAGAAGCGATTTAATGTTGCATCTGACGTTAAGAAATCACCACGCAACCACTCCATTAAATCTGGCCCAATAAAGGGGACAGTACCAAACAGGCTTGTAATCACCTGTGCACCCCAGTAGGACATTTGCCCCCAAGGCAATAAATAGCCAAAGAATGCCTCACCCATCAATGTCAAAAATATACCAACACCAAACAACCAAATCAATTCGCGCGGTGTTCTGTACGAGCCGTAGATAATACCTCGGAACATATGCAAGTAGACCACCACAAAAAACATAGATGCGCCAGTAGAGTGCATATAACGAATAATATTGCCTCCAAAGACGTCCCGCATAATATACTCTACCGATGCGAATGCTTCAGCTGCTGAGGGTTTGTAATGCATCGTTAAGAAAATACCAGTCAAAATCTGCATTACCAACACCAACATTGCCAACGAACCGAAGAAATACCAGAAGTTAAAGTTTTTAGGCGCGTAATATTCAGTCAGGTGCGCCCTCACCATACTAGTAAATGGTAAACGACGGTCCACCCAGCCAACAAGATTAGTTACTGCTGTGGCCGTTTTTTGTTTATTCGTATCCATGACTTATGCCTCCATCTCAGTTTCAATGCCAATAACCAAGGTATTCTCATCTGTATAAGAATGTGGAGGGACAATTAGATTAGTCGGAGCAGGTGAACCTTTAAATACGCGTCCTGCCAAGTCGAATTTCGAGCCGTGACATGGGCAGTAAAAACCGCCAACCCAACCATCACCCATATCTCCACCCGATTCTAATTTTGCTGTTGGCGAGCAACCCAAGTGTGTACAAATGCCAACCATCACACCAATATTGGGCTTAATAGAGCGATCTGCATTTTGACAATAGGCAGGCTGCTGAGAGGCAACCTCACACATTGGATCTGACAATTGATCATTATGCTTAGGCAAGTCTGCAATCATTGCATCAGTCCGTTTAATAATCCATACTGGCTGACCGCGCCACTCAGCAGTTTTAATGCCTCCTGGTGCAATATCACTAATGTCCACTTCCACTGGAGCACCAGCAGCTTTCGCTCGCTCACTCGGCAACATACTACCTACAAATGGTATAGCGACTGCAGCTGCGCCAGCTGCGCCAACCGCTGCTGTAGCAGTGACTAGAAATTGCCTTTTTTCTTGATCAACCTGAGATGGTTGTTGAAACGAGAGTTCAGCACTTTTTGCTGGTTTCTCTTTCTGTGAATCTGAAACTGACATTGACTTCCTTTACTCGCTCTTTTGAAGCGTTGTTGAACAGAATAAGAATTTAAATGAATTATACATTTTAAAAATGAAAAATCAAAATATTATTATTTAAATCATTGATTAATATCAATTAAACTGGATTATCGATATCAATGAATTCGTGTTGCAGATGAAACACTTCTGCTAAATGCATGCCTAAAGCTTGTATTCCATAACGCTCGGTTGCATGATGCCCCGCTGCGATGTATGCCGTGTCAGACTCACGCACCATATGCACAGTTTGTTCTGAAATTTCTCCACTGATAAATACGTCTATTTCTGCATTGATTGCTTGATCAATATAACTTTGTGCAGCTCCTGTACACCAAGCTACTGTTTCCACTAATTTATTTGCATCCCCAATTAATTGCACATGCCTACCTAACAGCTTGCTAATACTATCAGCCAGCACTTGTAACGGCTGAGCTTGTGTCAGCTTGGCCCAGGCTACCATGTTGTTATCATCTAACCATCCTGCAATTTCCAAGCCTAATACACGCCCAAGCATGACATTATTTCCAATCTCTTGGTGCGCATCTAGCGGCAAGTGGTAGGCAAAAAGATTGATATCATTTGTTAGTAAAAATTGTAATCGCCGCTTCTTAATACCGATTACAGCTTGCGACTCACCGCGCCAGAAATAACCGTGATGCACCAAAACTGCATCTGCATTTGCCGCTTGTGCGCGTTGCAAAAGTGCCAGACTGGCAGTCACGCCAGTAATAATTTTTTTCACTTCACCCTTACCTTCAACCTGTAAGCCATTTGGGCAATAGTCAGTATATCTTTGCGGCTGTAGATATTGCGTCAAATAGTCATTTAGTTCACCTAACTGCATGATCAGCATCCTTAAATTGTTAATAATTAACTCATTTTCGCCTATACTAAACAATTCTGATACTAAACTCTAAAACTATGCGAAAAATTTGGCTCATCTTTGCTCAGTCAGCCACAATATGCTTGGGTATATTATTTATACTGCAAACAATCAAATTAGATCTTCTTAAGCTGAATCAGCAGCCAATTGTAATTAAACAGGCTCCGCCTGCACACGCATCTCGTCCGATTAATAGTTATCGTGACGCCGCAAAAAAAGCGATGCCGGCTGTCGTGAATATTTTCACTTCCAGCAAGCACATCAACCCACATCAGCAATTCATGGATGATCCACTATTCAGACATTTTTTTGGTGATCAAGAAGAACAAGACATACCTCCTGACAACAGTCTTGGTAGTGGCGTCATTGTGAGTCAAGATGGGTTAATCTTAACGAACAATCACGTTATCGCAACAGCCGATGCTATTGAAATAGCGTTAGCAGATGGCAGAAAATTATCCGCCACAATTGTCGGCGCAGATCCAGAATCTGATTTAGCACTTTTACAAGTAGAGGCGAACAATTTACCATCTATTACGTTTGCAAGCTCCGATCAATTAGATGTTGGGGATGTTGTACTCGCCATTGGAAACCCTTTTGGGGTTGGTCAAACCATTACACAAGGTATTGTCAGTGCACTAGGTCGCAATCATCTGGGCATCAATACTTACGAAAACTTTATCCAAACTGACGCCTCAATAAATCCTGGCAATTCTGGCGGTGCGCTTATCGATACAGCAGGTAATCTTGTTGGCATTAATAGTGCGATTTACTCTCGCAATGGCGGCAGCATGGGCATAGGCTTTGCGATACCCATTAGCATAGCCAAACAAGTAATGGAGCAAATAGCAAGAGAGGGTACCGTCACTCGCGGATGGGTAGGCGTGGAAGCACAAAATATGACTCCAGAATTAGCAGAATCTTTTGGCTTAACTTCGGCAGGCGGCGCTTTAATAGCAGGCGTTTTAAGAGATAGTCCCGCCGACCGCGCGGGACTAAAAGCAGGCGATGTATTAATTGCCATTAATGACAAGCCTATTATCAATAGTGCGTCCATGTTAAATTTAATTGCTGTACTTGAGCCAAATAAAAATGCAACGCTCAAAATCGTTCGTGCTCAGCAAAAAATGGATGTCAAGATTCTAATCGGCAAGAGACCTACACCGCTAGAATAGTAGTTTACAATTTGGCGTGAATCTTATTAGGCTTTGATTGCATGAGCCTGACAAATAAAATGCCCAGTTCATATAGCAACCAAAGCGGAATGGCTAACATAAACTGAGAGATAATATCTGGCGGTGTAAAAATCGCTGCCAGTACAAATGCGCCCACGATGATATAGCCACGAATTTCTTTTAGTTGTGAGACGTTGACCCAACCAAAATGAGCCATCAATATCACCACTACTGGCACCTCAAATGCAAAACCAAAAGCAAGAAACAACGTCATCACAAAGTCTAAATATTCGGCAATGTCAGTCATTACCGCCACACCGACTGGTGCACTATTCACAATAAAAGAAAAGACGAGTGGAAAAACCAAAAAGTAGGCAAACGCCATGCCCATCAGAAACAGAACACTACTCGCCATGATAGCTGGCAGCATTAATTTTTTCTCATGCGCATACAACCCTGGCGCCACAAACATCCAAAGCTGATATAAGGTATGTGGCAGTGAAATCAAAAATGCAGCTAACATTGCAACTTTCATTGGCACAAAAAAAGGTGTTACAACTGCCGTTGCAATCATTTGCGTGCCTTCTGGCAATTTATCCAACATAGGCAAAGCCAACAAAGCATAAATTTGATTAGCGAAGGGAAATAAGCATAAAAAAACTAGGAATAATCCAACAACGACTCTTAATAACCGATTACGTAATTCAATTAAATGTGAAACAAAAGATTCTGTAGGCGTCAAAACTTAAACCTTTTCTACTTTTGTAGGTGCTGCCGGTCTTTTAACCGTTTTACTTTTTGTTGGAGATGGCGATTTTTTAGCGGTTGGCTTTTGAGCGACAGCGCTATTTACAGATGCTTTTTTGGCTGCTGCTTTTTTAACGGGTGACCTTATTGTTTTTTTTACTTGCTGCTTTAGCTCGGTGTTTCCTTGTATAGAAGCCAAGGCTGAATTTGTCTGGTTGACACCATCCATAATGCTAGACTTAGCTTGGCGAGCACTGTCTTTCATTTCTTGCTGCAGTTTTTGCAAATCTTCAAATCGCGCCTCGCGATTCACTTCCTCTTTTACCTGCGTCACATAACGCTGCAAACGCCCCATAAAAGCCCCTATAGAACGCGCAACTTGAGGCAGCTTATCGGGGCCAATCACTAATAGCCCGACAATAGCAATCATCATTAACTCCGCAAAAGAAATATCAAACATACTTGTTCTCTATTGGTATATTAATGTTTGGTTTTTTCGGTTATCTCACCTTCTATCGTTGCACCCGCCTGTTCAGACTTGTCTTCTGCTTCCGTGTCTTTCATCGCTTTTTTAAACTCTTTAACTGCACCACCTACATCACTGCCCATGTTACGCAACTTCTTCGTACCAAACACTAAAACAACAACCAATAAAACGATTACCCAATGCCACAAACTAAATGCACCCATTACAATCTCCTAAACTTTAAATAGTTGGTAGGCCGCCGCCAAATACATGTATATGTATATGAAACACTTCCTGTCCGCCTTCGCGTCCAGTGTTAATTAAGGTTTTAAACCCTTGCAACCCTTGCTCAGCAGCTAGCTTTGGCGCCAATAACAACATCTTTCCTAACAGTTTTTGATGTGTTGTGTCACAGCTTTTTAAACTCTCAATGTGCAGCTTTGGTACGATAAGAAAATGAATTTTTGCCATCGGCTTAATATCATTAAACACAATCACATCATCATCTTCATAGATTGTTGTGGCTGGAATTGTGCCAGCTACAATTTTACAAAAAAGACACTCTGCCTCCATGCTACTCGCCTCCTTTTTTACGGATGCTGATCACCACTTTAATTTTTTGATCGTGCATTTTTCTCATCTATACCAGACAAACCTTCTCGCCTTGCAAGCTCATCTAAAATGTCTTGTGGTTTTAGGTCTGCCTTTGCGAGCATAACCATCGTGTGAAACCATAAATCAGCGGTTTCATAAATAATCTCTTCTTTATTACCGCCTTTTGCTGCAATTACTGTTTCTGTGGCTTCTTCACCCACTTTTTTAAGAATACTATCCATCCCTTTTGCATACAATTTGGCGACATACGACGAGTCAGGATCGGCCGTTTTACGCTGCTCTAATAACGCTGCTAATCGATTTAATAAATCACTCATGCAATTGGCTTATAAATATCTTCTGGGTTTTTAACGACCGGCTGATCAATCAACCATTGTCCATTTTCTAATTTTCTAAAGAAACAATTGTGCCTGCCTGTATGACAAGCAATACCGCCCACTTGCTCAACTTCAATCAAAACAACATCTTCATCACAATCTAAACGAATTTGGTGTACTAATTGCGCATGACCTGACTCTTCGCCTTTACGCCATAATTTCTGACGTGAGCGTGACCAGTAGACAGCGCGCTTGGTTTCATTAGTGAGTGCCAATGCCTCGCGGTTCATCCACGCAAACATGAGCACTTTTCCGCTATTGTGTTCTTGCGTGATAACGGGAACAAGTCCATCGGCATCCCACTGTATTTTATCTAACCAGTTCATGTATTAGATTCTACAGCCTTACTTCGATATTGTGTGCTTGCATATACGTTTTTGCTTGACTGACTGTATATTCACCATAATGGAAAATGCTGGCGGCCAATACCGCATCAGCGCCACCAATTTTGATACCATCAACCAAATGTTGCAAATTGCCCACGCCGCCTGATGCAATCAAAGGCACTTGCACTGCATCTGAAATCGCACGATTAAGCTCATTGTTAAAGCCTATCTTTGTACCATCTCTATCCATGCTAGTCACTAATAGCTCACCTGCGCCTAAGCCGACCATCTTTTTAGCCCAGGCAACCGCATCAAGACCTGTCGGCTTCCGCCCTCCATGCGTAAAGACTTCCCACTCAAAGGGTTGGTTGTCCACTTTTTTTGCATCAATCGCTACCACAATACATTGTGAGCCAAATCGAGCCGTTGCATCAGCAACCATTTGTGGATTAAAAACCGCTGTAGTATTAATACTCACTTTATCAGCACCTGCGTTGAGTAGCCTGCGTACATCGTCCACCTCACGCACACCACCACCAACGGTCAATGGGATAAAGACTTGACTAGCAACTTCTTCGATAATATGCAAAATGAGATCTCGCTCATCTGATGTAGCTGTAATGTCAAGAAATGTCAGCTCATCAGCACCTTGATCATCATAGCGCTTAGCAATTTCCACTGGATCACCTGCATCCCGTAAGGCCAAGAAATTCACCCCTTTAACGACTCTACCAGCCGTAACATCCATACAAGGAATAATGCGTTTAGCCAGCATTTAGAGACAACTCATTCGCCAATGCCTGTGCCGCAGCAAAATCAAGTGAACCTTCATAAATGGCACGACCTGTAATCGTACCAATAATACCTTCGCTTTCTACCTCACAAAGCTGACGCACATCATCTAAGTTAGTGACGCCGCCAGAAGCAATCACTGGAATAAGTAAAGCTTGTGCCAATGCGACCGTTGCCTCAATGTTAACACCGGTCATCATGCCGTCACGCCCAATATCCGTATAGACAATAGAGCTCACACCGTAATCTTCATATTTTTTTGCAAGATCAATCACATCATGGCCTGTTAATTTTGACCAACCATCGACGGCAACCTTGCCCTCTTTCGCATCTAAACCAACGATGACTTGCCCTGGGAAGGCATAACAAGCCTCATGTAGAAAACCAGGATTTTTGACAGCCGCTGTGCCAAGAATGACATAGTCGATACCATTATCTAAATAACGCTCTATCGTATCTAAATCACGAATGCCACCACCGAGTTGAATTGGCACTTTTCCTCCGATTGCACTGACAATCGACCTAATAGCCAATTCATTAACAGGTTTACCTGCAAATGCACCGTTTAAATCAACCAAGTGTAAACGTTCGCAACCCTGATCCAGCCAATGCTTAGCCATCGCACCAGGGTCTTCTGAAAAAATAGTGGACTCTTCCATATCACCTTGTTTAAGACGTACACAATGTCCGTCTTTAAGGTCAATTGCGGGGATAATTAACATAGTATTATTTTAATAACTTACTCAAAAAATGATTATTAAGGTTTCCAGTTTACAAAATTGCTAAGTAATTGCAATCCTGCGTGGGCACTTTTTTCTGGGTGAAACTGTACTGCAAAAATATTATCTCTTGCAACGGCGCACGTAAAGCGCTTCGGATACTCTCCAAAACCAGTCGCACAAGTGATATCTGTTGGGCTAACATAATAGCTGTGCACAAAATAAAATCGTTCACTATCTGCAATATTGTGCCACATCACATGGGGAAGCTCGCTTTGGTAGACTTGATTCCAACCCATATGCGGCACTTTAAGCTTTTGACCAAAGGCATCATATTGATTTTCTAACATGAACTTTTTCACATTGCCTTGGAACAGACCTAGCCCTTTAACATCACCTTCTTCAGAATGTTCAAACAGCATTTGCAACCCAATACAGATACCTAAAAAAGGCTTTGTATTTGCTGCGCTAATAACAGCGTCATGTAAGCCACGCGCATCCAATTCATGCATACATTCTGGCATTGCGCCTTGTCCTGGGAATACAACACGATCTGCAGCACGAATCTGCTCTGGATCACAAGTGACCACTACATTTTTATTAGGCGCAACATGTTCTATTGCCTTAGACACAGACTTCAAATTGCCCATGCCATAGTCGACCACGGCGATATCTATTTTTTTCATCTAATTAACAACTAAGAAATTGAGTTTATAGCACGCCTTTTGTGGAGGGCATAACCCCAGCCATACGCTCATCAGCCGTCACAGCCATGCGCAATGCCCGCCCAAAAGCCTTAAAGATAGTTTCAGCTTGGTGATGAGAATTATGTCCTCTTAGATTATCAACATGCAAAGTAACCAAGGCATGATTCGTGAACCCTTGGAAAAACTCATAAAATAAATCGACATCAAACTCACCAATTGCCGCGCGGGTGAACTCGCAATTGAACACTAATCCAGGACGTCCGGATAAATCGAGCACAACACGAGAAAGTGCCTCATCCAATGGTACGTATGCGTGACCATAGCGATTAATCCCTTTTTTATCGCCAATAGATTGACTAAAAGCCTGACCAAGTGTGATACCAATATCTTCAACAGTATGATGGGCATCAATGTGCAAATCACCTTTTGCATGGACACTAATATCCATCATGCCGTGCCGAGCTACTTGATCAAGCATATGATCTAAAAAGCCTAGGCCAGTTTCAAATTGTGATTTGCCAGTACCGTCTATGTTAATAGCGACTGTAATTTGTGTTTCAAGTGTATTACGAGTAACTTCGGCTTGACGCATAAGATTAATATGTTACGAAGAGTAATTAGTTTAATTTCAAAGATTTGACTGCATTTTAACTCAATCTCAAGCTGTTTAGCAAAAATGCAATAAAAAAAGCCGACCAATGGTCGGCTTTTAATCACTTAACCGCTTATTCAGCGTTAGCTGCATCCACTGCGTCAGATACAGCTTCACCAGCTTCATCCATCGCGTCGCTAGTTGCTTCGACCGCATCAGTAGCCATTTCACTAGAAGCATCAGCTGCGTCTTCAATTGTTTCAACAACTGCATCAGGCACTTCAACAGACTGCTCTGAACCACCATTCAATAAAAATAAACCCAACAATACCGCACCTGCAATAATTGCCCATGGCAACCATTTCATACCACCTGCGCTGGCATTGCCCGCATGTACAATGCCGGTAATTTCAGCTGCAGAAGCAGCAGGATCAGCAGCGCCATAAATAGCAGCTCCAGCAACAACAATATCAGCACCTGCATCTACAACTTGTGCCGCAGTAGCTGCTTTAACACCGCCTGCAACTGATACTTTAGCACCAGTTTTTAAACCAGTAACCATAGCCAAATCTGTAAATGGTGTTTGACCTGCAGCTTGCTGATCTAAACCAGTATGAACACCGATAATATGCGCGCCTAATTTTGCAACTTCTAATGTACGTGCTTTTTTGTCTTTAACATTGATTAAATCAACTTGTGCCATTTTGCCGTATTTATTGGCAACATCAATCACACCTTTAATAGTGCCGATGTCTGCTGTTCCTAATACTGTACAAATATCAGCACCCGCTTTATAAAATGGCTCAGCCTCATAGAAACCGGCATCCATTGTTTTTAAATCAACTAAAATTTTGTTATTTGGAAACTTCGCACGCAATGTTTTTAATAGTTCAATACCATTATGCTTGATGCATGGTGTACCGATTTCTAAAATATCAACGTGTGGCGCAACTTTAGCTGCTAGTGCTACTGTTGCGTCAAAGTCTAATGAATCTAATGCCATTTGGGTTTGTGCCATGATAAGTCTTCCTCCGAATTTGCTCGTTTTAAAACAATTAAAATTTAATCTTGTATCCACCTAATTAAATTTAACGTTACATTAAATGCGCTTTAAGTGTACATTCCGACATCATAACCGCAATTGAGAGACAATTTCAAGAAATTAGTCGCATTTAAATACAACAGGCTATTTTTTTTGAATAAAGCTTGTGTTATTTTGACACGATGACAGTTAACGCTTCTATTAGCCTAGTCATTTGCAGGTCCGTTCCAATGGTAATCCGCACAAATGGCGAAATACGTTTAGGCTTCTTAAAGTGCCTCACGATGATATTTTGATCACGCAGTGCATTTGCTAGCGACTCACCCTCTATTGCAGGATGTTTGGCGAAAATAAAATTGGCTCCCGATGGCAATACAACAAACCCAACGGCTTCCATTTGTTTAGTTAATCTCTCTCGCAGAACCATGACTTTTTCTCGCGTGGCTTCAAAATAATCAACATCTTCCATTGCAGCAATAGCGCCAACTTCAGCCAACTTGTCAATTGGATAAGAGTTAAAACTATCTTTAACGCGCATTAGGGCCTCTATCAAATCCGGGTGGCCGAGCGCATAACCAACTCTTAAGCCAGCCAGTGAACGCGCTTTAGACAGCGTTTGTGTGACTAGTAAATTGGGATAAGTTTTAATTAACCGGACTGCAGATTCAGTACCAAAATCAACGTAAGCCTCATCGACCACTACGACAGAGTATCGATTTTTTTGCAATAGCGCTTCTATTCTTGCCAGTTCCAGCGGGATTCCTGTTGGAGCATTCGGATTAGGGAAAATGATACCGCCGTTTGGTCGATCATAATCATGGATATTAATTTCAAAATGCCGATCTAATGCTATTGCTTCATAATCAATACCATACAAACCACAGTAAACGGGATAAAAGCTGTAGGTAATATCAGGGAAAAGCAACGGTCTTGAATGTTTTAATAAGGCTTGAAAGATATGGGCCAGCACTTCATCTGAGCCATTGCCAACAAATACTTGATTTGCCGCTAGTCCGTGATAATTAGCAATGGCACTTTTTAGCCGTTCTGAACTTGGATCGGGATATAAACGTAAACTATCAGTTGCTTGCGCTGCAATAGCTGCTAGCACTTTTGGACTGGGCCCATAAGGATTTTCATTGGTATTTAATTTAATTAAATCTTGAACTTTGGGCTGCTCTCCAGGCACATAAGGCGTTAACTCATGAACAATATCACTCCAAAACTGACTCATGGTTTAACCTTTACCCTTTAATCCTATATTCAGCAGATCTTGCATGTGCTTGCAAGCTTTCACCATGGGCTAATGTTGATGCAATTTTACCTAGTTTTTGTGCGCCTTCACTGGAAACCATAATCAAACTTGAGCGTTTCTGAAAGTCATAGACACCTAATGGTGAGCTAAACCGTGCCGTTCTCGAAGTG
>CBFHHI010000062.1:0-11297 GCA_965655675.1 Methylophilaceae bacterium | reverse complement strand
GTACATAAGCCTTTGTATTATCGATGGTAGTTTCATCTTTATGCAATAAGGGGGCTGTTAGGATATTAGCTTTGGTTAAATAATCAACGCCTGACAAATCGCGCAAATAATGTTGTTTTGCTCGTGCGCCGTAAAATACTTTAGCAAACACATGTTGGTGCTTCCAAAGACCATAAACAACTGTCCGTTGGAATGGGACTGTTCGCACAATCTTCTGAACTTGGATTGGCTCTGCGTTATTTAATAAAATTTTGTTCAAGGCAATAGCTTAAATAATTACAACTTTTAAAATTAGGATTTTACCTCAGCCTCTCAATAACGAGTGATGACATAACCGTTATGAAATGCATCAATCATCAAAAGATGACTCTGTTTGGTGGTGTTACTTTTTGTTTAAAGTCATTGATGGCGATAAGATTTTTGCGTTATATCGCTATTTTGATTATAACTTCTAGACCGCTTTTCGATAAAATTATTAATAGCAATTACCATAAGAAATCGTCACATCAACTTTCATGCAATAATAACGACTAGCTTTTAGCGCCTTATAACGAACCACCTCATTTGTCATTACATTATTGAAACCATCATGTTCATATTAATCAGCAAATTTTTAGCTCTATTACCATTACCATTGATTCATCAAATAGGAAAAATACTTGGATGGGCCTTATATTTGTGTAACGTCAAAAGCGCTCGCATTCAATACAACAATATATTACAAAGTAGATTGTATGAAAACGAAGCCGAGCTCAAACAACTTGTTCATGCAAATGTCAAAGAAACTGGCAAATCAATATTAGAATCCTTTGCGATATGGAGTAAAAACGAATCGGAGCTATCGCATTTTATTAAAAATATAGATGGATGGGACGATGTAGAAGCTGCCTTATCTTTGGGAAAAGGCATTATCTTTCTCACGCCACATCTTGGATGCTTTGAAATCACTTCTATTTTCTATGGATCTAGGCACCCTATCACCGTACTTTACCGACCTCCAAAGTTAACACTTTTAGAAAAAGTCATTATAAAAGGGAGATCACGCAAGGGCGTAAGCCTTGCCGAAGCAAATGCAACTGGCGTGCGTAAATTGATGCAAGCACTTAAAAGAGGAGAGGCTATTGGCATCTTGCCTGATCAAGTACCAGAAGAAGGGGAAGGTGAATGGACTCACTTCTTTGGGAAACCTGCCTACACAATGACATTAGCCAGTAAATTAGCAGAAAAAACTGGTGCCAGCATAATGATGGCATTTGGTGAAAGACTAAATAATGGCGAAGGCTACCACATTCACATTAAAAAAATTGGTGCAATCGATACAACCTTATTACTGAACCAAGCGATTGAACGCCAAGTTGCAGAAAAACCAGAACAGTATTTATGGCAATATAACCGCTATAAAACAAGACGTCATGCCATGCAGAAATTGAACGCGCCTAAAAAATAAGCAATTTTTTAGTAATCAACCAGATCCCTCTCTGCTTTTACTCGCTTTTGGAACTTGTCACTATTGAATCTAGCGTATAGTTTTTGCGCGCGCTTATTTACATGCTGCCAGAATTTTGTATCTTGAGGCAAATAGTGCGCCTTAAATATATCCCAATCCTGCGTGGTAAAACCGTAATCCATACATGAGAACATCAAGCCGGCAATATCTTTACGCACTGCACTGCCATGAACAGGCTGATGATGTAGTACTCGATGTAGATCTAATAAATAAAAATCAGTATCTTCCGTAACAATCACATTACGCTGTAGTGCAATATGACACAGATAAAAATCACGGTGACTCAAACCTGCTTCATGAAATCGCTTAGCTAATTTAGCAACGGCAACCAACATTGCCTGCCGTGCAGCTTGGCTAGGCGGATATGTCAACCATGTTTTGCAAATATCCTCTAGTGAAACGATGTCACCTAAATCTTCAGTCAGTAAAAAGGATTGCTGGGAAGCAGCACAACGCCCTCTGACACCATAAGCCGCAATGGGCGTGGTATGGATACCCAATGCAGTAAGTGCTTGAATCGCATACACCTCTGTCATTGCTCCTATCACTGGCCGCTTTGCACTTAAATAGTTCTTAATGAGTTCATTCCAGCCTACACCACCATGTTGCTTAACAAAATAAGAGCGGCCATTAAGACTCACTCGCATCGTTTTGCGGTTTGCCGCAGCGCGTACAGTGAACCCATTAAGCGTCATAAAATCGTCAAAACGCATACCCTTTAATTGTGTAGCGTGTTTAGGCGCAATCCATAATAAAAGGTCTGTGTTGTCTGTAGGGGCAATGGTAACTGCTGATGTTTGTTTCATCGCATCTGCTATTTTAGTCAAAATATTTGCTTCAGCACGCCCCGAGTTAAGTTGCATGAGCTGCTGCGCATACCGCCGACCCGCATCTTGATAGGTCTTAGAATTGCCTTGCAACAATTGAAGCAGGACATGATTGAGGTTATATTGTGAAAATGGAGAGGTTAAAACGACACCCGCCTCTGCCTTTTTAATATGAGAGGCATAGCCGCATTGGTCTGTAGTAATCACTGGCAAACCGCATGCCATTGCCTCTAAAAGCACGTGACCAGCCAACTCACGCCGCGCTGGATGTATCATGACATCACTCGCTTGCATCAGTTGTGGAATATCATCACGCCCACCCAACACTTTTACATGTGTCTGTAAACCTAATTCAGCAATCAGCTTGTTCAAATAGGTTGCTGAATCTTGTCCAATAATTAGCAACTTAACCTGCTGACGCAGTTCCTCAGGTAAGGCATGCAAAGCTAGCACTGCACGATCTGCGCCTTTGGTTTTAAAACCTGATCCAACCAATAATAAAACTTTATCTTTAGCTTCAAAGCCAAAACTTTTGCGCATATCTGTGCGTAGCACTTGACGCTTATCGATATCTATATCATTAGGGATACCAAAACGCTGTTGCGATAGAAAGGGTGGGATTAAGTGAAAGCGCGAGTCTGGCGTGTGATACCAACGCTGAAATAGGGATTGTTCAGCCTCAGTCAAGGTTAGAATATGGCAGTGACCACTCGCATTAAAAATAGCATTTTCTACCTGTTCAAACCATTTAAACCTTGGCGTATAGCGATACCACCATGGTCTTTCATCATGCGCTTTGGCCACAAAGCAAGAGTCAGCTGCAAAATATACGTCCAACCCAGCCATTCGATTGAACCCTACAATCAAGTCGATACGGCTTTTGTTTATTTCTTGCTCAATATTTTGAATTAAGCTTTCATGTTTTTGATGATTCAACCACCCTTTGCTCTCACAAATCACAACTTTTACATTATCAGGTTTCTCCCCCTGCCATTGCCCAGTAAAAACAGTGACTTCATGGCCTAATGCAAGACAATCTTGTGCAATGCGCAACATATCGCGTTGCACCCCACCATAAGGAAAATACTTAAAGATAACAAACGCAAATTTCATAAATTAATCATATTAAAGGTATTGTATGAATGTCTACACTCACAAAAAATGACAGCAAACAATCACAGCAAAGACTGACGAAATTATCTATACTTGTACCCTTAGTTACTCTCTGTTTTTGTATATAAAAATACGCTTTTTCTTTTTATAACCGTAAAATATTTTCTCCATCTTGAAGCGTTTTAAATGCAGCTTAAGGTGATCTTCTTTATCTTTATTTTCTGGAGTGTCGTCTAGCTTAATAACAAGATATTTATAATTATTAATCGTGTTTTCATCTATCTGTTTCTTAATCAGTTCCCATTCATCCTGAGTCCTACCTTCATAGGGCGCTTGGGCATAAAAGCGTTGTCTTGGTGATGAATATAACACCGTTTCATTAGGTTTTAGTTGCTGTTTCACATACTTAACGGCATCAATCTCATAATGGTAGCCGTCTTTTTTAGGAGCAATGCTGCTCATCAAGCCAAGCAATACAATACCAACAGCAATGTAAAATAATGCTTTTCCTTTTTTGGATAATGTATGGTTGCTTAGTTGATTGAGCAGCGCAGAGAGCGCAAAGCTCGCTAATACGATGAGCGCAATGCCAAATAAACCAACGTATCGACCAGATAGCAAGTTCACCTTAAAGGCAATTAGGCAACCAATCACCCAAGATAGCAATATCCAGTACAACAGAAAGCGGCCCGCAATGGGCTCACAAGCTGATTTAATCGCTTTAGTTTGGGTAAGTGATAACAATGTTGGCGCCCAACCTGCCACACTCAAGCACTTGACGGTAACAATCGCAAAATACGCCAACAAAAAAGTAAACCAAGCAAACTCTTTAAATGGCTCACCAATCACGTCATTGCGCATGATTGCTACGCGGTGTGATAGGTTGTGAGAAAAGTTAGATTGAATATCACTTAAGCCCGTGAACAGCTCTTTAATACGGCCTAATGTATCTAAGTTAGCGCCTATTATGACAAGCACAATCGTCAGCAAGATGGCAGCCACAATCGCAAGCGCATAAGGCATCAAGCGTAGCCGCCATGTGCTTGCTTGTGTTTTAAAACACAGACCAAATAAAGGCAAGACTAACAGTTGCACAGCACCTTCTATACGCAACAATAAGGCTATCACCGCCAAAGCTTGCCAGTAAAAAGCATATGTAATTTTGGCGTGCTGATAATATAAAATAAGAAAATTGACCGCCCACAACATGACGGTCCAATAGCCTAAATCACGGCTGACCATAGGCATAATATCCCCTACCATGTAGCGCGCACCCAAGAGCAAAAACACAGCCAAAGATTGCTCGCGCCATCCACCCCCCGCGATCTGAACCAGGCGCATTAGCCCAGTCACCAAGCCTACAAAAAAACCTACAATTAATATATTGGCTGATGCATGCAAACCCAAGCCAGTTATTTTATGCACCATAGCGATAAGTGCGGGATAAAAGCCCCAGCTAAATTTTTCTACCTCATAAGCTGCTTGAAAATCACCATTGGCAATGTGTTTGGCCATTTCGAAATAAAGTATCGAATCGGAAGTAATCCAGCCGTGCTGGATAGCAATCACCGATAAAGCAATCAAGCTCGACATAAAAATCAAAGTGAATTGCTTGGTTAAAACCGAACTTTTATAAATAAATGCGTGCATTACTTTTCACTAATTTTAAAATTTGCAGGATAATAACTTTATACATGAATAAGGATAAAAATTGCTTGGATTATACAAAAATAATCAAATCACTTTACTTTTACAAGAAGACTTAGCACTGCAACAGTCGACGCTAAAGATGCAATTTGAATATTTCATGCAACTCAGAGGGCAAGTATGTAGAGATGCACCCTCCAGGCTAACCTCAAAGATAATCATTGATAACAAAAGCTACTATATCAAGCAACACTTAGGTGTAGGTTGGCTAGAAATAATTAAAAATTTATTGTTTTTTAAAATGCCAATTGTCAGCGCTAAAAATGAAATGTTGGCGATAGAATTGCTAGGCAAAAATAACATTTTAACCACTCCTTTAGTGGCATTTGGAGAATGTGGTTATAACCCCGCTACTAAGCAATCTTTTGTTTTAACGCGTGACTTAGGCGATATTGTTAGCTTAGAAACCTATTGCGCGAACTGGGAGCAAACACCACCAAAGCTAAAGTTAAAAAGAATGCTAATAAAAAAAGTGGCGCAGCTTGCTGCAAAAATGCATGGCGCAGGCTTGTTTCACAGAGATTTTTATTTATGCCATATTTGTTTTCAAATCGATCAAATAGAGTCACTTGATAGCTTGCCATATTTGCTGGATTTACATCGCGCAATATTGTCGATCAAGATAAACCGGTCGAATCGAAATAAAGATTTAGCAGCCCTTTATTTTTCCGCCTTGCATATTGGCTTAACTAAACGAGATATTTTACTTTTTATTAAAACCTACTCTAAAACTGCGTTAAGTGAAGCCATTTTGAAAGACTCAGTCCTAGACTGGATAAATCAACGAGCGCTCAAGCTCGATGCCAAGTTTCAACGGAAAATACGCGCAGGTGAAAGATTATGATGCCGTCAAACGACCCAACTAAAGTGAAGTTGTCAGTGATTATTGTAAATTACAATACACTAAAATATTTGCACACTTGCCTTGACTCGTTGAGTGATCAGCAAGGTATTGATTTTGAAGTTATTGTTGTTGATAACTGTAGCGAAGCTGGTGAGAAGAGGCTTATCCAAGCTATTGAAAATGAAAAAACAACGCTTATTTTGAGTGATACTAATCTTGGTTTTGGTCGAGCGAATAATCTAGCTGTAGCATCAGCAAAAGGTAAGTACATACTAATTTTAAATCCAGACACAAAACTCATTCATGAAAACACTTTGCTAGAACTAGTCAATGCACTTGAAAAAAGTCAATGTGCACTGATTAGCCCGCGTATTGAAGAGCCAGAAAAAAATAAAACCGTCACACCTAAATCAAACTATCCAGCACAAAAATACTGTAAACATACCAATTTTAAAGAGTTAAAAGGTGAAATTGCGTGGGTATTGGGTGCTTGTATGCTGGTCAGAAAAGCAGACTATTTAAAAATAGGTGGGTTTGATAGTGATTTTTTTATGTATGGTGAAGATGTTGATTTTTGCTTTAGGCTCAGGAAAGAAATAGGCTCGATTGGCTACGCATCTAATATTACGATCGAACACATTGGCGGTGCTAGTGAAAAAAAAGCGCCTTCATTGGAAAAGTGGAAGAGAAAGCGTGAGGGTGCTTTTCTATTTTATAATAAAAATTACCACCCCAAAGATGTACTTAAGATTGTAAAGCGTCAAATATTTAGTGCAAAATTAAGCTTAATTAAAATTGGTGTTTTATCTTTATTTTTCAAAAAATCAAATAAAATGCTAGATAGCAAAACAAGGTCACAGGCTACGCTGATAGTGGCAGAAAGAATCTGTTGAAATTTTGATCATTTCGACATTACAAAATGAAAAAGAGTGGGTCGTTAATTAACCTACGCTAAACAGGTTTAGAACGAAGTTTAAGGTCAGAATGCCTAGGCAATCATCAACCGCCGTTTATACAAAATACTGGACACTCTTCTTGAAAGTCGTGCCTGACCTTTATTATTTAAAACCATCATTATCCGCAAGATATTCGCTTATAACAATGCAGCCTTTAAGGTTGTATAATTAAAGTATCCAAATCACTGCATAGAAACTATTCCATAGTTTATCAACCACCAGAAAGGTATGTATGTCTCAACCCGTCCAAGATTTGATTGAGGTTCCTCTTCATCAACAACATCACTTTTTAGCACCTATTATTGTGAATGATCTTATCAGGTTAGGTAACAGAAATGATGGTGGCTACATTGTCTCTAGTAGCGCAATTAGAGACTCTGATTGTCTTATATCACTCGGGTTGTCATATGATTGGACTTTCGATGAAGACTTCTTAAAGCTAAATCCACAAATTACTATTCATGCTTATGATTATTCGGTTTCAGAAAGCATTTTCAGAAAGAATTTTATTAAGGCGCTGTGCGGTATTTTTATATTTAAATCATCCTTGAAAAGGCTAAAGCGCAAATATCAAGTACTGATAAGTTATAAAAAATTTTTCAGTTCTAATGCGAAGCATTATGAGGAGAGAATCACAGGGCACCCTACTCTACCTTACGACGTTAATCTGAAAACAGCGCTGGATAGAGTGTCTGGGAATAATATTTTTTTAAAAATGGATATCGAGGGCTCCGAATATGAGATTGTCGATCAGATTATCTTTGCTAAGGAGAGAATAATAGGTATGGCGGTGGAGTTTCATGAAACTGATATTCGCCGCAATCAATTTATAAAAACGATTAAAGATATTCAAAATCATTATGAGATAGTCCACATACATGCCAATAATTATGCTTCTATTGCGGATGATTTTTTGCCTAAAACTCTTGAAATAAGCTTTCTAAGAAAGGATCGCGTTCAAGGAACTGAAAAAAGAAAAGACTTACCATTGGATATTGATGCCCCATGCAAAAGAGGAATCCCTGATTACGCCTTACAGTTTATATAACTCGAAGACGTACCTATGAGGTTAGGCAACTGGAATAATTAGAATGATTTAGGTCAAAATAAGATGACATTTGCCTAAGTGCTAAGTTTATGAATTAAATCAGAAAGCGGGCTTGGTTGGTAGTCCGCTTAAGTCTCCAGCTCATTGCAACTAAACAAAAGCCAGCCAAATTGAAACCCACAAATATCTTTTATTTGAACTTGGAGTTGATGTTTTCTCAATTAACGCTTACTTAGCGTTTTAAAACAGCAATTAGTAATTTAGCAGGGATTCAACAACAGCAAAAGCTTCTTCGGGAGTTATAAATTCAATACTGTCATTTTGAATTATTTTACGATATTGGGTAGGAGGGTATGGCCCCGTCCTTGTCGGGTTGGTATTGCCGAAAAGTGTTAGCATTGGCGTAAATGTTGAACATGCAACGTGCATTGGACCTGTATCACCTGATATAAATACTGTTAACTTTTCTATGATAGATTTTAGTTGACCAATATTGGTATTGCCAAAAAGCGATATCGTCTCTGGAAATGTTTGTATAAATTTAAAGGCTATTTTCTCTTCTTCCGAACTGCCAGTTAGCACAAATAATACCGATGGATATTTGGCTCTAATTAACTTTCCTAATTCAATGTAATTTTCAATCGCCCATGCTTTTTGATGCTTAAAGTTAGCACTTTTCCAAAACCACATTCGAGATTTAGCTAAACCGTGGCAACCAAAATGGAAACCAATATATTTTTTATTTTGTTCTAGTTTATTTTTTGCGAAAGAATAATCTAAAATTGTTGGGTATATTTCATAAAGACATTCAATTTCCATTAGAGCGTTTTTGCTCAGAAGAAAAGAATTAATAAATTCTGTGTTTTGTCTAGCTTGGTGAATATTTTTGTCTGCATACTCAATAACCAGAGCTTTACAATTAATTTTATAAACTAAATCTGCAGAATGGCTATCGTGATGAGCGATTAGAAAAAAATCATAATCAGCAGAAAGTTTTTGAAATGCACCTTTGTTGTCATATTTAATAACTTTTGAGACATTAGGATTATTTTGATATAAATCAACACCAATTGAACTAGTAGCCAGAATGTCGACAGAAACGTTTTTTATATTCTTAGTGATGAGACTAATGACAGGAGATTGCATTAAGGCATCGCCAAGCCTTGCAGGAATATAGACAAGTATTTTTTTATGTTTCACTTTTAATTTCCTAATTGAATAAGTCGTGAATTTACAATTGATGTGTACTAGCTCAGACCGTTTTTAAAATATTGATAGTGCTGATTAAGTTAACAGTCTAAAGATGTGTCCGATAGAATTTGATTTACATCTATGCCTCTCAGCATTTTCTTAACTCTTTCACTACCTTCCTTAATGTTTTTTTTGCTAGCTCCCAAGTTTGGGTTAAGAATAGCTGTAGCGTGATTTAAGGGATCGACATATTGACCTAACTCAGCCGATTCTAAAAAACGCATATCATAACCTGCTTGAACCATTTTCTCGTGCATAACTTTATCGGCTGTTGTTTCACCATCAAAAAAGCATGTATTGAGCTCTCTGATAATGCTTGTTCGATACATGGCACAATGGCTACGCAAATAATATTGGCTTTCATCTAAACGCTTGGCGTTATAGCGTTGATAGCCAAAGTTATCATGCAAATATTTTTTCCAAGCCTGTTCAAAGTGAACACCAAATCTTTGCATAGCATTTTTAGACTCCAACTTCCACGACCCAACTCCGGCAAGCCTAGGATTACCGCGAAATGGCGCAAGTAATGTTTTCAACCAATCATTATGCTTTACGAAAGTGTCAGTGTGTATAGACAGCACATAAGGCGTTTTTACCTCAATCAGTCCCATATCCAAAGCTTCCGCATGAGATTGAACACCTGTTTCATTTTTGTTTGGCTTTCTCTCAATCAGCTTAATCCAAGACAAACTGCGCAGATATGCCAATGAAGCATCCGCTGAGTTATTGTCAATCACAATCACTTTTGCTTTGCTGAAATCGGTATGCTTGCGTAATAACCGCATGCAGATTTTAGTAATTTCGGGTGTTTTGTAATTGGGCACCAAAATGGTGACGAGTTTTGTTTGCGCGTACATAAGGCATAATTATAGGCGATTAAACGCCCAGCCCAAAGTCATCGCTAAAGATTAACTGCCAGCCAGTTTAGAATTGTAATAATACAAGGATGGACCTTGGTTTTAATAGAACTGAAATGGTTGATTGAGGCTTGCTAACCTCTAAAAACCACTCTTAATTTATGCTTGCATTTACGCATAAACTTAGGTCAATAATTATTGGATGTAGAGTCAAAGTCGGCCACTGCAAAATACTGATGGCCATGTGATTTTAATAGCGCGATGCAAGAGGTTTAGCCTGCTTAAACGCATGCACTTTCCTGAAAACTTTTCGGCGCTAAATAAAAAATGTGATTGTATGCGAAAATAGCGCCATGAAACGCATTTTACTGGTTAAAACATCTTCGTTAGGTGATGTCATTCACAACTTACCTGTCGTCACTGACATTTTACAGCAGCACCCTGATGCCCATATTGATTGGTTGGTTGAAGAGGCTTTTGCAGACATTCCAAGGCTACATCCAGATATAAAACAAGTGATTACAGTCGCTATAAGACGTTGGCGAAAACAGCTGTTTATTAAAAAAACGTGGTGTGAAATAGCCTCTTTCAAGAAAAAACTATCTCAACAGCCTTATGATTTGGTGATTGACACGCAAGGATTAATTAAGAGTGCAGTGATGTCTTCTTTTGCGCAAGGGAGCAAACACGGGATGGATGCTGCTTCCGCACGCGAACCTCTGGCGAGTTATTTTTACGACAAAAAGCACCCTATTGCACGTGATCAACATGCGGTAACACGCAATCGTCAACTTGCTGCACAAGCTTGCGGCTATACACTCGTTGATAACGCAGCCAGCTATGGCATCACCGCGCGCGATCATGTGTTAGATTTTGTTTTGCCTCAATCATTTGCAATGGGGTTACATGGCACTAGCAAAGAGAGCAAGCTGTGGCCAATTTCACATTGGATTATGTTAGCAAGCCAGCTATCAACACAGAACCTGTGTCTGGTGATGCCATGGTCAACTGAAGCGGAGCACCAACGTGCTCAGACCGTTGCTAGAGAGGCTGATCATGTTATTGTCCTGCCAAAGCTCAGTATTGCGGCGTTGGCAAGCATTATTCAACAAGCACGAGTTTCGATTGGTGTCGATACTGGACTTTCACATTTAAGTGCAGCGCTCAACATACCAACTGTTGCTATT